>CAYOLR010000038.1:0-14858 GCA_964404815.1 uncultured Halobacteriales archaeon
GGAAGTCGGCGACCGCCTGGGCGAAGGTGGTCTTGCCGGCGCCGGGTGATCCAGCGATGAGGACCCCCCGCTGTCGCTCGAGCAACCGGGCCCGCAACTCATCGGCGTATTCGTACTCTTCGAGGGAGGTCTTGACGATCGGCCGGACGGCAGTGATCTCCCAGCCGTCGGCGAACGGCGGCCGGGCGATGGCGATCCGGTAGTCCCGGTACTGGACGATCTGCATGCCGTCCTCGTCGAGTTCGATGAACCCGTCGCTGGCCGCCCTCGCGATGTCGACGATCTGGTGAGCCCACTCCTTGACCTCGTCCTCGGTGCTCGGCTCATCCCGGATGGTTTCGTAGTGCATGTCGCCCACCTCGCCCCGCTTGGCCCGGGGGCGGGTTTCGGCCTTGAGGTGGACGCTCATCGTCTCTTCGTCGAAGAACTCGGCGATCGGGAGCTCGCCGATGGTACGTGTCTTCGGCTCGACGTAATCGACGGCGAGCCCTTTGGCCTGGGCCACTTCGCCCTGAACCTTGTCGCTCGTCAGGATAGTCGCCTCGTACTCCTCCGCGAACTCTCGGATGAGTGCGTCGATATCCCCGGAATGGGCGCTCCGGCGTTCTTCGGCGGTGGCCCGTCGGCCGACGTATTCGAGTTCGATCTCGTCCGCATCGGCCAGCTCGACGAGCCGCTGAAGCTCGCTGAGGCCCTCCCACCCGATTTCCAGGCCGCGGTTGGCCTGGGCTTCGAGCTCGCCGACGACCGCCTCGGGCACGTAAATCGTCGCCCCGGCGTAGTCCCCGGTCTCGACTCCCTCGGACACGCGGGCGTCCACGATGACGCTCGTGTCCGGTACAAGTTTCATACGTAAACTACCCGATGTCGGCTCATAAGGGTGTTCAACTGCCCCCTCGTCAACCATCGTGTTTAGGATGAGCACGCACGATTTGCGGCCATGAAGGAGCTCGCCGACCTCACTCGCCGTCTGGTCGCCATCCCCAGCCACGAGGACGAAACGGCCGCCGGGGATGCGATTGAGGACTGGCTCCGCGCGGAGACCGCCGCGTCGGTCGACCGCGACGGCGCCGGTAACGTTATCGCGAGAACGGGAAGCGGCCCGTCGCTCGCACTCGTGGGCCATCACGATGTCGTTCCGCCGGATGCCTCCCAGGTCGAGGCAAACGGTGACTACGTGGTCGAGGAACGGGACGGCCGGCTCTACGGTCGTGGCACGGCCGACATGAAGGGCGCCGTCGCGGCGGCCATGCTGGCTTTCCGCGACGCGGACCCTGCCGGCGAACTCGTGTTCGCGAGCTTCGTCGGCGAAGAGGTCGGCGGCGAGGGGGCACGGGCGGCGATCGACGACGGCTTCACCCCGGACTACGCGATCATTGGCGAGGGCTCCACCGACTACTCGACCAGCGGGGTCACCGATGTCGTGATCGCCCACAAGGGACGACGTGGAAGCACGATCACGGCCCGAGGATCGGCCGCCCACGCCAGCGAACCGGCGGCGGGTGAGAACGCTATCTACCGGGCCTGTGACGCCGTGGATGTCGTCCGGGACCTTGAGTTTCCGACCGTCGAGGTGTACGGAGAGCAGCTCTCGGGAAGCGTCGCCGTCACCGAGATTGAGGGTGGTTCAGCGTGGAACGTCATCCCGGAATCGTGTACCGTGACCGTCGACGAGCGGACCGTCCCGGGCGAGCGAGCGGCCATCGACCGGGTCGAGTCGATCGAGGGGGTGGAGTGGTCGGTCGATCAGGACTTGCCACCGATGCGGTGTGACGACCAGGCCTTCGCCGACGGTCTCCGTCGGGTTTGCGCGACGGCACAGGACGGCTCGCCCGAGTTAGTGACCAAGCCCCACGCGACCGATGCGGGGTGGCTCGCGGCCGCCGGGACGACGTGCGTGGTCTGTGGCCCGGCCGAGCAGGGGGAGGCCCATACCGCATCGGAGAGCGTCTCGCTCGCGGTTCTCGATCGGTGCTACCGGATCTATCGGCACGCGGCCGAACGGCTCCCGTGATCCGCCTTGATACCGGGGTTCCCACCCCGTTTCAGTGCTTTCATGCCCGAACCGTCCCTTCGGATAGGTATGGCCGCAGAATCCGCCAGCGAAGCCGCCCCGGACGCGTATGTGGAACTCCTCGATCACTACGCACGCGTCGAGAACCTCACCGCCACCCAGATGCTCCTCCGGTGGGACCAGCAGGTGATGATGCCGCCCGGGGGCACTCCGGCCCGGTCACGCCAGCTGTCGACCCTCTCGGGACTCCAACATGAACTCCTTACCGACGACGACGTCGGGGAGTGGCTCGACGCCCTCGAGGATGCCGATCTCACGGGCCCGCAGTCGGGTGCCGTCCGCGAAATAAGGCGCGAATACGAGCGCGCCGTCCGCGTCCCCCGGGACCTCATCGAGGCGATCTCGGAGAAGACCTCGGAAGCCCTGCCGGTCTGGGAGGAGGCTCGGGAGGACGACGATTTCGAGAGGTTCGCCCCCGCCCTCGAGGAACTTATCGAGCTCCAACGGGAGTACGCCGAACACATCGACCCCGACAAGGACCCATACGAGGTGCTCTTCGAGGAGTACGAGCCGTACCTTGGCCTCGATACGGCCGAGCGGGTCCTCGGCCGGCTCCGCGACGAACTCGTCCCGTTGATCGATTCCGTCGCCGACGCCGAGGTCGACCTCGCCACGCCCTTCGAGGGTGGCACGTACCCCGAGAGCGATCAGGAGGCCCTCGCCCGGGACGTCCTCGACGTCCTCGATTATGATTGGGATCGCGGCCGGCTCGACACGTCGACCCACCCTTTCACGTCGGGCACCCAGTTCGACTGCCGGATCACCACCCGCTTCGACGAATCCGAACCGCTCGACGCGTTGAGTTCGACCATCCACGAGTTCGGCCATGCCACCTACAACCTGGGCCTCCCACAGGAGGAGTACGGTTCGCCGCTCGGCGATTCCCGTGACTTGAGCGTCCACGAATCCCAGTCACGGCTCTGGGAGAACCACGTCGGCCGGACCAAATCCTTCTGGCAGCGCATCCTCCCGTTGGCGAAGGATCATTTTGACGGCATCGACGACGTCACCGTCGACGAGGTCTACCAGGCCGCCAACCAGGTCTACGATGACAACCTGATCCGGGTCGAGGCGGACGAGCTCACCTACCACATGCACATCGTCCTCCGGTTCGAGATCGAGCGCGACCTCATCTCGGGTGATCTCGCGGTGGCGGACATCCCGACGGTTTGGAACGACAAGATGGAGGAGTACCTGGGGGTACGACCGGACACCGACGCGGAGGGTTGCCTCCAGGACATCCACTGGAGCCACGGCAGCTTCGGGTACTTCCCCACCTACTCGCTCGGGAGCGTCCTTGCGGCCCAGCTCGATCACCACGCCCGGCAGGACATTGACGACCTCGATGCCGACATCCGGGAGGGTGACTTCGAGGCACTCCACACTTGGCTGACCGAAAACATCCACCGGCATGGCGCCCGGTACACCACCCCAGACCTCATCCGGGAGGCCACCGGCGAGGACTACACCGCCGATTACTTCATCGATTACGTGACGGCGAAGTTCGGCGACCTCTACAGTCTGTAGGGTAACGAACCCGTCGCAGTCATCCGATTTTCCCGGTCACACTTTCGCGGCTGAGAGGCGGACCACTACAATTAAGTACGTGGTGTGCCATACCATACCACGTATGGCGTCCGCATCGTCAGACGATCTTTTCGACCGGTTCCTCGCGCGCCGTGGCCACGACCCCGAACAGACCTGGGACCGGAGCTATAACAAAAAACAGTGCCCGGAGTGCGGTGGGCTGCACGACCTCTCTGCGGAGTCGTGTTCGGTATGCGGATGGGCGGACGCAACAGCCGATTAAAGCGTAATTAGGGCGGCACCCACGACGATCAGGGCCGCGCCGACGGCGATGCCTTTCGTCACCCGTTCGAGGTCGCCGAGCAGACCCGCCGCGAACACCGTCGTGAACAGCGGCGCCGTGCCTGCCAGGGAATCCACGAGGGCGACCCGGCCGCGGTTGAATGCCTCGAACAGCGAGAGGAGGGCGACGGCCGTGATGAGGCCGCTCCCCACGAAGTACCGATAGGTCTCACGTGGGGCCCGGAGCACGTCGCGCCGGGTTACGAGGACGAACGCCCCGAGCCCGACGAGCGCGGCGGACTCGTTGATGGTGACCGCCTGGAGGCTGGTGGCGTCGGTCGAAGTGAGGCCGAACCGGCGGATGACGTTCCCGACCGCGAAGGCCAACGCCGCCAGCAGCGGGAACGCCAAATCACGGGGCTGCCAGCCGCCGAGATCACCGCCCTTCGAGACGGTCAGGACCATCAGGCCGGCGACCAGAACCACTACGCCGATCGCGGTCAGCGGCCCGAGGGGTTCGCCGAGCCAGACGAGGGCGATCAGGGTCGCGAACAGCGGTCGGGTCGAGATGCCGGCGCTGTTGATGCTCGCGCCGACCCGATCGACCCCCACGAACACGGCGATCCGGCCGACGACGGTCCCGATCAACCCGGCAACGACGAAGATCCCAATGGCGGCGACGTCGATTCCGTCGAACGGGTTAGCATGGGTGGCGACCAGCGCGGACCAGTAGACCGCGCTGTCGACGGTGACGACCACCAGCGCCGCTTGTAACGAATGGCCCCCGGCGGCCATCCCGCGTTTCGACAGGATCGGCGAAAAGCCCCAGAGGACGGCGGGCACGAGTGCCAACAGGTAGACGTCAGCGGTGGCCACAGTACCGGGTGACTCGGCCCGCGGTAAAGAGGCTACTAGATTCGACCCCAGTCACCCCGAATCCCCGGCGAAAACCGGCCGGCTGCAGTGGATATGTGGATCCTATGCTTTATCCGTCCTGGGGGTGTGTAAATGTGCAATGACCGACGACCCTGAGGTCCTGAGACTCTTCGGTGGGCCGGGGAGCGGGAAGACCACCGCGCTCCTCGACCGGGTCGAGGAGATCCTGGATTCCGGCGTGGAAATCAACGATCTGCTCCTTGTCTCTTACACGCGGGCGGCGGCGGCCGAGGTCCGCGAACGGCTCGCCGAGCGGCTCGACCGGTCACCCCGGTCCCTGCGAGGCAACGTCTCGACCATGCACGCCAAGGCCTACGATCTCCTCAACCTCTCCCGGGGCGACGTGGTCGACGAATCGGACAAACAGGAGTTCTGCGAGGACTACGGGCTCGACTACGAGGACGAGTATAACCGAGGCGGCCGGCGTACCGCCCGTTCGACGGCGTTGGGGAACAAGATCATCGCCACGAGTCAGTGGCTTCAACGGACCCGCCGAGACGTCGCCGATTGGTACGACGTGCCGTTTCAGTGGAACGTCGAGAAGGTCCGGCTCCCCCCGGAAATCGATCCCCATGCCCAGGAGGGGAACAAGTACACCCCGACGTGGACGTCCGATGACGACCGGCTCTCGGTCCCGGAAGCCATCAGGGCATGGCGGAACTACAAGGGGGAACACGACCTGATCGGCTTCGCCGACATGTTGGAGCGGGTCAAACAGCGCTCGCTCATACCGTCCGTCGACTACCTCGTCATCGACGAGTTCCAGGACATCACCCAGCTGCAGTACGACGTCTATCAGGAATGGAAGCCCCACATGAAACGGATCGTCGTCGCCGGGGACGACGACCAGGTCGTCTACTCCTGGCAGGGGGCCGATCCCCGGCTACTGCTGGAGGAGGGCGGCCAGGTGGAGATACTCGAGAACTCCTACCGGCTCCCCTCGAAGATCCTCAGGGTCGTCCAGCGGACGATCAGGCATATCGATGAACGCCAGGAGAAGGACCTCAAACCGCGGATGGAGGGTGGCAGCGTCGAGTTTATCGAGTCGCCGTCGCTCCTCGATCTCGTCCGGAACGTCCGGGCCACGGTCGACGAGGACGACGGCTCGATCATGGTGCTCTTCCGCGCCCGCTATCAGATGTTCGACTTCATCGACGAGTTCGTCTCCTCGGGGATCCCGTTCCAGGTGATGACCGAGGGCCGGATGTGGACGGACCGGCTCTCCGATTACGTCGAGGCCGTCGAACGTTACGACGCCGGCGAACCACTGACCGGCCTCCAGGTCCGGCGGCTGGCGGACATGCTGGTTGATTCGACCTTCGGCACCAACGAACGGGACGACCTCTTCGACGCCGTCGACGAACGGGAGGAGGAAACCGGCGTCGACGACCTTACGCAGATCGAGTTCACCCCGGACGAGGTCCGCGAGTACGCCCCGTTCATGCCGGATCCGGCGTCCGCCGCCGACATGGTCCGGAAAGTGACGAAGGTGCAGAAGAAGAGCATGCGGGCGTACTTCGTCGGCGAATACCGTGACGTCGAGGCGAACCGGATCAGGCTGGGCACGATCCACTCCGCCAAGGGTCGCGAGGCCGACCACGTCTTCGTCGCGACGGACCTGACCGAAAAGGTGGTCGAGCAGATGGCCGCCACGGCGGAACCCGAGGACATCCCGGCCGGCGTCGAGTTCACGGCGGCCTCCAATCCCGTTCCGATCCTGACCGACAACGAGCGACGGGTCTTCTATGTGGGCATGAGCCGGGCCCGGGAGCGCCTCGTGGTCCTCGAAAACCTCATCACGGGGGCACCGACGCTTCCGATCGACGTCCTTCTCTGCAACGAGCCACGGGACATCGAACTGGACGAGCTGCTGGACGAGACGCTCGAGCTGGCGACCCCGTAGGCTCTCTTACGGCCTCTCGTCGTCAACGACGCGTTCGATGGCGGCCTCGGCCACGTCACCCGGGTCCAACGGGTTTGTCAGAGCGTAGGGCACGCCGACCATCAGCAGCGCGAGGCCCAGAAAGCCGGCACCCAGTATCCGGCCATCGAGGATCCAGGAGAGGCCGAACAGGCCGACAGGGATGGCGAAGGCCACCGGGATCGCGAGCTGTAACATCCCGATCAGCCCCGGGGCGCGCATGGATTTGGTACCGGCCGGGGGTGGATAAGGGCCACGTTCACCCGGCGAATTCGACAACCATCTCGAGGGCCACCCAGACAAGTATCCAGGCCACGAGGAACACCCAGACGATGGCTGTCGAGGAGAGCGTCCCGAGCCACGCGATCGCCTGGTCCACGAGAGGGGTATAGGCTGTCCAGAAGGTCCCCAGGACCACCACCAGGCCTGTTAGGCCGAGAAGCAGATGCATCGCTGTCCGTGATCGCAGGGCGGTCACGATGCCATGTTGACTGTCAACAACCACCACATGACTAGGAACGTAAGCTTTCATAATAAATATATACGACCGTTCTCACGGGACGGAAACCTTTCACGGCGGCGTTTCCAACGCCGGGTATGTTCACGGGGATCGTCGAGGCGACGGGCGAAGTCCGGGCCGTGGCGGCGACCGAGGAGGGCCGCCGGCTGCGGCTCGGCGCCCCGTTCGCCGCCGACCTCTCGGAGGGCCAGAGCCTCAACGTCAGCGGCGCCTGTCTGACTGTCGAAGCTCACGGTGACGATTGGTTCGAGGTCTTCCTCGCTCAGGAAACCGTGGACCGGACCACGCTCGGCGACCTCGTCGAGGGCGACGTGGCCAACCTCGAACGCGCGCTCGCCGCCGATGGGCGATTCGACGGCCACATCGTCCAGGGGCATATCGACGGAACCACCGAAATCCTCGCCATCGAACGCGTCGGCGAGGACTGGACCTATACTTTTGCGCTCCCTGACGGCCTCGGCCGGTACGTGGTTGAAAAGGGGTCGATCGCAATCGACGGTATCAGCCTCACCGTGGCCGGCCTCGACGCCGAGTCCTTTTCGGTTGCCATCATCCCGACGACGCTCGAAGAAACCACCCTCTCCGAGCGCGAAGTCGGAAACGCGGTCAACATCGAGGTGGACGTCCTCGCCAAGTACGTCGAACGGCTCACCGAGACCTAGTCGACGTCATCGGTTACCGGGTCTTCAATCCCGTCAGTCTGGGCATCCTGTGATCGCAAGTACATGTGGCGGTAGCGGGCGAGTTTCCGATAGAGTGCGTAGCCGAAGACCCCGTCGTACAGGACGACGAACCCCAGGAAGACGACCCCGGGAGAGACGCCGATGCCCATGATCTGGGCAAACCCCGGAAGGTAGGTCACGGCCGTGTTGTACGTCCCGTGGAGGAGCGTGGCGATGAGGAGCCCCTTGACGACGATCGGCCCGGCGTTCTCGGGGTTGAACTTCGCGAGGCCGAGGTAGTAGCCGGCGAACCCCGAGTAGATCACGTGACCCGGCCCGGCGAAGGTCCGGACGGCAGCGGTCCCGATTGTCGCCCCGATCGGACTCCCCATGCCCCCGGCTTGAAGCGCGTTGAGATACTGTTGCCCGATATAGATCGTGTTCTCGATGGTGGCGAACCCGAGGCCGGCAACCGCCCCGTACACGGCCCCGTCGATAACCGCATCGAACGACTCCGACCGATAGGCGTAGAGGCGGACGGCCAGCCATTTCACCGTCTCCTCGACCGGGCCCACGATCAGGAAGAAGAACAACGCCAGCCCGATGATGGGGATCGCCTGGAAGGCGGGCTGGGCCATGGTATTCAGGATGGCGGCGAAGCTCGCAAAGAGGACGCCGAGCAGGAAGGTCGTGACCAGGAGCCCGAGCGGTTCCCGCATCGAAACGTCGGAGTGCCAGACGTAGGCGGCGAGGGCGAACGCGGGCACCACAGAGAGCAGGATGAAGACCCCGACGAACGGGTTGGCGACTGCGGCCAATCCGGTGATGGCGAACTGGGCGATCAGGATGATGGCGGCCACGATGATGACGATGCCCCGGACCGTCCGACCGATGCCCCGATACAATCGGATGGACGCGCGGTCCAACCAGGTGCGTGGCTCCCAGGTCGCGATGTCGTACAGATCGGCCGAGCCGTCGGTCCGCGATTCGACGGGATCCCGGCGCTGCATGTCACCGCGTATGGCCGGCAAGACGGATAGTTCGGTCGATCCCCGACCCATTGAAATCCCCCGCGTCCGAAGCCGCAGCCATGTCGCCCCCCCGGGTCAGGATCCGCGGGATCTACGCCACCGCGTTGACGCGGCTCCTCGGGGAGGCCTTCGCCGTCGTCGATCCCTCGCGGGCGATCGACCATCGGTTCGACGCGTCTTTCGCCGTCGATCCGATCGACGTCGACGTCGTCACGACCGATGACCGGCAAGGGATCGGCCTGATCGGTGAGCCGGACGGCGTCTCGGCGGTCAGGGACCGATTGGCGCCCGTCGGGATCGACACTCTCGCCTGGTCCGATCCGGCCCCCCGGGGTGCCGTCTTCGAGGGGGAGGTCCTGGACACGCTTGGCGGCGGCGCCGTTGTGGATCTCGGCGATCGCGAGGGCTACCTCCCGTTCGATGCCGCCCACGGCCACGTCGTGGAGGGTGACCGCATCCGGGTCCAGGTTCACCGACCCGCCCCACCCTGGGCCGACCGGCGGCCCGAGGTTGACATGCAGCTCCGGGCATTCGGCGGCCTGGTCCATTTGGTCAGGGGCAGCGAGTCGCACCGCGCCGAGCTCGGCGATCCTGACCGGGCGGCCGAACTCGTCCGGATCACCGATGTCGTTCCGACAGACATCCCGTCGGGTTGGGCCGTCCGGTGGCAGCCGCCGGCCGCCGATGCCGAGACGTCGACGCTCGATTCGGCACTGGATCGGGTGGTCGACCGGGCTGAACGGATCGAAGCCGTCATCGACGGCGACGGGGGACCGCCCGAATCGACGGAGTGGCTCTGGTTCGGCCGGCAATCACGGTTCGAGCTGGACGACGTCAGGGACGAGGTGGTCCCGACGATGGTCGGCCACCACCGCATCAAGGCGGGGTCGCGAGAGGCCAGCGCGGCCGTCGACTTCGCCGAACGGCTGTGTGATCCGGCGGGCGAATTTCCGTTCGATCTCGTCGCGGAGCAGTTCGGCCCGGAGGAGGGCGACGAGCTCGTGATCAGCCACGGCAAACCGGACGGCCGGCGGTATTCGCTGGGCCGGGCGACCGTCGCCGACAGGGAGGGGACGACGGTGACCGCCAAACGTGAGATGCGGTCAGGCGGGGCATACGACGCCCTTGGCGTCCCCAGGGAGGACGGCGATATCGCGACGACGAAGTTCAAGGAGGGCCGGTGGTGGTATTCGACGGTTTACCGGTCAGCCGACGGTACTGTCAAGGGGACCTACGTCAACATCTGTACCCCCGTTGAACTGTTCCCGGAGGCTGCATCCTACGTCGATCTCGAAGTCGACGTAATCAGACATGCCGACGGAACCGTCAAGCGTGTTGACGACGACGATCTCGAGGTCGCCGGAGAGGAGGGACACGTTCCCGGCCCGTTGGCCGACAAGGCTCGGGAGGTGGCGACGGCCGTAGAACGGGCGCTCGATTAGCGACGCCAGCGTCGGATGGCGAGGCCCAGCGCGGCGAGAATCCCGATACCTACGGCCGCCTCCCCGCCGCTCGTTCCGACCCGGCCGGCTGACTGCCCACGGATGGTGGTCGGTGCCGAGCTTCGCTGGGTCGGGGTCGTCGTCGGGACCGACGTGGGGGTGTTCAGGGGAGTCGGGGACTCGGTGGTCGGTGCTGGTGTCGGCGTCGCCCGGGCGGGGTCGGGGAACGTGACGAGCTCGCCCCCACCTTCGCCGATGCCGATATCGCTCGCTACGACGTGGTCGCTGGCCCGCTGCGCCGTCCAGAACTTCGCCGCGGTGTCGTCCCGCCAGGCGGCGATCTCGACGGGGTTCCGGGGATCGGCGACGTCGTGGACCGTAATCCCACCCTGGTACCAGGCGGCGTAGAGGCGGGCGTCACGAAGTTCGAAGTTGTGCGCTGTCGTCCACACGCCGTCGTAGGAGGGGTCCTCCGTCGGGGGCGGGCTGATATGGGCGAGATGGAGCGGCCGTGACGGATCCAGCACCGCCCACAGGTCGATTCCGCCGGGGGCCAACGACGGATCGCTCGACCAGGCCTCCTGCCCTATCGCCAGCAGCGTCCCCGTCTCGTTGACCGCCGCGGAGTGGTGGTTGCCGGGGAGCTGGCTGACCGACGGGCCGATCGATTCCTCTTCGATCAGCTCATCCCTGGGCCGGCCGCCGATATCGCCGAGATAGGTCGGCGAGGCGGGGTCAGTGACATCGACGACCCACGTCCCGGCATCCCAGTAGGAACAGTATGCCCGTCCGTCGTGCACGATTACGTCGTGGAGGTTGCGAAGCCAGGGGTTCACGTCCCGCCAACGGTCGTCGTGGCCCGGGATCGACCACCTGGCGAGTTCACCTTTCCCCGGATTGATGATCACCAGGGGCTCCTGGTCACGGTCGTTTCCCGTCAGATAGGCGACGCCGTCGTGTAGCGTGGCGTTGTGGATCGGGAACGAGGTTTCGTGGGTCGACAGTCGTGTCGGAGCCGACGGCTCGCTGACGTCATAGACCACCGCCGCGTGGAGGGCGTCCTCATTGGCGTGATTCGCCGGGCCGACGACGAGCAGTTGATCACCCTCAACGGCGACGTCCTGGATTCCTCCGAGCGGGCCACGCTCGTGATCGGCGAGGACGGGGTGCATGTCCGAGAGAAGTGTCGGATCACGGGGATCGGCGACATCGACCACGGCGAACCCGGAGACCGTCGCGACGTATACGATATCGCCCGGGCCTACGACGGCTTCCCGGGCGCTGGCGACGGCGATCGACCCGAGGGGTTCGAATTCGGGTTTTCCCCGGACACGGCCGGTGCCGCCCACCAGCGAAACGGCAACAGCAAGCCGGAGGACGTCCCGTCGTCGCATGGCCCCGCTCGGGACCGGATGGTCATGGGCCTGTCGCCGTCACCGCGCTGTCGATCGCCCCGTGGAGCACCGAATCGTTCCCGAGGCTCGCCGGTTGGATCTCGGGCGGATCAACCGCGAGAAGTTCCGGGACCCGCTCGCGGAGCGGGTCGATGACCCGCTCGGTGTTCTCGAGGGCGACCGTCCCCCCGATGGTGACGATCTCGGGGGCGAAGGCGTGGATCGTCGCTGCCAGCCCGATGGCGTTATACTCGGTCATCAGGTCGAGGGTCCGGCGGACCAGGGGGTCGGACTGGTTGGCGAAGAGGTCCGCGGCCGTCAGGTCCTCGAGATCGAGGCCGGTCTCGGTGCCGGTCGCGAGAAGCTTCGCGAAACGGGGGAGGTTCCGCCCGGAACAGTAGGCTTCCCAGTGGCCCGTCCCGCCGCAGCCACAGTCCAGCCGTTTCTCGGGGTCAACGACGACGTGGCCCATTTCGCCGGCGTTTCCGTACCGCCCGCTCAGGACGTGCCCGTCGACGATCGCGCCGACGCCGACCCCGGTGGAGATAGTGATGTAGACGAGGTGGTCGGGCCGGGTGTTGATCATCGCCCGCTCGCCGATGGCTCCCGCGACCGCGTCGTTCAAAAGCACGACCGGCCCGTCGATCAGGTCGGCCACCGGCTGCTGGAGGGGGATCCGGCCGACGTCACCCTCGATGTTGACCCCCATCGCGATCACCCCGGCCTCCCGGTCGAGGGGGCCGATGCTCCCGATCCCGGCCCGGATGAGGTCCGTGGGGGCGATCCCCGCCTCCGCACAAACGGCCTCGAGCCCTTCGAGGATCGCGTCGGTGATGGCCTCGCCGGTCGGTCCCTGCGGCGTGCGCCGATCCCTCCTCGCGACGATCGATCCCTCCGTGTCCGTAACCGCGATCCGGCAGTGGGTTGCTCCGAGATCGATCCCGGCGAAGCCTGCCATATTTCGACCGGGAGAGGGGGGCGTGGGTAAAGTCACCGATCGCCGATTCGGAACGGCCTTCGTCTATCCAACCTACCGGTGATTATGGATCATCAGGTCGACTACCGACCGTCGTTCGCACTGCTGACCGTCGATCTCGATCAGGGTGAATCACTCCGGGCGGAAGCCGGTGCGATGGTGAGCCATTCCGCCGGCATCTCGATCGAGACCCAGGCGTCCGGCGGCCTCCTCGGGTCCCTCAAGCGGTCGGTCTTGGGCGGGGAGAGCTTCTTCCAAAACACCTACACGGCGAGCCGGGCTGGGAACGTCTCGTTGGCACCGCCGTTACCGGGCGACATCGTCCATCACGACGTGGCAGACCGGCTCATGGTCCAGTCCGGATCCTACCTCGCGTCACATCCCGACCTGGACCTGGACACGGCTTTCGGTGGGGCGAAGACGTTCTTCGGCAGCGAGGGATTGTTCCTCCTCGAGGTGTCGGGGGATGGCCCGACGTGGCTGTCGAGCTACGGAGCCATCCACGAGATCGAGCTGGATGCTGACGAGGAGTATGTCGTCGACACGGGCCACATCGTCGCGTTCGAGGGCACGACCACCTTCGACGTGAACCGCGTCGGCGGCCTCCGCTCGACGTTGTTTAGCGGGGAGGGCCTCATCTGTCGGTTCACTGGTCCGGGCCGTGTCTGGCTGCAATCACGGAGCCAGGACGCGTTCCTGTCGTGGTTGGTCCCCCAACTCCCGACGAATCAGGACGGCGGCGGGTTCGAGTTCAAATAGGCTAGCCGCGGCGGACAAACGTCACCGGACACGGGGCCGAGAGCAGTACCTCCTGGGCGGTACTGCCAAAGACGGCCTTGCCGGCCGGCGACCGCCGACGCCCGCCGACGAAGACGAGGTCGGCTCCCACCGACTCCGCCAGGTCGACGATCCGCTCGCCACGGTCCGGGCCGACCGCACCCCGGATGTCGAAGTCGATATCTCCCGCTGATAGTGCGTTCTCGAGGTCGCGGACGACAGTGAGACGTTCGGCGACCTCGTCGCTCGTCATGTCGGCCTCCTCCCCTCTCGATACGTGGGGGTCGAAGCTCCCGTGGAACCGCTGTTCGATGATGTCGCCCTCCCCTTCCGCCAGCTGCTCGCGGATGTTTTCGAACTCAGAATCGGTGAAGACGTGGGCCAACACGACCGACGCGCCGGTCGGGCCCGCGACATCGATCACGGCCTCCGCAAGGATTTCCACGCGCTCATCGTCGTTCGGTCCGACGGGTAGAAGGATCGTCTCGATCGCCATACGTCGCCGTAGGACTGGCGGCCTCTTAATGCTGTAGTTCGATTCTCAACGGGTAGGAGCGGCCGATCCGCCCGTCCCGGATCCCCGATGCTCAGACGAGGATCTCGACGGCGTCGACGGCGACGGCGGCCGCGACCGCCATCCGGGGATCGACGGCTTCCGGATCCTCAAGGCGGAGGGTACACCCGCCGCGAAGACCGCCCTTGATCGCTCCGATCCGGCGGCCCTGGTCGTCCGTGATCTCGTACCAGTACGGCACGAGTTTGATGAACTGGTTCCGGGCGAGGTGCAGGAGCCGGCTCCGGGATCGGATGACGGCGAATTCGAGGTCGTACCGGTCCACGAGGCCGAACTCCCGCCTGAAGAACGAGTGCCAGTTACGGCGGATGAGCCCGAGGACGCCGCCCTCCCGGGCGTCGACGACGGTGAAGGCGGCCTTGACGTCCGGCACCAGGTTTTCGACCGTGATCCGGAGGACTGGCTCCCCGTTGGGGGTGGTAATGTCGAAATCCGAAGCCAGGTCGGCCGTGTGCCGGGTCCATTCGAGGATCGATTCCCCGTCCTCGAGAACCTCGTAGCCGATCCCGTCGACCCGCCGTCGCCGCCGGATCAGGTAGTCACCCGCCTCGAACATCCCAGTGATTGATGGACGGCAACCGGGAAAAAACCGGGCGTCGGTCCATGGCCGTTCGACGGCGACGTGTCCGAACGTTTTTGCTGGCCGGCCGATTGCCGACGGGCATGCATCCCCGGGTGCGCGAGTTCTCCGAGGCGGCACGTGACCGATACGGCGTGGAGATCGACCCCCACGAATTCGATG
>CAYOLR010000038.1:14868-17031 GCA_964404815.1 uncultured Halobacteriales archaeon
GTTTTCATGGCCGATGAGGAACCGATCGTCGTCGTCACGAGCGGGGCCAACCGCGTGAGCGAGGACCGACTCGCCGACTTCCTCGGGGCGGACGCGGTCAGGATGGCCGAACCGGAGGAGGTCCGTGAAGCTACCGGGTGGAGCATCGGTGGCGTTCCGCCGTTCTGTCACGACTCGGATCTCCGGGTGCTGATCGACGAGACGCTGCTCGACCACGACGAGGTATGGGCGGCAGCGGGCACCCCGGAAGGCGTGTTCCCGATCGACCCGGATCAGATCATCCGGATCAGCGATGCCGAGCCGGCGCCCGTGGCCGGTTGACCGGCGCTAAGTATAACTGGCTCTCGACGCTATTACCATCGACCGAATGAACGGGATCCACGACCTCGGCGGGATGGACGGGTTCGGCTCGATCGAGATCGAGGAGGACGAACCCGTCTTTCACGACCCCTGGGAGGGGTGGGTCTATTCGATCTACTTCGCCGGCATGGGGAACCAGGTGTTCAACATCGACGAGTTTCGCCACTCGATCGAGCGGATGGCCCCCGACGAGTATCTCGCGTCGAGCTATTACGAACGCTGGCTTGCGGGCATCGAGCAATTGCTCGTCGAGAAGGGGGCGCTCGATCGCGACGAGATCGACGCCCGCCAGACCGACCTCGCGGCCGGTGAGGCCGAGTTCCCCGACGAACCCGAGGGCGACGTCTTCGGCGAGCTCGTCGCCGGGTTCCGGGAGAACTTCTCCGTCGAACGTCCCGCCCAGGAGCCGGCTTTCGCCGTTGGCGACCGCGTCCGCGTTCGAAACCGCCACCCGGACGGCCACACCCGCTGTCCCAGATACGTCCGACGGTCAGAGGGCGAGGTCCGGGCCGTCCGCGGCACGAACGTCGTCCCGGATTCCCACGCACACGGGGGCGACGAGGCCGACCCCGTCTACAACGTCCGATTCGAGGCCGCGGAGCTCTGGGGCCCCGACCAAGCGGACCGGGAGGCCGTCCATCTCGATCTCTGGGAACGCTATCTCGAACCGGTGGAAGACACATGACCGACGATCAACCCGGCCCGTCTCGGGCCGCCGACCCGAAGTCCCGTGCTCGAGCGATCCAGTCACTCCTCATTGAGAAGGAGATGCTGTCGACCGAAGCGGTCGACCGCATCATCTCGACCTACGAGGAGGACATCGGCCCGATGAACGGCAAACGCGTCGTCGCGCGAGCCTGGACCGACCCCGACTACCGTGAACGGTTGCTTGCCGACGGCGTTCCGGCGATGGCCGAGGTAGTCGATATCGACGACGAGACCATCGACATCCAGGTCGTCGAGAACACGCCCGAGGTTCACAACGTGGTAGTCTGTACGCTGTGCTCGTGTTATCCCTGGGCCGTCCTCGGGCTGCCGCCGACGTGGTACAAGTCGCCCGAGTACCGGGCCCGGGCCGTCCGCGAACCCCGCGAGATGCTCCGGGAGGCGTTCGACTGCGCCGTCCCCGAATCGGTCGAGATCGAGGTCTGGGACTCCAACTCCGAGCTGCGGTACATGGTACTCCCTCAGCAACCGCCGGGGACCGAGGACCTCGACGAGGCCGATCTCGTCGAGCTAGTTACCCGTGATTCGATGGTCGGGGTCGAACGGTTGGGCGAGGCAACCAAGCCCACGCCATGACGGACCAGGGAGGCCCCCGGCGGGAGGACGAGCCCGCCTTCGACGCGCCGTGGCAGGCACGCGCGTTCGCCATTGCGGTCTCGCTCACCGACCGCGGCGACGGTACCCTCCCGTGGGATGACTTCCAGGGGCGGCTGGTCGAGGAGATCGAACGCGACGGCGATGCCGTCGACCCGACCGAGGATGTCTACTACGAACAGTGGCTGCGGGCGCTCGAGCGACTGCTGGTCGAGGAAGGCCTCATTGAGTCCGGCGAGCTTGACGAACGCGTCGCCGCGTTCGAGGCGGGCGAGCGCGACGCTTCGGAGTTCGTCATCGGGGAACATGGCCACGGCCACGCGCACGATCACGATCACGACCACGGCCACCATCACTGACGCCATCGCGAATGTCGAGACCGACAAACCCACTATCCCATCCCCGCTAGGGTGGTTCAGATGAGCGAGGACTTCATCGAGGTCCGGGGGGCCGAGGAGCACAACCTCAAGGACCTCGACGTGA
>CAYOLR010000038.1:17041-17268 GCA_964404815.1 uncultured Halobacteriales archaeon
GGGGCCAGCGCCGCTATATCGAATCCCTGTCGGCCTACGCCCGGAACTTCTTGGGGCAGATGGACAAGCCACAGGTCGAGGCGGTCGAGGGGCTCTCCCCGGCGATCTCGATCGACCAGAAGAACGCCGCGAACAACCCCCGGTCGACCGTCGGGACGGTCACCGAACTCCACGACTACCTCCGGTTGCTCTACGCCCGGGTCGGGACCCCCCACTGCCCGGAATGC
>CAYOLR010000039.1:0-17186 GCA_964404815.1 uncultured Halobacteriales archaeon
GGAAGTCGTAAATCGACGCCTGGGTCAGGAGGACGTCGTCCCGCCAGCGGTTGGCCGCGACCGGGTACGGGTCGACCCGTTCATGGCCGTTAGCCTCGAAGAAGGACAGGAACCGTTCGCGCATCTCCTCGAGGGCGTAGGTCTCGTCGAAACCCGGATTATCGATAAACGAGTAATCCTCGCACGGGGGCTCACCACAGGTCTCCCGGGCATCGTCCCGGGTCCAAAAGAACGCCCCACATTCTGAGCACTCCTTTCGCGAGAATCCCTCGCGATCGAAGTACTCGAGGCGGTATTCCTCGGCGAGGTCGCTCATAAGTAGCCCTAGTTTCGCGCGGCTCCCGGCAAAAGGGTTCCGGGACGCCGCAGGCGGGTTATGAACCCCGCAGTCTGGCGGTTTTAGGCGGAAGAAATCACGTCGTCAACCGGGGAATTCTCTCAGCCAGCCAGCCGAGGAGTCGGTCGGCGATCGTCGGCGAGGCACTGATGACGCCGGCCCCGATCACCCAGACGAGGAGGAGGCCGAGCACCCCCGTGGGGAGTCCGACAGCGATGTAGACCATCGCGATCGCCGTCGCGAGGCTGAGAAAAACCGCGACGAGGACGACGAGAACCGATCCGATAACTCGGCTGACGGAGGTGGGACCCGTCTTGACCTGCCGGGGTCGGTGATGGGCAGTTTCGAAATCCGAACGGTTGGAGGTTGCCATGATCGTGGAACATAGATACGGCCCAGACCAAGATAAGTATTATCTGAATTACATTTCTGTATCCGCGCTAACTGAAATCGGTTTCTCTTGGAAAACCGAAGGGTCAGTCGCGGGATTCGAGGGCGATCGACGCCAGGAGCGCCTCGAGCTGGACGCGTTCGTGGGCGCCCTCGGCGATCCGGTAGTCCGCCTCCCCGATCCGATCGAGGACACGGACCGCGGCCTCGTCGTCGAGGTCGAACTCCCAGATCGAGCGGTGGAGCTGGTCGATGATGTCGCCGCCCGCCAGCCCCTTGTCGGTTAGGAGATCGTCGAGGACAGACCGGGCCGCTGTGAAGTCACCCTCCAGGGCGCTGGTGACCATGGATTCGATCTCCTCCGGTCTGGCGGTCGACGTGATCGTAAAGACGGCCTCTTCATCGACGGTCTCACCGAGCACCGCGGCCGCTTGGAGCCCATTGATCGCCTTTCGCATGTCCCCGTTGGCGGCGTAGACCAGCGCTTCGACTCCGTCGTCGGTGATCTCGATCCCTTCAGTGTCGGCGATGATCCGGACCTGCTCGGCCACCGCTTCGTCCGGGATCGGGGAAAACCGGAAGACGGCACACCGGGACTGGATGGGATCGATGATCTGGCTGGAGTAGTTGCAACTCAGGATGAATCGAGTGTTGTTCGAGAACTGCTCCATCGTGCGCCGGAGGGCTGATTGGGCGTCGCTCGTGAGGGAGTCGGCCTCATCGAGAAAGATAATCCGATAATCGTAGCCTCCGAACGAGGACCGCGCGAAGTTCTTGATCCGGTCACGGACCACGTCGATCCCGCGTTCATCGCTGGCGTTCAACTCGAGGAAGTTCTCCCGCCAGTCGTCACCGTAGATGGTCTTGGCGATGGTCACCGCGCTCGTGGTCTTGCCAGTGCCGGCCGGTCCGGCGAAAAGCAGGTGGGGGAGGTCGTCCCGTTCGATGTAGCTCTTGAGCCGGTCAGTGATATCGGATTGGCCCAGGACGTCGTCCAGCGAGTCCGGCCGGTACTTCTCGATCCAGATCTCGTCGCGGCCGACCCCCGCTGCCGCCTCGCTCATGGGTGTACCTCAGCGGCCTCCCCCGCATAAACCCCGCGAGACCCGGTCGTGTGATGGTGTATCGTACGGCACATATATTGGGATACCATCATTTTATCACGGGGCCGTGCGTCAGTAAACCTATGAACGGTTCCTCCGCTGATTGGTCCCGCTGGATCGCCCTCCTCGTGGCCGGCCTCGTCGTTCTGGCCGCCCTGCCTGGTGTCGCGGCGGCGGCGACCCGATCCGGCGGAACGGTCGTGGTCGAGGAAGGGGAAACGGTCCGTGATGACCTCCGGGCGTTCGGCGGCACGGTCATCATCCGAGGAACGGTCCAAGGTGACCTCGAGGCGTTCGCCGGGAACGTCTACATCGACGGGGAAGTGACCGGGAACGTCGAAGCGTCGACCGGCAACCTCCGGATTTCCGGCGAAATTGGCGGGAACGTTCAGGGCAGCGCCGGTAACGTCATCGTCGAAGAGGGTGCCTTAATCGGCGGCGATCTCGAGGTGGCTGGCGGCTCAGTGGTGGTCGCCGGATCGATCGGTGGGAACGCCCGCTTGGCGGGCGGGACCGTGACCCTCGCCGACAGCGCGACCATCGACGGCAATGTCGAATACGGCGTCGGGGACGACGGCGAATTCAACGACCAGGGGGCGACCGTTGGAGGCACGATCACCGAGAAGGACTCTCTCTCCGTCGGTCCGTTCCAGCCGCCCCGCATTCCCGACTGGACGTTCGGCGTCTACGGGTTCCTCGTCAACCTTGCCCTCGGTGCGATCCTCCTCGTGACGATGCCGAACGTCTCCCGACGGATCACCGACCGTGCCGTCGAAGAACCGCTCCGGACGGCGGGCGTCGGACTGCTCACGCTGATCGGCGTTCCGATCGTGCTCGTGGTCGTCGCCATCACGATCATTGGCATTCCGATCGCCATCCTCGGGGCGATGCTCTTCGCGCTCCTCATCTGGGTGGCGCTGGTCTACGGCCGGTTCGCGATCGGCGTCTGGTTGACATCCTATGTCGACGAAAGCAGCAAGTGGGTCGCGCTCCTGGTCGGGATGGTCGCCATCGCGATCGTCAACGCGATCCCCGTCAATTGGATCGGTAACCTCGTCGAGTTTGGGGTCCTGTTGGTTGGGCTCGGCGCGATCGCAGCGGTCGCCTACCAGTCTTATCGCCGTCGTCGCGGTGCCGGTACGGAGGCTGATGCCTCCGCAGACGCTGTCTGACGCGACAGGCTCAAACCGATCACGGCCGCAGTTTACCTATGGAGGTCACGCTCGAAGTCGTCGGGGAGGCCGAACACACCTTCGAGGTGACCGACCAGACCTACGCGGATCTGCTCGCCGAGCTCGACATCAACCGACACCTCGTTACCGTGCTCGTTGACGGCCGGCCGGTTCCCGAGAACCACCCCGCCGACGCCGAACACGCCAGGGTCCTCCGGTTGATCAAGGGCGGAGCGGACTGAGGGTTGGAGAATGGTAGTCCGCCAGGCTGGCTCCGACGACCTGGTTGTCGTCATGCGTCTTCTGGACGCGGCCGTCCTGGAGACCGACGTCGATGACGTCAGAACGCGGATCGGGGACGGTGACGTCCTCATCCACGAGGCGGACGGGCCACCATCC
This sequence comes from uncultured Halobacteriales archaeon, assembly GCA_964404815.1. Taxonomy (GTDB): domain Archaea; phylum Halobacteriota; class Halobacteria; order Halobacteriales; family Hikarchaeaceae; genus CAYOLR01. Next base: position 3,402 of record CAYOLR010000039.1, read on the forward strand.
GGCGTGCTCGTCCTCGACGGCCGAACCGTCGTAGCGATCGCCGTCCGGCCGGAGCGGCGGGATGAGGGGATCGGCCGTCGGCTCGTGACCGCCGCTCGGGATCGACGGGGACCGCTGACCGCCGAGTTCGATGCCCGTGTGCTGCCCTTCTACGAGTCGCTCGGCTTCGATATCCGGCTCCTCGACGAAGGCCCCGATCGCTATCGAGGAACTCTCGAATGATCGGCACCGGAAAACTTATCTCTCACCCTTCAACCGATCGTGTCAATTTCCCGTTGTTTCGGACACCGATGTCCCTGCCTCGCCGTCCACAATCCACAGCCAGGTGCCGTAGACCGCGCCGACGAAGGAGCTGACGGCAATCAATATCGCGGTAATCGAGAACTCGCCGGCCCAGACCCCTCCGACCGAGCCGACGTTGTCGGGATTCTCGACCAGGAAGTGGAAGTAGACGCCGAACAGGAAGGCCCCGGCCATCGAGAGGGCGACTGCCGGGAGCCCGATCGCGGTCCGCCCGACCCAGAGCAACCCAAGGCCCACGGCTGGCGCCAATGAGGCCACGATCAGGACGAACGCCCACTGAAAGGGCGTCAACCCGACCGGCACGGCGAAGTGGGTTACGCCATGGAGACTATTGGCGATGAAATACCCGAGGACGATCGCCCCGAGTAAGTATCGGTCTCGAGGCGTCATCTCAACCGACCTTCGGCCTCCCACGTGTCGACGACCTGATCGAGTCCCTCCCGGTACGTTGGGTAGGTCGGTTCCCAGTCGAAGGTTTCTTTGAATTTTTCATTCGTGGTCGGCATCGAGTTCGTCAGCAACCTGACGGTCCCCTTCCCGACGATGAAGCGGGCGATCCAGCCGGGGATCCGCGACGGTTCTGGGGCGTCCAGCCGTTCGGCGAACGCTTTTGCGAAATCCGCAAACGCCGTTGGTTCATCGTCGATAACGTGGAAGACTCCTGTCGCATCACCCTCCGCTGCGGCAACGAACGCCGTCGCCATATCGTGGACGTGAACGAATGAAAGAATCCCGTCACGACGTCCGAGTAACCCACTGCCGATAATCGGCATATCTCCAGATGCGAGGTTATCACCGATCTGTTGGGTATGGGCGGTATCCGGTGCGTAAAACCATCCGCCGCGGAGGACCACTGGTACGAAGCCGTGCTCCTCGGCACCTTCCGTGACGATTCGTTCGCCGTCGAGTGCTGACTGTGTAATCGGGGTTGGGTGGGGATCCGCCGATTCGTCGAATTTACTCCCGTCGGGTTGTCTTGCCACCCAGACAATGCTCTGGAAGAGCAACCGGTCGGCACCGACCGCACCCGCCACTTCGACGAGATTTTTCGACCCTTCCCGGCGGATCCGATCGTTCAGCGCCCATTCCTCGCGAGAGGGTTTGGTCGATGTCGGGATGGCGGTGGCGGCGTGAATGATCACGTCGGCGTCCTCGGCCGCGTCGTGGAGGGTTTCGGGTTCGAGGATGTCGCCCCGAACAGGGTCCCCGCCCTGCGTACTAACGGTTTCATCGCCCTCCTGGTCGCGGGAGAGTCCGACCACGTCGTGGCCAGCCTCCGAGAACGCGTCGACCAGTCGCCACCCGAGGACGCCCGTCGCCCCGGCGATGAAGACCCTCACGGGCGGTCACCGACGGCTCCGGGACCGTATGGCTGGCGTGGGTGGGGCATACATCGACAACGAACCCTCCGGCTAAAACCGCTCGTGAACCGGTCAATCCCTCGGGTTTTCGACATCCCGGGCCGGTCAGACCAGGCTGCTGGCCAGGTCACGGCCCTCGGACAGGAGGGCCGCAATACGGTCCTCACTTTCGGCCTCGGCGTAGATCCTGAGCTTCGGCTCGGTCCCGCTCGGTCGGACTAACAGCCACGATCCGTCAACAAGCTGGATCTTAAAACCGTCAGCGTCGTTGACGGACGCCACCTCCACGTCGGCGATGCGGTCCGGTAGATTGCTCCCCAGCGCCGACACGACCGCCGCCTTCCGGTCGTCGGGACAGTCGATACTGACCTTGTCTTGGTGGACTTCGCCGAAGCGGTCGAGCAGGGTTCGAACCCGATCCTCGAAGGGTCGTTCCGCCGCGGCCGTCGCGGCCAGGAGCGCCATGAGGACCCCGTCCTTCTCCCGAACGTGGCCTCGCACGGTGAAGCCGCCCGACTCCTCGCCGCCGATCAACGCGTCGTGGTCGGCCATCGCCTTGGCGACCCATTTGAACCCCACGGGGACCTCGATCACCCGTTCGCCGTGGATCTCGGCGATCCGGTCGATGAGGTACGTCGTCGAGACGGTCCGGACGGCCGGCCCCGCTGCGTTCTGGAGCAAGTAGTCGTAAATAGCGGCGAAGAAGTGGTTCTCGTTCAGGAAGCCATCCGGGGTGACGACGGCGAGGCGATCGGCGTCGCCATCGTTGGCGATTCCGAGATCCGCCTCGCCAGAGGCGACCGTCTCGATCAATGCCGAGAGGTGGTCCCGGCTCGGTTCCGGCGGCTCGCCGCCGAACGTCGGATCCCGATCGCACCGAAGCCGTCGGACATCGGCCCCTGCCCGCTCCAGGAGTGCGTCCGTCACGCCCCGGCCGCTCCCGTGCATGGCATCATACGCGATCGTCATCCCGTCCAATCGGCCGTCGATGAGTTCGATGGTGTGGTCGGCGTGAGGCGTGACGAAGTCAACCTCGCTGACGGTGCCCCATTCCGCCTCGGGACGTGGATCTGGTGGGGCCAGGTGCTCCTCGATGGCCTCGGTGACGGCGGGGAGGGCCGGCGCCCCGCTCGAGGGGATGAACTTGACCCCGTTGTAGTCCGGCGGGTTATGGCTCGCCGTCACGACGAGTGCGCCGGCGAGGTCGCGGTCCCTGATGGCCCAGGCAACGACCGGTGTCGGACAGTCCCGTTCGGGGAGGAGGACGTCGAGACCGTTCACACAGAGGACTCTCGCGAGGTCCTCGGCGAACCCCCGTGAGGTTTCGCGAGCGTCGTAGCCGATCGCCACTGCCCCAGCCTCGCCGCTCTCCGTGAGGTATGACGCGACGCCCTGCCCGACAGCCCGGACCCGATCGCTGGTGAACTCGTCGAGCGTGGCCCGCCAGCCGTCGGTCCCGAACTCGATGGCCTCCATGGCGGAGCCTCCGAGACAGGATAGAAAAAACCGTCCGGTCGATGGCTCACTCCCTGATCAATCGTTCCTTCGCGGGGCGGGAGAGCGACTTGATCTCGTGTTCGCGCCGGAGGGCCTTTCCGCGGGTGTCGTACCGTTCCCGATGGACCAGTTCGACGGGCGCCCGGCCACGGGTGTACTTCGCCCCATTGCCGTCGTTGTGTTCCCGGACGCGGCGGTCGATATCCGTGGTATACCCGGTATAGAGGGAGCCGTCGTCACAGCGGACGACGTACACCCAGTGCTCGGTCACGGGGGAGGGGAGGGCCGGACGGGGATTAGTCGTTGGGGATGGGGGTCAGGCGTCCTGGGTCCGTCGACGGGCGGCCTCGGCGATTCCGGCGTTCGCGGAGCAGCTCGGGCAGGCCAGCAGCTTGCCGTGTTCGTTCGCGAAGACCCGCGCGAACCGTTCGGAGACATGCCCGCCACAGTGATCGCACCTTGGCATGTGACATCTACCGACAGTGTCCTGTCGACGAGGTCAGATTGCGCACGATCGCCTATATACCCTTCCCAAACTCTCACCCAATTTCGGGGAAAAAGCCCGCTCACCCCGGTCTCGTGTCATCGATGGCCCGAGCGATGAGCCCCGCCTGGGCCCCGGCCACGAACCCCGCATCGATGTTGACCGTGGTCAGGACGGAACACGACTGGAGCATGCCGAGGAGCGCCGCCTCGCCCTCCCCGCCCTGGCCGTAGCCGATCGAGGTCGGGAGCCCGATCACGGGCGTATCGACCAGGCCCGCCACCACCGTCGGCAGAGCACCCTCGCGGCCGGCCGCGACCACCAGGATGTCGGCTTGCCGCAGGCCGTCCAGATGGTCGAACAGCCGGTGCACGCCGGCCACGCCGATGTCGTCGAACCGCTCGACCGTCACCCCCATCTCGTGTGCGATGGCGGCAGCCTCGTCGGCGACCGGGCCGTCACTGGTCCCCGCCGTGACCACCCCAATCGTGGCGTCCAGCCGTGGCGGGTCGAAGTCGGCGGCGTGGAGGACGATCGTCAGATCGCCACCTCCGTCTCTCACCTTGACATCATCGCGTGGAACGGCCTCGATGACGGCGTCACGCTGGTCGGGGTCCACCCGTGTCAGGATGGCCCGGCCGGCGGTCTCGAGCGCGCTCTCGGCCATCATGGCCATCTCGTCGATCGATTTTCCTTCAGCGAGGATGGCTTCGGGAACGCCCCGGCGGGTCTCCCGCGCGGCATCGAAGCGGCCGGCCTCGGACGTCGCGTACCCGGCTAACTCAGCCTCGGCCTCGCCCACGGTGAGTTCCCCCTCGGCGAGGGCCTGGAGGATATCGTGCATAGTGAGGGATGAGCCCCCCGGACCGAATACCTGCCGTTCCGCCGTCGTAGCGCCGCCTCAGGCCGATTTGGGAAACCTTATAATCAGCCCTTGATAAATCGGAGTCGTATGGCAGATCTCATTGTCAAAGCCGCCGTCAAAGAAGCGTTGTCCGATAAGAACGTCTCCGCCGATTTCTACGATGCTCTCGATGACGAGGTATCCGACCTGCTCAGCGACGCCGCTCGCCGGGCCGAGGAGAACGGCCGAAAGACCGTCCAGCCCCGCGACCTGTAAGGGTTCAGCCTTTTTCCCTGACCTCGACGGCCGACTCCGTACCGACGTGTACGGCATCGGCGAGACCCACAAACAGCCCATGGGCGACGATCCCGGGAACGGAGTCGAGGTCCCTCGATAACGCCGACGGGTCGTCGATCGGCCCGAACCCGCAGTCGATGACGAGGTTGCCGTCGTCGGTCACGACGGGGCCGTCCTTGCCGGCCGCCACACGGAGCGATGGGTCGCCACCCAGCCCCGCCAGTCGGGCCGCGACCGTCGTCCGGGCCACCGGGAGGACCGCGATCGGGACCGGCCGGTCCAACCGGTGACCGAGCTTCGACTTATCGACCACGACGTGGAACGCGTCGGCGGCAGCGTCGATCACCTTCTCGCGGGCGTGGGCGGCGCCACCCCCTTTGACCAGGTCGAGGCCGGCCACCTGATCAGCCCCGTCGATGGCGACGTCGAGGCGGTCGATGTCCTCAAGTGCTCGGAGGGGGATGCCGACCTCGCGTGCGAGTTGGCGCGCCTGAAACGACGTCGGGACACCTTGAATGTCAAGGCCGGCGTCTACCCGGCGGCCGAGTTCGCGGATGGCGTAGGCGGCCGTACTGCCCGTCCCGAGGCCGACGGTCATCCCGTCGGTCACCGCCCCGACGGCGCTCTCGGCCGCCCGGCGTTTGGCCGCCTCGGTCCCCTCGTCCGACTTCACGTCAGCCACCACCCCGGCGGGGGGTAAAAGCCTATTCCAGCCGATCGCTGACGGCCTGGGGGTCATAGGCGAGGTTCAGCTCCCGTGATCGCCCGCGGCCTTCGACGGAGGTATAGGTCGCCTCGATCACGTCGAGCTGATCGAGCTTGTTGACGATCTCCGAGTACCGCGTGTACCCCAGGTCGGTTTTCTCGTGAAAGGCCTCGTAGACCTCGCCCGCCCGTTCGCCCGAGTGCTCGACTAGGACTTCGACGAGCGCGCGCTCGGACTCGGATAGCGTCTGGAGGCTGCGGGAGAGGTGGACGTACTTGGATGCCTCGTAGGCGTCGTCGACGTCCTCGATCGAGAGCTCACGGCTGGCGCGCATTTCGGCGTTCAGCCCGGCCCGCCGGAGGAGGTCGATCCCGACGCGGAGGTCGCCGCTTTCGGCTGTGAGTTCGGCCCCCCGGTCGAGGACGGTCGGGGGGACGGCCCCCTCGTGGAACCCCCGGTCGATCCGTTCCTGGAGGATGTCGACGATCTCCGGCGTGTCATAGGGCGGGAAGAACACCTCCTCCGGCCGGAAGACGCTCTGGACGCGTCCGTCGAGCTGCTCGATCGCCTCGAGGGCCGGGTCCGAGGAGACGATGATGACGCCGATCCGCGCACCTGCGTGGGTCTCATGAGCCCGGAGCAGCGAATAGAGCGTATCAGACGCCTCGTCCTCGTAGAACAGGCAGTTGACGTCGTCGAGCGCGACGATGAGGGTCTCGTCCTCGTCGGTGAGGTGCTCGGTGATCTGTGTGAACAGCTTCTTGAACGAGATCCCCGAAGACGGCGGCTCGTAATCGAAGGTCGCCTCGAACAGCCTCGAGAAGACCGCGTAGCGGGTGGCGTCGACCTGGCAGTTCACCCGGACCGTCTTGACGCCGGACTGGAGGTGGAGCTCGTCGAAGATCTTCTGGATGGCCGTCGTCTTCCCCGTCCCCGGGGGGCCCTGGGCGAAGACGTTGAGCGGCCGGGCGCCCCGGACGGCCGGGCGGAGGGCGTACTTGAGCTGGTCCATCTGCCGCTCGCGGTGGTGGAACGTCTCGGGGACGTAGTCGATCTCGAAGACGTGCTCGTCGCGGAAGACCGACTCGTCCCAGGCGAGCATCTCGTCGTCGGGCCCATCTACCATCACTTTCACCCAGCTTCGGCGGCCACTTAACTGTTCGCCAGTCCCGGCGAAAGTGGCAACCGGCCTCGACGTTACTCGCCAGAAGGCTCGAATTCGTAGTCGTCCCGGGCGGAGTCCGGCGAAAGTTTTCCGGCGGCCAAATCTCGCCGGATCGCTTCCGGATCGCGGGCCGCCGGATCGCTGTAGCCGCCGCCCCCGGGCGTCCGGATGGAGACGATATCGCCCGGCTCGAGCCGGCGGGTCGACTTCGGGTCGATCGGCTCGGCTTCCCCGTCCCGCAGGAGGAAGTCCGCGCCCGTCTCGCCCGGTTCACCCCCCGCCAGGCCGTAGGGCGCGTGGTCGCGCCGGTCGGCGAGCAGGCTGAACGTGGTCGTCGCGAGGGCTTCAATGTCGCGGCGGAGGCCCAGGCCGCCACGGAACTCGCCGGCGCCGCCCGAGTCCGGCCGGTAGGCGTAGGTATCGACCCGAAGCGGATACGCCGTCTCCAGCACCTCCGCCGGCGTGTTCAGCGTGTTGCTCATGTGGACATGCACGCCGTCCATGCCGTCCGCCCCGGCCCTCCCGCCGAACCCGCCGCCGAGCGTCTCGTAGAACGCGTACGGGCGGTCGTCACGGGGATCGGCACCACCGAACGTGAGGTTGTTCATCGTTCCCTGGCCGCCCGCAGCGGCACGGTCGGGGACGGCCGACCCGATTGCCCCCAGAAGGGCGTCCGTGACCCGCTGGGACACTTCGAGGTTGCCGCCCACGACGGCCGCCGGTGGCTCGGCGTTGACGATCGTGCCCGAGGGGGCGACGATCTCGATGGGCCGGTAGGCCCCCGCGTTCGGCGGGATTTCCGGGTCGGTCACGCACCGGACGGCATAGTAGGTCGCCGAGGCCGTGACCGCGAAGGGGGCGTTGATCGCCCCTGACACTTGCTCGGCGGTCCCGGTGAAGTCGACGGTGACCGTTTCGCCGGCAACCGTGATCGAGACCGCGATCTCGAGGTCGCGATGCCCCTGTCCGTCGCCGTCAAGGACGTCGGTAAAGCCATACTCCCCGTCGGGCAGCTCGGCGATCTCGGCGCGCATCCGTCGCTCGGAATAGGCCTGGATCTCCTCGAGGATCGCCCCGAGGGCCGCGTAGCGATCGTGGAGCTCCCTGAACCTGCGGACACCCGTCGTGTTGGCCGCCTGTTGGGCGCGGAGGTCGTCGGGGGTCCGGACGTTCGCGAGGAGCAGATCCATCACCGCGTTGTTGGGCTCATCCCCCGACGTGAGTTTGACCGGCGGGATCCGGAAGCCCTCCTGGAAGATCTCGGTGGAATCGGCCGCGACGCTGCCGGCGGTCGAGCCCCCGATGTCGGCGTGATGGGCACGGTTGGCCGCCAACCCGACGAGGTCTCCGTCGACGTGGACGGGGGTCACCAGCGTGAGATCCGGGAGGTGCGCGCCGCCGTGAAACGGGTCGTTGAGGAGGATCTCGTCCCCCGGTTCGAGGGTTTCCGGCGGAAAGCGGTCGAGGGCCGCTTCGACCGAGAACGGCATCGCGCCGAGGTGGACCGGGATGTTCTCGGCCTGGCTCACGAGGTCGCCTCCGGCATCGAAGATGGCGCACGAACAGTCGCGCCGGTCCTTGATGTTCGGCGAGTAGCTCGTGCGGACGAGCGTGGCGTTCATCTCCTCGGCGACGGCAATGGCGGCGTTCCGGACCACCTCGAGCGTCACGGGGTCGGCACTCATGGGTCGACCTCCACCACGAGATTGCCGTAGTCGTCGACGGTCGCCTCAACCGGTGGGGGAAGGACCGTCGTGGCGTCCGTCCCTTCCACGATCGCCGGGCCCGACAGGTTGGCCTTTCCGGGGAGTCGCGACCGGGCGTAGACCGGGGTCTCATAGTCCGTCCCACCGATCGCCACGCCGCGCGTCTCCCGACGGGCCGTTTCGACGGAGCCCTCGGTCGATTCCCATTCGAGGTCCGGTGGATCGACGGCCGCTCGCGCTCGGAGCCGAACCGTCGCGAGTTCCAGCGGTTCGTCAGGCGAGGCGTGGCCGTACCGGTCACGATGGCGGTCGTGAAAGGCGGCGGCGAGCGCATCGAGATCGGCCTCGTCGGGGCGCTCAGGTGCCGGCACCGTCAGCGAAAACGATTGCCCCCGATACCGGAGGTCCACGGCCGGTTCGACCGTCACTTGACCGTCGATATCGCGACGGCCCCGCTCGGCGAAGTCAGCGAACTGGTCGGCCAGGTCCCCTGGATCCACCGCCGACCAGGGACGGATCCGGGTGGTGCTATAGTCACGGACACGATCCCCGGCCAGCAACCCGAGCGCGGAGAGCACGCCGGCGGCCCGCGGGACGATCACCGTCGGGATCGAGAGCGCTCTAGCGAGCGCGACGCCGTGAAGCGGGCCCGCCCCGCCGAACGCCACCAGCGCGAGCTCACGTGGGTCGTGGCCGCGTTCGATGGACATCACTCTGAGGGCCCGTTCCATGTTCGCGTTCGCGACGTCGAGGATGCCTTGAGCGGCGCCAGCGACCGAGCGGTCGAGCGGCCCGCCGATCCGTTCCCCGATGGCGGCTTCCACCCGCGACCGTTCCCCACCGAGGTCGGCCCCGAAGCGGGACGGTTCGAGCCGACCGAGCACCGCGTGGGCGTCCGTCACGGTGGGCTCGGTCCCGCCGTGGCCGTAACAGATCGGCCCGGGCTCGGCTCCGGCCGATCTCGGGCCGACGCGGAGGGCCCCACCGTCATCGAGCCAGGCGATCGACCCGCCACCCGCCCCGATAGTGTGGACGTCGATCATCGGGATCGCAACCGGATAATCGCCGACGGTGACCTCCGTGGACACAACGGGGTCGCCGTCACGGACGAGCGAGACGTCACAGGAAGTCCCGCCCATGTCCATCGTGAGGACGTCCTCGTACCCGGCGAGCCCGGCCACGTGGGCGGCACCCCGGACGCCGGCGGCCGGCCCGGAGAGAAGGGTCCCGACGGGGCGGTCGGCGGCCGTCGAGGGGTCGGTCAACCCGCCGTTGGAGTGCATGACGGCGAGCCGTGAGGGGACGCGGCGGTCCGAGAAGGCGTCGGTCAGCCGGCCGAGGTAGTCAGCGAGTATTGGCTGGAGACAGGCGTTGAGGGTGGTCGTCAGGGTGCGTTCGTACTCCCTGATCTCGGGGAGGACCTCGTTCGAGCGGGAGACCGCCGCGTCGAGTTCCGCCTCGAGGATCTCCGCCACACGGTCCTCGTGTGTCGGGTTCTCGAAGGCGAACAGCAGCGAAACGGCGACGCTTTCGACGCCGGGATCTAGGTCGTCGGCGACCTCCCTGACGGCAGCTTCGTCGAGCGGTTCGACGACCTCTCCCCGGTCGTCGAGCCGTTCCGGGACCTCGTACCGGCGGGAGCGCTCGACCACCGGCGGCGGCTTCTCCGCCCACAGATCGTACAGCGACGGTCGCGTCTGTCGACCGATCTCGAGGGCATCCCGGAAACCTTCAGTCGTCACGAGCGCCGTCTCGGCCCAATCCCGTTCGAGGACCGCGTTGGTGGCCACGGTCGTCCCGTGACCGAGAAACGACACGGCGTCGGGGGCGATCCCCCGGTCGTCGAGGGCGGTATCGAACCCCTCGAGGACGCCCTGGGCGGGCGCGGACGGCGTCGAGGGCGTCTTCGTGACCCGGAGGGTCCCGTTGGCGACGGTCACGACGTCGGTGAACGTCCCGCCGATATCGGCGCCGACCCGTGCCCGGTCCGTCATGGTGGGTCACACGGCCGGTGGGCCGTATAAGGATGGCGGGGTTGTCGAAGCGGTTTTCATTATCCGACGTCGATTACCGGGCATGGACCCGGGGGAGAAGCTGGCCGCGATGCGGGACGACCTCGCCGACCGTGACGGGGTCGTCATCGCCTTCTCGGGTGGTGTCGACTCGAGCGTCGTGGCGGCGGCTGCCTATGACGCGCTCGGCGACGCAGCCATCGCCTGTACGGCCAAAAGCGAGACGCTCCCGGCCGCCGAACTGGAAGAGGCCCGCAGGGTCGCCGACGAGATCGGGATCCCCCACGCGACGGTCGAATTTTCGGAGCTCGACGATCCGGCCTTCGTCGAGAACGACGACGACCGGTGCTATCACTGCCGGACGATGCGGCTCGGCCAGCTCTACGAGTTCGCGCGCGACCGGGGGCTGCGGACCGTCTGTGACGGAACGAACGCATCGGACCCCGGCGAGGAGCATCGACCCGGGCTGCGGGCCGTCGACGAACTCGACGTCTTTTCACCCCTCCTCGCTCACGACATCACCAAGCCGGAGGTCCGCGAGATCGCCGACTGGTACGGCCTGTCGGTCGCGGACAAGCCGTCGATGGCCTGCCTCTCCTCGCGGATCCCGACCGGACTCGAGGTCACCCCCGAACGGCTCTCCCGGATCGAACGCGCCGAGGCCTTGCTCCGGTCCTGGGGCTTCCGTCAGTTCCGGGTCCGCGACCACGACGGACTGGCCCGGATCGAGGTCGGGGCCGACGAGCTGGCCGTGGCGCTCGACCCCGAGTTCGCCGCGGCTGCGAGGGAACACTTCGCCGATCTGGGCTTCGACCACGTTACCCTCGACCTGGAAGGCTACCGGACCGGCAGCGTGAGCCCGAACGACGGCCGTATCCTCGACGCGGACGACCCGACCGGGTCCGACTGACCTGGATATCTCCACGGGTTGATAGAAAGCGGGACTGTTAACCACCTGTATATGTAAACCCTTTCTACATGGCCGAAGTCTTGGCCCACGTTAGCGTGGCGCTCGCACTGGTCACGGGGACCGCCGCGGGCGTGCTCTCGCTGCTCTCTTGGGAGATCTTTCGGCGCTCGCCGTTCGGCCGGGCGGTGGCCGTACTCTCGATTTTCATGTCGCTCTACATCATCTACCACGCCGTTATCCTGGTCCTCCATCCCGAACCGTTGTTCGCCAAACTCCTCGAGAACGCTGCGTATGCCGGCTTGGTCATCTTCATCGCGATCATGATCCGGCTTCAGCGGCGGTTCCGTCGGCAAGCCACGCGGGGTGAGTGAGCGTGGTCTCGATGGACGTCCATCAGGCGTTCGACCTCGTGCTCGGCATGCTCGCCGGCGTCGGCATGATCTATTTGCTCTACCTGGAACGGTTCGTCCGCCACCGACGGTCGCTGCTGCTCACCGTCCTGGGGCTGTTCGTGTTCGCCGTTGGCGGCCCGTTGTTCGAGGTGTTACTCCCGGCATACGTCCACCTCGTTCACGGGTTCGCTGCCCTGATGGTGGTGTTCGGACTCTACGACCCGGTTCACAACGATCTCCGAACGGATGAGTGGGCCGAACTACTGCTTCGGGACCCGTCCCGGATGCGATTGCCAGCCGAGTGGATGGCCCCGATGGACGATGACATTCTGGAACTGTTCCACTCGGCCGACCTCGTGTTGACCCCGTCGATCATCGCCTACAATATCGAATACAGCCGGGAGGAGGTCAACCGCCGGCTGAGCAGTCTCGAATCCCATGGGATCGTCGAACGGGTCAAGCGCGGGAAGTACCGGATCACGTCGCTCGGCGAGGAGTACCTGGCCGGGAAGCGACCCCCGGCAAACGAGCCGTTGGAACCAGCGGAGGACGATGAGAAGATGGTCGAGTCACGGGTCTCTCCCTGACTGCGACGATCCCGTTTCCCGGAATACCACCGATGGTCTCCCCCGGTCTGGCGTTCGCGGTGTTTCTGAACGGGCTCCTCTTGTTGATCGTCGTGCTTTTGGGGATCTGGTTCCGGTCCGAATTGGCACGGTTCTTCGGGATTGGTACTGGGGGTTCTTCGGAGACCTGGTATCGGCAGACGAGGGAGCTCGCCGCGGAGGTCCAACGGGCGGCCGACCTCGAGGGATCGATATTGGAATCTGACGAAGTCCAGCGGACACTCAGCCCGCTCGTCGGTCGGCTGGACGGCCAGCTCCGCCGCGCTCCGGCCGGGGTCGACGACGAGGTCTACCGGTTACTCCATCGGCTCAGCAACGAATGTCGTCGGATTGCGCTGGAACGCGCTGACGCGATCGCGGTTAAGCGTGGCGACTTCATCGAGGACGAGCTGCAAGCCCTGGAGCGTACGGCCGAGCGGTTGGCCGAGGAAGCCGACGCCAACCGGTGATCACTGGAGGGTGTCGTCGGTCGCGATGGCCCCGCCAATCAGGACCACGATGAGGATACCCATCAGCACTGACGGGACGACGAGGAACACCCACTCCGGTGGCTGATCGCCGCTCCCAGTCAACCCGAGGAACACGAAAACATCCTCGAAGAAGACCTGAAAGACGGCCGCGGCGACGATCAGCGCGATGAGACCTTTGGTCCGTGTCGAGGCCACTATCTCGATTTCTCCGATACCCCAATATCGGGGGATAATCTCTTCCCTGTCAGGTCTGGTTACCCGTCGGCGAGCCGTACAGCAGGAGCCCGATTCCGAGCGCGACGAGCCCCAAAAACAGCGGGATCCCCATGAAGGAAACGACGCTGATGGATTCCCGTCCCATGGCGTTTCTGGTGATCGGACTGGTCCACATGCGGAGGAGTAGGAGGAGTGCCGTCCCGCCAACGATCGCCCCGAAGCCGATAACGCTGGTCCGTTGGAAGTCCATTGCCAACGGGAGTCGTGTGCTGGGGGAAATACCTGTCGACGATTTCACTGCGGTGTCCTGACCTGTAAGATTACAAAGAGGATTTAATGGCTAGATGTCGGGCGGGCGTCGGGGTCAAATCAGCCCTCACTGCTTGATGAGGTCGAGGACCCAGGCCATATCGGGACCATCCACCACAAAGAAGCGGAGTCTCATTGAAGCGTGAGCACCCGAAACCCGTGTTTGCCAATGACTCTCACGAATTAGCCGGGCAATAAACTGACACCCCTATTTTTGGGGTCGTTTAGCCTTCGACCCTGCACATGGCACGCAATTCTTGCCAAACGGAGGTGACAGCTTGCCCAGCAACCGACGTCGGTTCCTCAAACTCGCGGGGAGCACACTCGGACTGAGCAGCCTGGCCGGCTGTGCGATGACGTCCGGGAGCATCGACCCGTCGATGCAGGCGGTGATGGGTGTCGAGGGGCTCTCGATGTTCAAAGGGGCGCCAGCCCACGGGGAGTATCCAGCCTCGCCGGATCACATCGAGATGGAGATGCCGAGTGG
>CAYOLR010000040.1:0-17136 GCA_964404815.1 uncultured Halobacteriales archaeon
GGATGGACGCGGTACATCGCCTCGACCCCCCGGTTCCACATCAGCTCGTGGGTGACCGCCTTGTTTGCCTTCAGCATCGATTCCTCGATGATGGTGTGGGCGCGGTCCCGCCGGGGGTTGAGGACAAGCGAGCCGTCCTCCTTCCGTTGCTGGTGCATCTGATCGGCCAGCTCGAAGGCGAGCGAGCACTCCTCGTGGAGGGAGGCATCGGGGTCGTCCAGCCGGTTCTCACATTGTGTGTAGGTGAGCCGCTCGTCGGAGTTGATGACGGACTTGTAGATCTCGATGTTCTCGTAGGAGAGCGTTTCCTTGTCGAGGTGCATCTCGACAGTGTGGGCGAGGCGGTCCTCCTCCGGGACGAGCGAGCACACCGACTCCGCCAGGACCCGGGGGAGCATATGGATCGTATGGCCGGGCAAATAGATCGAGTTGCCCCGGTCGATCGCGGCGCTCCACGTCTCGGTCTCGGGCGTCACGTAGTGGGTCACGTCTGCGATATGAACCCAGAGGACGTACTCCTCCTCGCGCTCGTCAATGCTGAGCGCGTCGTCGAAGTCCTGGGCGTCGACCGGATCGGTCGTCCAGGTGGTCATGGCCCTGAGGTCCGTCCGGGTCTCGAGTTCCGCCTCGACCTCGGTACCGATATCGCCGGTCCACTGTTTGGCCTCCTCGATCACGTCGGGCGGGAGTGCGTCGTGGAGGTCGAACTTCTCCAGGAGCTCCGTCCGCTTGTTCTCGATGTGGCGAGCGAGTTCAGGGTCGATCTCGACGGGTCCCTGCCCTTCGACGGTCCCGGCACGAGCTTGCTCCTCACGCGGCCCCGGCATAGCCCGGGATAGGCGGGTCGGTTAGTTAGTCGTGACGCTCGGTTATTGATCGCCCGGCCGGCCGTAACGTTCCTCGACGGCGCGGACGTACTGTTGGAGAAAGGTCCGCCGGTCCTCGTGATCGGCACGGAGTTCACAGAGGAGTTCCTCGAGTTCCTCGCGGCCCTGCAGACAGAGCTCGTCGTGACAGGGTCGACAGAAATATTCGAAGGTCTTGTTGCGGCGATCCCATCGGTCGCCGAACTTGTCGTACTCACGGGCCTCGGACCTGGGGACGGTCCGGCCGCATGCGGGGCAGGTCACCCGTTGCCCCGCCCGCTCGCGATCCCGTGGCATACCGTTGGGCAAGGAGGCCCCCCACTTAGCGGTTTCCCGGGACGTTTATGGCTCGGCCTCACTCACCCCCGGCCATGGAAATCCGTTCGCGGCACCATCTCCGGAGTGATGCCGTCCGCGACCTCGAAGGGACCCTTGAGGACCAGTTCGGGGTCGACCTGGTGGGTGATTCCTTCGAGTTGGTCGAGTTCGCGGATGCCGAGGTGGAAGTTGTCCTCGTCGACGGCCAGCCACTCGTCGCGTACTTCGAAGCCGACATCGCCCCCACGGTTCAGGGGGCGAACGTCCTCGACCCCGACCGCCACCTCGTGACGGTTGATGCGGGCGCGATTTCGTTCGTCTCGGATGGGGCCGACATCATGCGACCGGGGATCGTCGAGGCGGACGAGGAAATCCAACCCGGAGATCTCGTCGTCATCGTCGAGGAAACCCACGGCAAGGCGCTCGCGATCGGCCGCTCCCGTGTGGAAGGGACCGACCTGACCGGCTCGGAGGGCAAGGTCATCGACTCGATCCATCACGTCGGCGACGAGCTGTTCGAGTTCTCCCCGTAGCGCTCAGTCGCCGTTTTCCGCCCGTTCCCGGAGCTGCCGGTCGGCCTCGTAGGCCAGGTCAAAGGTCTCTCGGAGGTCGGCAACGGGCGTCTCGGAAGCGTCCACCCGAAGGTCGTTATAGAGGGGCGGTTCGTCACGTTCCTCGGTGGAGCGCACCCTCAGCGCCGCGCTCTGAACGGTCAGTTCCTCCCGTTTGTCGCCACCCTCCGCCTGGCCGGCCGCCAGCGCGTCGATCAGCCGCGTCGCCATCGGCTCGTCGGGATCGGCCCGTTCGAACCTATCGGCCGTCGCTTCGATGACGACTTCCCCGACGAGGAGGTTGCCCGCAACGGTCATCCCTTCCCGCTGGAGGTGCCCATACCAGTCCCGACAGTCATCTCCGGAGAAGGCGAAGGTGCCCTCGGCGTCCACGCCGTGAAGCTGGCGTTCGGCCCGACCCTCGTCGGCGTTCAACAGCGCCTGGAGGGCGTCGTCGATCGAGAGGCCGTCGGCGAGGTAGTCGATCCCCTTCCGGCCCAGGTCCACGTTGACGCGGCTCTGGGTCGCGACGGCACCATATTCGTTGGCGAATGGACAGAGCGTCCCGACGGCCGGAAGTCGGGTGGTCACCGCCACCCCGAACCGGAGGTGGGCGTCGCCGTCCGCGGACTCGTAGGCCTCACGGGTACAGAGGCTGAAGGTCATTGGCGCCCGGGTGGGACCACCCGGATAAAAAACTGTGCCGGCCCCTCAGAGGGTGAAATCGTCGCCCTGATCGGTCGGCGTTCCCTCGGCTGTGTCCCACATATTGGACGCGTACTCCTCGGAGAGGTCGGTCTCCTCCGGTTCGTCGAACTCACGGGTGTAGGTCCGGAGGCCCTCCCGAAGGAGCTGCTCGATGGCCTCCTCCTGGTTCATGAATTCCTCCTCAACGAGGTGTTCCAGCTCCGAACGAACCTCGTCCGGCACGTCGATCTCGACAACGGGCATATCGACGGGAAACGGGTCGGTGGGGTTGAGGCTTTGGGTTGCTGATCGGCGGTTCAGCCGTTGTTGCTGATTTCGGTATTATTCCCGAGATAATTGGATACATGTCAAAGCTAACGTTTACAAAGGGTAGTGAACAATGTCATTTTAGGATGATAGAGTATGAATGTCAGAAATGTAAACGGCGCGTTACGGGGAGCCCGTTCCGGTCGAGCTGCCCGGACTGTGGGGGTCAGCTGTTGAACCGGACACGGCAGGCCGGCAAGGGCTGACACCGCCCTTGCCAAACGGATCGGCCCCACCGCCCAGCATCCTGCCCCGCTGATTACCGGCCTCCACCCAACCCCGTCGACGGTTACTTCTGCCGATGACCCCTGGTCGCCGCCATGGCATACGAGAACGTCTCGCTCGATCG
The DNA here is from genome assembly GCA_964404815.1 of uncultured Halobacteriales archaeon. GTDB lineage: Archaea > Halobacteriota > Halobacteria > Halobacteriales > Hikarchaeaceae > CAYOLR01. The sequence goes on from CAYOLR010000040.1 coordinate 3,099, forward strand.
GGAGCCCCCGGTCGGGATCGTCACCATCGAGCGGCCGGAACGGAGCAACGCGGTCGACTACGACACGGGGCAGGAGATCGTGGATGCGATGCGATCGATCGACGGGGACTCCGATCTCGCCGTCGGGGTCCTCACCGGTGGTCAATCGACCTTCTGTGGCGGGGCCGATCTGAAGGAAATCGCCGATGGGGTCGACATGGAGGGACGGACGTACAGCCTCATGGGGTTCGCCCATGCCGAGATCGAGAAACCGATCATCGCCGCGATCGAGGGGTACTGCGTCGCCGGCGGGGTCGAGGTGGCGTTGTGGTGTGACCTCCGCGTCGCTGCGGCCGACGCGACCTTCGGGATGTTCAACCGCCGGTTCGGGGTCCCGTTCATGGACGGGGCCACCCAACGGCTGGGTCGGATGATCGGCTACAGCCGCGCGCTGGACCTCATCCTCACGGGCCGGCCGATCGACGGCGAGGAGGCCGAACGGTGGGGGTTGGTCAATCGAATCGCCGATCCGGGGGAGGCCCTCGATCGGGCAATTGCTGTCGCCGAACGGATCGCGTCGTACCCCCAGCAGACCATCCGCACGGACCTGAAGGCAATCTACGAGGGGATGGGCGTCCCGCTCGACCGTGGGCTGGAGATCGAGGCGTGGAACGGCCTCCATTCGATGCCGACGGCCCAGGCGGGCGCGACCCGGTTCGCCGAGGGCGAGGGCCGCCACGGCGAGGGGATCGTCGACGAGTTCGACGATTGAGTTACGCGGCTAACTGAAACACGGGTTTCAGTCAGTCGAAGGCCCTTATCCGGGGCTGCCGTCGATCGTCCCATGCGACCTGGTTCGCTCATTAGCCTCATCGTCATCCTGACCGTGGGATGCATCGGTTCGACCCCGCCGGCACCCACCGAGAACGGGCAGAACCTCCCGTCGGCCGATCGTTGTGGTACCGACGCCCTCCCCGATCCCGACCGGACCGACGGGCTGTCCCTCTCCGAATACCCCGAGCCGCCGGAACGGGTCAACCGGTCGACGGTGACCGGCTATATCGTGGGATTCGAACGAGCCTATTTCCGAAACGTGATCATCGCCGAGGCGGCAGCCGATCGGGATATGAACCTCACGCGGGCGACAGTGAGCGCGGCTCCGGAACGCGTGGACCAGCGCGACGACGGGTGGGAGGTCGTCCTCGCGACATCGGCCGGGACGAAATACGCCGATGGCGTCCACGGCGACCGGTGGCCCACAGTGGGTTACTTCGTTAACGAGACCGTCCTCATTCGCGCCACCGTCGACGGCGTGAACGCCTCCGTGCGTGACGGTGGGTCTACGACGCTTCTCCGGTGCTCGGACTGATCCCGTCTGACGTAAGAACTATGCCCGTCCCACACGCTTCCTCGCTAACATGGGATTCATGGAACGCATCCTCGGCGGGGAACAACACGACGTCGAGGACTACGTCGAACTCGATCTCGGCGACGTCGAACCCACCGAGGAGTCGCGAATGACGGTCCACGTCGCCGAAATCCACGATCAGGAGGACGTGATCGCGATCAAGGACGCCGTCTACGACGGCGACATGGTCATCGCCGACATCACCCGGCTGCGAACCCAGGACTCGACGATCGAACGGGTGACCGATGAGCTCAGACAGGTGGCCAGGGAGATCGGCGGCGACATCGTCCAGAAGGGGGACGACCAACTGATCGTCACGCCGACGGGCGTCTCGATCAGTCGGGAGAAACTGGGTCGTTAGATATCGGGCGCTTCGTCCTCGACGGCTCGCTTCATTGATTCGCGGCGAGATTTCGCGTCACGGCCGGTGGCCTCCAAGAGGAACTCATTCTTCAGTGAGACTGCTTCTGACGCCGCCTCCATCTCCTCGGGAGTGAGTTCCGTCGGGTCGCGTTCGACGAAATCGACCGCGAGCGTGTCCTTTTTGCCGCTGTAGGAGACCGCCCCTGCCACGATCCGCTCGAAAACCGGGTTATCGGGGTCATCGATGACGTATAACGCGCTCCCCTTGTGTTCTTCCTCGCCGGATACGGGGCCGAAGTACTCCTCGATAGTCGCTTTCAGATCGGGGACCCGTTCCTCCAGATGCTCGCCGCGACGCATCTTGTACTCCTTCATGTCCCCTCGTAGACCAGAGTCGGGTTTACCAGTTTCGTCCTACTCGCGCGGTTCCTCCGAGAGGTAGCCGCGGCGGCATTCCGGACAGATGTCGCCGGGCCGGAGCGACGAGCTTACCGTCGGTTCGGTGTGGCCACACTCCGGGCAGACGAACACGGTCTCGACGCCGGCAAGCCGCTGTTGGCCAGATGACCCCGTGGTGGATTCCGCGCTCCGGATGCCCGCCGGGGTGTCGCTCCCGACCGTCTCGTCGTCGTCATCGTCACCCGGTTCCGGCGGATAGTCGGCCGACGCCCGCTCGGGGGTAAGCCCCCCGCTCCGGAACGTCACGTCCTCGGCCGGCCCGCCGTCTTCGGCCGGTTCGGCGTCGAAGCCCTCGTCCTCCCCCTCGGCCTCCGGCCAGGGCTCGTGCTCGACCGACTCGTCGTCCGCTTCGTCCATCTCCGGCCACTGTCCGCGCTGCCGTTCTTCGACGGCCTCGGGGTCGTCCTCGAGGATGACCCCGTCGTCCTCCGCCGCCGTGACGTCCTCGAACTCCCCGTTCACCGACGGCTCGGAGGGTTCGCCCGTGTCGTCCGCCGCCGGGTCGTCCTCGGAGGCCGCCTCCGGATTGGCTTTGACCTCCGTGTTTTCGCTGACGATCCGGCGGTGCCCGCACCGGGAACACTCCCTGAACTCCCGAACGGTGATGACCACCTCGCCGCCACGATCCTCCCGTTCCCGGGTGGTCTGAGGCGGGTCGAAGTCATGGCCGATGAGACACCTGAGACCCATTACCACACCGTAAACTCTGCTCCATGAAAAAGGCTACCGGTCGGGATGGGGATACACGTAAGAAGGGTGCGTGAGAATGGAGACCCATGAAAGCCAAACGAGCGTATCGCAACCGCCGGGAGGTGGAGGTGGCGGTGCTCGACGCGCTCGTTGATCGGGGTGGCGAGGGTATGTCGGTCCTCGAGTTACGGACCGCGGTCGATGCGGATATCGACGCGATCGAGTCGGCCCTGACGGAGCTGAAACGCGACGACCTCATCAATGTCGAGAACTCCGGCGACACGACCCTCATCAAACCCGACGACCGTGTCGTCCCCGAGCCGGGGAATGAACCCCCGGAGCCGTCGATCTTTGACGAACTCCGAAAACGGCTCCCGTTCTGAGGGAGTGGTGCACTTATGGACGACCTCCACGGCTTCCACGAGGGACACGGCGCGAGGTTCGAAACGGTCGCCGACCGCGAGGTCGTCGCCGACTACGGGAACCCCGGCCGGACCCATCGCGCCGTAAGGAACGCCGTCGGCGTGACCGAACACCCTGTGGGGGTCATCGCCGTCGAGGGGTCTGACCGGCTGGAGTACGTGGACAACGTCATCACCAACAACGTCCCGCGGAGGGAGGGCGAGGGATGCTACGCCCTCTTGCTCGACCCCCAGGGCCGGATCACGACCGACCTCCAGGTGTTCAACGCGGGTGAGCGGCTCCTCCTGTTCACGCCGCCCGGGCGGGCCACCCCAACGGCGGACGGGTGGGAGACCTTCATCCAGGACGTCCAGATTACCGTGACGACCGGCGATTTCGTCGTCTTCGGGGTCCACGGGCCCACCGCGACCGAGAAGGTCGCCAGCGTTCTCGCGGGTGCCGCCGCCCCTGAGGGCGCTTTCAGTTTCGTCAGGGGCGCTATCGACGAGGTCGGCGTGACCGTTGTCAGGGACGACAACCCCGTCGGGGCGGAAGGGTATACCGTCATCACCGCAGATACGGACGCCGTCAGTGTCCTCGACGACCTCGTCAATCACGGACCGGCGGCGGTCCCTTTCGGCCGTCGGACCTGGGAGGCGCTCACGCTCGAAGCGGGAACGCCGCTCTTCCCCGCGGAACTCGAGGGGCGGATCCCGAACGCCGTGGGGCTCAGGATGGCCATGGATTTCGAGAAGGGCTGTTACGTCGGGCAGGAGGTGGTCTCGCGGATCGAGAACCGGGGCACGCCCCCCGATCGGCTGATCGGCCTCCGACCGGAAGCGGTGCCAGACGATGGCGCGGCCGTCTTGGCCGGCGACGACGCGGTGGGCGAGGTGACTCGGGCCGTCGACAGCCCGGTCCTCGACTCGCCGATCGCGTTAGCCTTCGTCGATTACGGGTTCGAGGGGGAACTGCAGGTCAGGATCGACGGGACGGAGGTTTCAGCCGACCGGGTCGAACTGCCGTTCCTGTCGACCGATTCGCCCTCCGGTCGGCTGCCACAGTACACGTAGTCACCGCGTCGGATCGAGGACGTCGCGGAGCGCGTCGCCCAGGACGCTGAAGGCCACGACCGTGAGCGTCAAGGCGACCACCGGAACCGCCGAGATCCACCACGTTATCGGGAAGAGCTGGCCCATCCCGTTGGAGATGAGCTCGCCCCAGGAGCCGGTGCCGGATTCTGAGAGCTCCATGAAGGCGAGGGCAGCCTCGATCAGGACGAGAAACGAAGCCTTCCGCGTCACCTCGGTCAAGATCGTGGTCGAGATGTTCGGGAGCAACACGCGCCGGACGATGTAGAGCCGGCCTGCCCCCGCTGTCTTGGCCGCTTCGACGTAGGGCGCCTCCCGGCGCTGGAGGACCTCGCTCCGGACGAGCCGGGCCACCCCGCCCCAACTGAACAGGCCGAACACCACGACCATCAGGAACAGGCTTTGGCCGAATACGAAGATCAGGACGAGGTAGACCAGGAAGGCCGGGATCACGCTCTGGATGTCGACGTATCGCATGAGCACCTGATCGACGAGGCCGCCCCGGAACCCCGCGATGACGCCGACAGCGGTCCCGATGGGCACCATCAACATCGAAGCGACGAAGGCCACCTCCAAGGCGACCCGGCTCCCCGCCAGGACCATCTGGAGCATGTCCTGGCCCTGGCCGTTGGTCCCGAGGGGGTGGGTCAGGCTGCCGTGACACGCCCCGTCGACCACCGGGCCGACGCACTGTGGCGGGATGGAAGCGGGGACGCTGGTCAGGACGGGGGGTTGGAATCCCCGGATCAGTTCGCTCGGCTGAAAGCCGATGAGGACCGGGCCGAGGGTCCCGGCGAGGAACAGGAACACCAGGTAGACGAGGCTGGCCGTCGCGAGCCGGTTCTCTCTGAGCTGGGACCAGTAGGTTGCCGTTAGCGATCGGTTCGCCGCCAATGGGACGCCCACGTAGGCTACGAAGACGACGACCGACAGGACGAACAGCCAGTCTAGCCGGGTGAGATCCCACGGGATCGTCCGGATGGGGTGGCCCGTGAGATCGGCCGCAAACGCGACCGCCACCAGCCCGAAGACGATAACAAAGGCCCGGGTCCGCCATCGCAGTATGGCGTCCGGATCCCGTCTGATCCGGGAGGTGTTGTCCTCGCTGGCCATCGCTCAGACTCCCGATGATCCGGCCGATAGCGGTTGGAGGGGGGATTGGCGGGGACGCATGTGGCATGCTGGACCCGTGGCTGCCAAAAACCCGGCGGAAACGGCCAGCTTTAACCGGATCGATACACAGCACTCAGCCGATGGCCCCGCTCGGACGCCCTCCACACCGGCCGGAGGTGTAGGTATGAGGGTCACTCGCCGCCTGGCCCGGCGGACGGTACTCGCCGTCTTCTCAATGTACGTCGTGATGACGATCGTGTTCGGGTTCGTCGCCCTGACGGCCGATCCGAACATCGGATCGGTCAGGTTCGGCGCCGCGATCGAATACCGGACGGCTCCGCCGGAGGAACGGCTGGAGCTCATCAAGCAGCAGGTCCAGGCGTACCGGAGCGCTCGGAACCTCGACGTCCCCGTCGAGAAGCGATACGCGCGGTGGCTGATCGATATCACGACGCTCGACTGGGGCATTTCACATAGTCACAAGCGACCCGTGGTCTCGGTCATCGGCAACCGGCTCCCGTACACGGCCCTCTACGTGGTTCCTGCGATGGTGCTCTCGGCGCTGATCGGTGTCGTCGCGGGGACGTTCACCGCCCTCCGTCAAGGGTCGCTGTTGGACCGGTTCGGGACGACCGCCGCGTACGTCGGACTCGGCATCCCGAACTTCTGGCTCGCGAGCGTGTTGCTCCTGGAGCTGACCTACAGGCGGGACTGGATCTCCGCGGCGATCGATCCCTCCCTGGGCGCGTTCGCCCCCGCCAACCTCGAGGCGGCGGTCCTTCCCATGCTCGTCCTGACGACGAGCCTGCTGGCGGGCCAGCTACGCTACGCACGCGCGGAGAGCCTCGAGTACGTGGGCGAGGAGTTCGTCAGGCTCGTGAAAGCGAAAGGGCTCCCCGGCCGGGGGATCGCCCGGCACATCCTCCGGGTCGCCGCGGCACCGCTCCTGTCGCTGTTCTTCGTCGAGCTGTTGGCCGTATTGATCGTGAACATCTACGTCCTCGAGTTCGTGTTCGACCTCCCGGGCTTCGGCCTCCTGAGCTACCAGGCCATCCAGCGGCGAGACCTCCCGTTGCTCCTCGGGACGACAATGGTCGTCGCGTTCATCGGGATCGCCGCCAATCTCCTGCAGGACGGCCTGTATACCGTGCTCGACCCGCGCGTCGGCAGCCGCGAGGAGTGACTCAGGGTCGGGAGAACAGCGCCTTCAACTGCTCCGTCGAGAACAACGATGTCGGCCGGTCCATGTGGACGCCGATCTCGCCCGAGAACAGCCACATCCCCAACCGCTGGATCGGGACGGGGAGATCGTAGGCCCGGCGGACGAGGGCACCCAGCGACTGATCGCGAGCGAGCTCGTCCCGCCAGGCGGCCTCGTAGGCCGCCAGGGTCTTCGGATCAGCCGGGTCGATCGTTCGGCCGGCGATGTCCGCCGCGGTCATCCCGTAGAGGATGCCGCCGCCGGTGAAGGGCTTGGTCTGGGCGGCGGCGTCACCGATGAGGAACCCCCGGTCGCTGGTCACCCGGTCGGGGGGCCCTATCGGGATCGCGCCCGAACAGCGGCGGTCGATGGTCGCGCCATAGCCCGCGACCAGCTCGTCGAACCGGGCGGGGACGTCCTCGCCGGGCGCGCCCGCCAGCCCGTACTCGACCCCGGCGTCACCCCGTGGGATCCGCCAGGCGAAGAACCCCGGAACAGTGAGGTGGACGTCGACCATGTCAGCGTGGTCCGGTTCGGGGTCGAACCCGAGCACACCATGGAGCAGTTCGTCCGGTTCCGGAAGGCCGAGTTCGTGGCGAACTCTCGACCGTGGACCGTCACACCCCGCGATCAACCGGGATTCGACCGTTTCCGTGTCGTCGGGGCCTTTGACCTCGACGACGACCCGATCGTCGGCTTCCTCGACAGCCGTGACCGTGTGATGATCGCGGACGTCGGCACCCGCCTCTCCGGCAATGTCGGCCAGAACGCGGTCGAGGCCCACCCGGTCGATCGCGTTCGAGACGGGTTCGTCCTTGTAGAACGGATAGGCCTTCGACCCCGGCCCCCCGGTGTGGAACCGGGCACCGTAGATCTCGTTCTGGCGGAGGTCGTCACGGACCCCGGCGGGGACGTGCTCCCAGAGGTCCAGACTGACGTGGCCAGAGCAGGCGAGGGGTTCACCGATCTCGCCCTGTTCGAAGACGACGACGTCACGGCCGCGTTCGGCGGCCCGTCGGGCGAACCGGGAGCCGGCGGGCCCCGCCCCGACCACGACCACGTCGTGCATTGGGCGTCCCTATCCCGTCACGGAGTAAATACCTCACGCGATGTCCTTCCGTTCGAAGTATTCCGCGCTGAGGATAACTAGGATCACTGCAGCGGCAACCAGGACCGCCAGGCCGCCCCAGTCGTACTCGGACTGGACGAGGATCTCCTGGGCGTCGTAATACCGGGCGAACGTGAAATCCCCCAACCACTCGAAGTCGCGCTCAAGGGTGACGGTATGGATCAGGAACATCCCGAAGACACCCCCCGCCCCGACCGACTGGGCCCGACGGGGGGTATCGAAATATACCGACGCCAGCATGCCGAGGGCCGCACACGCGAGCAGATAGGGAACGGCCATCCCGTGGAGGAGCGCGAGATTGACGAGATCGATCTCCTCCCCGATGAACCCCACGGCGGCCCAGGTCCCGACGACCATCACGGCGTTCACGGTCACGATGACCGGCACCAGCGAGAGGTATTTGCCGATGACCAGACGCGTCCGGGAGACGGGATGGACCAGGAGGACGTCCACCGATCCGTCGTCGATCTCCGTCGCGATCGCCGACGCGGCGGCGTAGGCGAAATACATCCCCATGATGAGGAGGATCACGAACTGATACATCTCCGCGGAGAGGAAGCCCTCGATCGTCGTGTACGTCGAGGCTTCACCGACGAACCCCGTCCGGATCTCCGGGGGCAGGGCCTCGATGAATGACTGAATGTCGGCCCCGGCCTCCTTGATCGACGGGAAGATCCCGATAACGAGCCCGGAATACGCCAGTAGCGAAACGGAGAGGTAGAGCAACCCCCGGATCCGGCGGCGGAGCTCGAAGGCTGTGATCTCAAGCATCCCCGGGGTGCACCTCCTCCGGGGCATCGATCTCCTCGCCGTAGAAGTGCATGAAGACATCCTCGAGCGAGGTTTCTCGGACGGAAAGGTCGTTGATAGAATACGCAGCAAGTGAATCGATGAGGCCGTCGAAATTCTCCGTCAGGATCAGGTGGTACCGCCCGTCCTCGCGAGTGGCCTCCGCCACCCCTTCGAACTGGAGGTCCTCGACCGGGGGCGATTCCTCCAATGCGACCGTCACGACCTTGCCGCTCTTGGCGAGAAGGGTGTCGATGTCCTCGAGGGTCACCAGCTCCCCGTCGCGGACGATGGCCACCCGGTCACAGACCCGCCGAACCTCGCTCAGGATATGCGAAGAGAACAGGCAGGTCACGCCCGCCGCCTTCTCCTCGTCGAGGAGTTCGTAGAACTCGTTCTGGAGGAGCGGATCGAGGCCCGACGTGGGCTCGTCCATAATCAGCAGGTCGGGATCGTGCATGAACGCCTGGACGATCGCGAGCTTCTGCTTGTTCCCCCGAGAATACTCCTTCACCGGCCGGTTTTCCGGGATGGGGAACCGATCCAGGAGCTCGTCCCGCCGCTCGTCGCCCTTGAGCCGCCCGAAATAATCGAGGAGCCGTTCGCCGGTAAGCCGTTGGTAGAAGGCGCCGTCATCGGGTATGTAGCCGAGCCGGTGTTTGACCGCCTGAAGTGCTTTCCGCTCGGTGACGTCGTTCCCAAGCAGGCTTGCGGTTCCATCGGTGGGGTTGAGGAGGCCGAACAGCAGCCTGATCGTCGTGCTCTTGCCGGCGCCGTTCGGGCCGAGGAAGCCGAAGATTTCGCCCTCCTCGACAGCGAACGAGAGGTCCTCGATCCCCTTCACGTCACCGTAATACTTGGTCAACCCCTCGATCTCGATGACGCCCGTCCCGCTCACACGACGGTCAAAGGGCCGGGGGTTTTTATACGATGCCGGGATTCCCGGTGCATGGCAACGGTTGAAGCATTTTATACCAGGCCACCCATAGTATCCAATCAATGACAAAACGTGGAGGGACGCTCGTGATCGTCGCCCTCGTGATCGGGGTGATCGCCGCGCCGGTCGCGGCCAAGTCGGTCGATCCTCGGTTCGAGGCCTACGTCCCGGACCCGGTGGTCGAACCCGGTCAGGAGTCGGTGATCACGGTCCAACTGTTGAACGACGCGGAGGACGTCGACGATACGGCGAAGACGGCGGAACAGGTCCGCGTAACCATGCGGTCCGGAGGGTCGCCCATCTCGATCGAGTCGGGAACCCGCCTCATCGGCGATCTCGCGGACGGGTCGCCACAGGAGATCGAATTCCGGATCACCGTCCCACGGGACGCCGATCCCGGGACCTATCGGCTCCCGATCGATCTGCAGTACGAGTTCGAGGACGAATCCGAGACATCGACCATCAGGGTTCCGATCGAGGTCGAATCAGTCGCCCGGTTCGCCGTCGTTTCCACGGAGACCTCCGCCTCGATCGGTGACACCGGGACGCTCACACTGACCATGGAGAACGTCGGGGGCGAGACCGCCTTCGACGCGACCGTCCTCGTCGAGTCGACGGACGCCGCGCTGACGTTCGGTGCCGGGAGCCCCACCTCGGAAGGGTTTATCGGTCGGTGGGCCCCCGGCGAAACGAGGCAGGTCAGCTTCAAACTCGGGTTCGCCGAGACCGCGATCCGGCGGAACTATTCGATCGGGACGACGGTTCAATTCGAGGACGACGCCGGCCAGTCCCGCTCGGACGCCGTCTCCGCCGGCGTTCAGCCGCGGCCGCGGCAGTCCTTCGAGGTTGTCGAGGTGACCTCGGCGGCCCCGATCGGCGGATCCGGGCAGCTCGAACTCGCGATCAGGAACACCGGCCCGGACACCGTTTACGATTCGACCGTTACCGTGGCATCCGACGACGCGGATATCGCCTTTGCGGAGGGCGCCCCACAGTCACAAAGTTATACCGGCGAATGGCAACCCGGCGAGGTCAAGCGGCTCTCGTATCGGCTCCGAGTGAGCGACCAGGCCGTCCAGCGAGACTACTCCGTCAGCGCGACGATCAACTACGAGGACGAGGCGGGGAACGACCGTCGCCCGCGGACCGTCCTCACCGCGATCACGCCGCTCCCGGAGCAGACCTTCGAGGTCCGTGACGTCGCCGGAAGCCTGTCCGTCGGATCGACGGGATCGGTCGACGCCACCCTCGTCAATACCGGGGATTCCCCCGTCCGTGATGTGGTCGTTGTCCTCCAAGTCGAGGGGGCGGACCTTTCCCCGCGGGCCGTCGAGTATCCGGTAGGTGACCTGGCTGCCGGCGAGTCAGCGCCCGTGAGCTTCACGGTGGACGTGCCGGACGGCGCCGTCCCAGGTGCCCGACGACTGGGGTTCCTGGTCCGCTACGAGAACGATGCCGGCGACACGCTCCGAAGCGATCCGCTGGGCGTGCGGGTCGAGGTGAACGAGCGTCAGCCACCCTTCATCGTGACACCCGTCAACGCGACGTTCGCCGTCGACACCACCGGGACCCTCACGCTGGATCTCACCAACGACCTCGACGAGCCGATCACGGACGTCACCGCGAGCCTGATCGCGACGGAGCCGCTCGAAAGCGAGGACGCTACCGCCTTCACCGGGTCGCTGTCGCCGGGTGAAACGGTTCGACTCTCCTTCAAGCTCGAGGTGACCGACGACGCCATCCCGAAATCCCACCCGATCCAGCTGGACGTCAGCTACCGGGACGAGGCGGGGACGCTCAAGGAATCGGGGCCCTACCGGATCGGGATCACGGTAAACCAACCGCCGGGGTCGGGCCTGCCCCTGATCCCGATCGCCGTCGTCGTGATCGCGCTCGGGCTCGGGGGCGTCTGGTGGTACCGACGCCGCTAACCCGGATCACCCTGCGTCGGCCAGGGCCGCCTCGTAGCTCGCTTCGATAAACGGCCGCAGCTTCTCGACCCCCGATGCGTCTTCGATCGGGACGAACGCCCACGACCCGATGGTTCGCCCGTGAGCCGAGAACGGCGCCATCGCCATGGTGGACTCGAGCTGGTCACGGTCCGATTCCGGGAGTGACGGCAGCGCGATCCCTTCCGTTGTGAGGACGAGGAACAGCGTCCCGTCGGCCCGGAACGATGGACACCCGAACATGGTGGTCGATTCGACGTCATCCCAGTCGCCGACCACGTCCCTGACCATCGTCAACAGCCAGCCTGCGGTCTCTGGGTCGAACGCCGTCATTCGTCCACCACTGCGAGCCCGCGGACGGTCTGGTCGATGAAGCGGTCCGGCCAATCGAGGCCCACCGCGGTCCAGGTCTCGCCCGCGTCCGCCGTCCGGAAGACGCCATGATTGTTTGCCGCGATGAAGGCCCCCTCGTCGACGGGCGTCAGGACGGCGCGCATGACGCCGTCACCGGTCGGGAGGCCGTCGAGTCTGGCCCAGTCACCCCCGTTGCGACGGCGATAGACGTATGATTCGGCGGGCTGCGAATGGGCTGCGTAGGCCCCACTGGCCGCCGACACGAGCACCGTGCCCGGGGTCCCCGGATCGGGCGCAACGCTCCAGACGTACCGGTGATCCAATCCAGCCTGGGGGTGGACCCAGGTCTCGCCGAAATCGGTCGACTCGGCGTATCCGTCACCGGCGGCAGTATACACCCGGCCAACGGCCGTGGGATGCGTGGCGAGCTGATGGTTATCGTACCGCGAACCCGTCGGCCGCTCGATCCACGTCCGACCGCCGTCCGCCGACACCAGGAGTGCCCCCGCCTCGATCCCGACGTAGAGCCGATCCGGCTCATGTGGGTCGGGCTCGATCCACCGGACGTGGTGGGTGTGCGGCCTGGGCGGGAAGGACCAGTCGTCGGCCGTCGAGAGGTCGGTCAACGGCGGGAGCACCGTCCACGTCTCACCGCCATCCGTCGATCGATACAGCGCGCTCGGCTCGGTCCCGGCCCAAACGACCGCCGGGTCGGCCGGGTCGATCGCGACCGCCGTGACCCGGTCGGAGATGGTCCCGTCCGCGACGCGATGCCAGGTCCAGCCGCCGTCCCGCGAGCGCTGGAGCCCTGACTCGACGGTTCCACAGAAGGCGATGTCCTGGCTGGCCGCCACGCATTCGGGGCGGCGATCCTCGAGCCGGCGGATCGTGCCATCGTCGGAGTGGACGACGATGGTGTCCTCCATCGCCACGTAGAGCGTCATCGCTCCAAGGGAAGCGGGCCATAAGCAAAAGGACCGTGTCGGCCGTCAGCAGGCCTCGGACAGGAAGGACGAAAGGGTCCGGTTGAACGCACCGGGATTGTCAAGGTTCGAGACGTGACCGGCGTCGGGGATGACGGAGAGGTCCGCCCCATCGATCCGTCGGGCCAGCGACTTGTTCTGGGCCACGATCGGCGGCATCTCGTGATCACCGATCGCGATCGTCGTCGGCACGCCGATCGCCCGGCAGTCACAGGGCTCGTAGTCATAGAGCGAGTCGAAGACCCCGACGAACTCGGACGGGCCGAACCGTTCGACCTCGCCCATCACGTAGTCCCTGACGCGCTCGTTGACGATCCAGGGCTTCCCGCTCGTTGCCTCGATCCCGCCCAGTAGCAGGCGGTATACCGATGGCGCGCCCATCGAGCGGACCATCGAGTAGAGAGAGACTTTCGGGAACAGCAGCTGTTTGCCGAGGCTGGTCTGTGGGAACGGCACGGGCGGGACCGACCGGACGGTATCGGCGAGGAAGAGCCCCTTGACGTCGTCGGGGTGATCGATGGCGTACCGCTTGGCGATCAAGCCCCCGAGCGAGAGGCCACACAGGACGGGGTCGTCCACATCGAGCGACGTCAGCAGGTCCCGGAGGTCCTCGGCGAACAGGTCGACCGTCAGGTCCTTTCCGGCGGGGCGACCCGTCCGGCCGTGTCCCCGAACGTCGAACGTGATCACCCGATGGTCGTCGGCGAACGCCTCGACCTGGGGCGCCCACATCTGCCGGCTGACCCACGCACCATGGATGAACACGAGCGGTGGACCCTCCCCGTGGGACTCCGAATAGATCTGGTCGGTCGACGCGGCCGCCATCAGTTACCGCTCCCCGCAGTGCTGGATGGATCCTCAGCAGGGCGGTAACCGGTGGTGGCGTGGCATACCATACCGTCGAGGGTGATGGTGATGCCTTAAAAGGTTCGGCTGTGCCCGACGCCCGTCTGACGCTTTCAGTCCCCGCCCGTCGCCCGGACTGGCTCGCCCGCGTCGGCCCGCGGCCCTTCGAGATCGATGGCCGGGAGTTTGTCCCGGAGGTATTCGCCGGTGTAGGTATCCTCCCGGCGGGCCAGCTCCTCGGGGGTGCCAGTGGCGACGACCTCGCCGCCGCGTTCGCCCCCTTCCGGCCCGAGATCGATGATGTGGTCGGCGTTCTTGACGAGGTCGAGCTCGTGTTCGATCACG
>CAYOLR010000041.1:0-9003 GCA_964404815.1 uncultured Halobacteriales archaeon
GCCGGCGGCGGCGGGGCCAGCCTGCCCGGCCGCAAGGCCCGGAAATACGAAGATCCCCGCGCCGATCATGGTCCCGACACCGATCGCGAGGCCGCCCTTCAGTCCGAGCGTCCGTTCTAGCTCGGCGTCGTCGGTTATCGTCGCCTCGTCGGTTTCGACCGTTTCCTCGACGACCGGGGCCTCGCCCTCGATGTTGGTCCCGTCTCCGCCGCGCTGGGGCGACCCTGCCATGGTCTCTACCTCAAAGACTCGGCCTAAAGGCCTGATGCCTAACTCGTTTTCCCGCGAACCGGTGGATCAGACATAGCCCCACGCGAGAAGCCGATCGCCGTCACCCTCGATCCAGCGCTCGCCGATGTCATCCCGGTAGTACATGTTCGGCATGATGATGTCATAGATACGGTTGTAGGCCTGCTCCCTCGCGAGCATCATCGTCTCGCCCTTTCCAGTCACGACGATCGGCATGCCGTTGTCGCCCGCGACCCGCCACTGTCCGTCGACGAGTTTGGCGTCCTCGATGTGAATACCGTCCCGGTCATCGGTATCGAACACGACGGCCGCATTGCGGGAGTTCTCGTCGTAGATCGCCGCGTCGTCAAAGGGGAACGGTGGGAGGACGACGCGGACGGCGATCTGATACCCCTTGTGCACCGAGAGGTCGGGATCGTCGCCGTTGGCGAGTTTGTAGAAGAACTCTCCCGTGGGCATGTTCATTCCCTCTTCCTGCAAGATGATCGTGGGATAGCCGAACCGAGGGGTAAACTCGAGGGGATAGATTCCGGTATCGTTGACAATCGAGTTGATGTCGATGCTGCCGACGTAGCCCTCGTCGGCGAGCCAGGCTTCGAGCTTGCCCAGCGTCTCGTCGAAGATCCGGTTGCGATCGGCCCAGAACATCGAGGTCCCCATCTCCCCCGTTGACGGCCCGATGTTTCCCGGGAACAGTTTCTTGTGCTCGAAATTGAAGTTGACCGGCTCCACGAACTTCTCGCCGTTGAAGAACCCACAGACAGCGATTTCCACCCCGGAGACCCGCCGCTGGAGCTGGAATCCCTTCATCCGGTGGCCCCAGGCCTTCTTGTACGCCCGGAGGACATCGACGACGTCCGTACCGTCGTTTTCCCGGCCGACATAGAGGAGTCTTTTGACGTTCTGCACCTCTCCGAGGGGTTTGATGACGTAGGGCCCGGGGTTATCGAGGACGTGCTGGATGCCGGCATCGAAGTCCCGAAAGACCTTGTGCGGAAGAACGGAAACGCCGTGTTCTTCGAGGACATCCATCGCGTACCCCCGATCGTCCTCGAGCTGGTCCGTGTTGGGTGTCCCGCCGACGACCGCCTTGCCCCGTTTTCTGAGGTCTTCCGCGATAGCCCCCGTCCCCACCTCATTCCCGACCCAGATGTCGTCGAAAACGATGACGTCAGCCCAATCCACCTCGGCTCGCCAGTCGCCCGTTTTGGGGACGAACCCGTCGGCGATCTCTTTGTCACCGTCGGCCTCGATGTAGTACTTCACCTCGTGCCCCTCCTTCGACACCTGCCAGGCGAGGTCGCCGATCAGGGCGGCGTCGAGCGACAGGAACAGGAAGCGCTTCGACTCCATGTCAAGCCGTTAGGCGTTGGATGGAGAAAAGTCCGGTCGGTCAACGTTTAACCCGCCGCTCCGCCACACGGCCGGCATGGACCTTGATCTCGATGGGAACGTGGCGCTCGTTACCGGGAGCGCGACCGGGCTCGGCCACGCCTGTGCGGAGGCCTTCTCGCGACAGGGTGCGAACGTGGCGCTCGCCAGCCCGAACCTCGGCGACCTGGCCTACGCTAGCGACCGGCTCTACGCGATCGGCGATGGGGAGATCTTCGGACTGGAGGCGGACGTTCGAGATCCGGAGCAGGTTTCGGCGTTCGTCCAGGAGACGATCGATCAGTACGGCGGTATCGACCACCTCGTGACCGGCCCGCGACCGCTGGAACCCGATCGGTTCCTCGACGTCTCGGACGAGGACTGGTTCCGGGCGTTCGACCGGCTGTTCATGAGCGTCATTTGGACGATCCGAGAGACCCATTCCGCGCTTCGGGAATCGACCCGTGGCTCGATCGTGACGGTAACGAACCCGGTATACAGGGCGTTGAGCGATCTGTTCCCGGTCGCAAACGCCTTCGGCCGAGCGGTGCAGGGCGTCACGGAGACGCAGGCGAGGGCCTTCGCGCCAGATGTCCGGGTGAACGCCGTCATCCCTGGCGTCCACGACACGGACGACCTCGAGTTGTTCCTCACCGGATTGGTCGACGACGGGGTGTTCGATACCCTTGCGGACGCGTACGACGCGCTGCTCGCGGACGGTCCGTACGTCGAGCCGGGGGACCCGTTGGCGCTTGGGAAGCTCGTTGCCTTCCTCTCGAGCGAGCACGCTGCCTTCGTCAACGGCGTAACGGTCCCCGTGGATGGCGGTTCACGGTTGTAGGTGCGACGTTCCCCTCGGGCCACTGTTCAAGCGTGTCCTCCCTCCGACCGCGAAACCCTTCGAATGTGAACCCATATCGCCTTCGATAATCGATATGTTCAACCCGGAGGCCCGATAAGGAGGGCTAGGACGATACCACTATGCAGATTCCAGAGACTTTGTTGACGATGTATTCTGGTCAGATCGAGGATCGAAACGGAACCCCGGTAGTCTCCTTACCTGCCCGAGAACTCGATATGGGCAATCTCGAGGTGGGCGAAACCTACCGTATCGCTATTCTGGCCAAGGCAGATGGACAAGGGACGCAGGAACCCGTCGAATCAAGCGGCCGACGTGATCGCCAGGACTCCGGCTCCGAGGAGCCGCCCGTTGAGGAGGGCGAGCTGAAGGAGGTCGAGATCGAGGACACCGGCGAACAGGGCGACGGCATCGCACGGGTCGGGCCCGGGTACGTCGTTTTCGTGGCCGATACGAACGTTGGCGACCGGGTCACCGTCCGGATCACCCAGGCTCGGGAAAACTTCGCATTCGCCGAGGTCGTCGAGGCCGAGCCGGTTTCGGGCTGACGACAGCCCAGGCGCGATCGACACGGTTTCTCTCTCGAGGGGCGTCGGGTGGCTTTCGCTGGCGAGCGGTCGGGCCGAGCAACTCCGAAACCGATGAGTGCGAATAATTTTATGACTTCAGTTAATTATATTTTCGCAAATCGTAAGATTACTTCAAGAAAATATAAATATACCCCGGTCTAACTGAAAGTATGGCGATGAGTAACCCAGCCGCAGGCGAACAAGACGAGAGCAAGTTCTACCTCCCGGGCATGAGTCGGCAGTCGACCGCGCCCGGTCGCATCGAGCGGTTCCTTTCGGCGCACCTCCCGGAGTTCGACGAAGCCGTTGAACTCTCCTCGGAGATCCCGGATTACGGGTTCTACCTCCCGGGTGTCGCGATCTCTGACCGCGCCGACGAGTAACCGAGACCGACTCGCTTCTTATTGCCGAAATCCGTCGATAGCGGCGGGCTTTATCAATCCGACGGGGTCGGCGCCAGCGTGAACTGGTCGAACCCCGCCTCCAGATCGGCGATGAGGTCGTCGACGTGTTCGATCCCCACCGACAGGCGGATCAACGTATCGGTGATCCCGACCGCCTCACGGTCGGCTTTCGGGATCGGTTCGTGCGTCATCGCGGCGGGAAGCTCGATCAGACTCTCCACGCCGCCGAGGCTGACCGCGAGGGTAAACTCAGAGAGCGCCTCGAGAAACGCCTTGGCATCGTCGAGCTCGCCCGCGAGTTCGAACGAGAGCATGCCACCGAAGCCGGACATCTGTTGGGCGGCAAGGTCGTGTTGGGGATGGCTCGGTAATCCCGGATAATGGACAGCGGTGACGTCCTCTCGGGTCTGGAGATAATCGGCGATCGCCATCGCATTGGCCTCGTGCCGATCCATGCGTGCCGGGAGCGTCTTGATGCCGCGAAGCAAGAGAAAGCTGTCGAAGGGCGCGAGCATGTTGCCCAACCCGACCTGTTGGTTGAATTCGATATTGTCGGCCAGCTCGGGATCGTCCACCACCAACGCGCCGCCGACGGAATCCGAGTGTCCGTTCAGGTATTTCGTGGTACTGTGGGCGACGATGTCGGCGCCGAGATCAAGTGGCTGCTGGAAGTACGGGCTCGCGAACGTATTATCGACGCCGAATACCGCGCCCTGGTCGTGGGCCGACTCGGCGATCACCTCGATGTCACACAACCGCATCAATGGGTTCGTCGGCGATTCCATCCACACCAAGGCGGTATCCGGGCGGAGTGCGCGGACGACCGCATCCGTATCCGTGGCATCCACGAACTCGACGTCCACCTTCAGCCGGTCGGCCATGAGCCGCTCGAACATCCGACGGGTTCCGGCGTAGAGGTCGTCGAAGGCGACCACGTGATCTCCCGGTTCCACAGCCGCTAATACCGCCGTCGCAATGGCGGCGGTTCCGGACGCGAAGGCGTATCCCTTTTTGCCGTTCTCGAGGGCGGCGAGGCGCTTTTCCACCGCGTGGCGGGTCGGATTGGAGAGCCGCGAGTACACGAACTCGCCGCGGTCCGGGTCGATATCTTCGAGGCTGAGGTCAGTGTCCAGGCCCGGGAGGGCAAAGGTCGACGAGAGATGGATCGGCGAGACGACGTCACCGGGTCCGTCCCCGGTTCCGGCCTCCTCGCCGTAGGCAACCGCGAGGGTTTCGAAATGGCGTTCGGGGTCTTCGCTCATGTCTGAATATGACGTGGAGTCGGCGGTAATACCTTTGCTTCCGATACTAATCCTCACGAAATGAAATATAATCATCAAGCATATTACTCGGGACTCCACGCCATCCAGGCGACCGGACGGGCAGAAATGTTATGTTCCCGACACCCCGGTCTCCATGGGATGGTCCGGGACTGGCATCGGTGGTTATCGGAGTGGCTCGGTGTCCAGCTCCGGACCGGGGCGGGTGGTCACGATCCGTGGTTCACCGATCCCCTGACCATCCAGGAGTTCGAAACCCTGCGGAGCGAGACACCTGCGGGTCTGGAGGTAATGGCCGGATCGACCATCTGGATCGACGATCAAGAACACATCAACGGGCTGATCGTCGGTGATCGCGAGTCCAACGAGGTCGTCATTCTCGGTCGGCCGCCGGACGCTGACGGCTGGGAGGAGTTGGGGGCGATGGCCGGCCGGCACGCCCGGGAGAAGCTGGCCGAGGCCATCGCCGAATGGGAGGGCGAGTCCTACCGCCGATAGTCGAACCGCGATTGATCAGATTCTTACCCACCGACGGGTTTTTCGCCGATACGATCGCCGAGCATGAAGGCATCCAGGACGGCGCGAACGGAACCCCGAACGGCCGACGGTCCCGCTGATCGGACCCTGACCGGGCGGCCCCAATGAGCACGGCTCGCCAGAGTCTCGACAGGCTCCGCGGGGGTGGTCGGGGCTGGACGCTGCTGTTCGTGGCCGCCGGATGGCTCTTCATCAACGGGTTCCGGGTCGTTTTGCCGGCACTCCTGCCGCAGATCAAGGCGGATTTCTCCATCGACAACGCCAGTGCTGGCTTCGCCCTGACGGTCCTCTGGTTCATGTATGCCAGTCTCCAATTTCCGGCGGGGGTCGTCGCCGATCGCACCGCCGAGCGGCTCCTGTTGATCTTCGGCGCGGTCCTGGGCGGTCTCAGTTTTATGGCCTTCTATCTCGCGCCCTTCTACGCGCTGTTCCTCCTCGCCTGTGCCCTGTTCGGGATCGGATCCGGGCTCTTCGGAACGCCCCGTGACATGCTGGTGTCGAACACCTTCCCGGACGCCGACAGCACGGCATTCGGGTTGACCTTCGCTGCCGGGAGCATCGGAGCCGCCGCCCTTCCCTATATCGCGACGACGATCGCCGGCCGGTGGGGATGGCGACTCGCCGTCGTCTGGATGCTCCCGCTCATGGTCGGCGTCGGGCTCGGCCTCTGGTGGGCCGTTCCGACCTCCACGGACTCCGGCGAGGGGTCTAGACTCTCGGCACGAGCCACCGTGCGTCGGACGCTCGCCGCGCTGTCGAACCGGGCCATCCTCTTCGGGAGCGGCGTCATGATCCTCTTCATCTTCACCTACCAAGCGCTCCTGTCCTTCCTTCCGACCTATCTGGTCGAGGTTAAGGGTCTCGGGCAGGGGTATGCCGCACTGCTGTTCGGCCTCCTGTTCGTGACTGGCGCCATCGTCAACCCCGTCTCGGGCCATTACGCCGACAACCACGGGGAACGGACGACGGTAGTCGTCTTGATCGTGCTTTCGACGGTAACACTCGTGGTGCTTCCGTTCGTGGACGGCGTTGTCGCGTTGACGATCCTGGTGCCGATCCTTGGTCTCCGAATCGCCATGGGACCAATGGTCAGCGCGTTCCTCGTTCGTGCACTCCCGACAACGGTGCAGGGAACCGGCTGGGGGCTCCTTCGGACGGTATTCTTCGGGATCGGCGCGACCGGGTCAACGATAATCGGCCTCTTTGCAGATGCGGGGTTGTTCGATCTGGGGTTCATCGTCCTCGCCGCCCTGACGGGCATCACGATGCTGTTCTGGTTGGGGATCGCACACGGGCCATCCGATTGATCTGGACGGTCGACCGACTGACGGTGCGGTATGGTAACAATTAACAGCCTGGCCGTCCACCCATCGGGTGGCGCTCCCGCACGTCGGCCGTCGGTGGCGCCATGGGGAGATGGGCATGCCAACATCAGAGGAGCACAACAAGGACGTGGTCAGGGAGTATCTGGACGCTTTCAACAACCAGGATCGCGACGCGTTGGCCGAAACGGTGGCGGACGACGTCGTCGAACACGGTCCGCGTGAGGAGATCCGCGGGCTCGACGAGTTTCTCGATAACCCGTGGCAGAACCTCCAAGCATTCCCCGATTACGCCGGGACGACCGACGCCATGCTGGCCGATGGCGATATGGTCGCCGTCCGCTACACCATTTCAGGGACCCACGAAGGACAGTACTACGGGATCAACGGAACGGGTCGGAGCGTCGAATGGACGGGGATGGCCATGTACCGTATCGAAGACGACGAGATCTCGGAGATCTGGTTGGAGGAGGATCGTCTCGGCCTCCTCGACCAGTTGGGTGTCCTCGATCCCCCGGCACACCTCCGGGTCTGACAGCCCCGCCTCGGCGAGTCCGCCCGTCCGTCAGCCAGTTATCGCCCCTTTGATCCGATCCAGCCCGAACCGGTAGACGAGCACGTAGGCCCCGATGTAGGCGGCGAACATGAGGCCGAACTGGACCGCTGGAATCGATTCCTCGGCGTTGACCACCACGGCGACGACGGCCTGGAGGATGATGCTGAGGAAGAACAAAACGACGAACGCGCCGACGAACATCCCGACTTTGTACGGATCACGGCCGGAGAAGGCGAACTCGAGGGCCGCCGGGATCGTGACAACGAGGCTGATGACGGGGACCATGAACTGCCCGAGGTTTCCCCCGAAGACGGTCGAGTTGAGCGTTGCCACGAAGGGGAAGACTACCATCGTGAACCCGAACCACGAGAGGAAGAACGTGTACACGGGCCCGTCGTCGTCCTCGGCCTCGGCCATGGGAGCACTGACGGGGAAGGGGATGGTAACCGTTTGCCCGTTTCACCCTGAACAGCTATGGGTCACCGGCCGACAGCCTTTGGTGGAACCAATGGCCCATCTCGATCCGCTACCCGAAGACACCAACCCGGAGTTGGCTGACGAGTTCGAGACGTTCGAGGAGATCCTGGGGTTCGTCCCGAACAGCCTCCTCACAATGCAGCGCAAGCCGGAGATCGTCGAAGGGTTCGATTACCTCACCAAGAAGGTCATGAAGGAGGCGAACGAGGTCGATCCGGGGTTCAAACGCCTGGCCGCCCACATGGCCAGTAGCGCCGCCGGGTGTCAGTACTGCGAGGCCCATTCTCTGATCGCCGCCGAGATCCACGACGTCAGCCAGGAGAAGCTAGACGACCTCTGGAACTACGAGGAGAGCGATCTCTATCCCGAGAAGGAGCGCGTGGGGCTCGATTTCGCCCTGGCGGCCGGGAGCGTCCCCAACCGGGTCGACGACGAGATCATGACCGCCCTCAAGGAGCATTGGAGCGACGACGAGATCGTCGAGCTGCTCGCGGCGATCAGCCTCTATGGGTTCCTGAACCGGTGGAACGACACGATGGCAACGGACCTCGAAGACGTCCCCCGACGGATGGGCGAGCGGGTCCTCGCCGATCGGGGGTGGGACGGCGGTAAGCACGTCTCCGACTGAGTGCCACGCAGGACACGAGATATTTAGCCCTCAGGTCACTTCGTTCGGCCATGACCGCGAACCGCTGGTGGGTCCGCCTCGCCGCACGATGGCTAGCCAGAGTCGACGGCGTCTCCGGAATGATCCAGCTGGCGATGCTCGGCCTCACGGGCATCTCGACGGCGACGCTCACGCTCAGACAGTACGGGCACGGCGAATATGCCTGGCCGCTGATCGCCGTGGTGAGCCTCGGCGCGCTGGTGTTCACCTATCTCTATACCGAGGGCGGCGTCTGGAACCAAGTCTCGCGGGATCGGTCCGACCTCTCGTCGAACTATGCGAGCCCGTCGATGCGGATGAACAACGAGCTGATCGCCCGGGGGATCCTGGCCGCCCAGGAGAGCAGGAAGTTATCGGAGGAGGAACGCACGGCGATCAAGGGGGAGTTGGACCAAGCCTTCCAGGAGTTTCGCGAGGGTATCGAGCTCGAGCAATCGTGACGGGCGACTCAGCGAAGAATCAGTCGGCAACGGGTTTGTTGGCCTTCCTCACCCGTTAGAGTTCGGGGAATTCGTCCTGATACGCCGTTCCGTGGAGGCGATCCTCTCTAAGGGGCCAAAAGGCGAGCAACGTTGCGGTTTCGCCCTCGACGACCCGCGAGGTATGGGAAATCCCTGGCGGGATCGTGACCGCGTCCGCGGGCTGGAGTTCGACGCGTTCGCCGTCGATCAGAAAGTCGAGGCGACCGTCGACGAGCAGGTTCGACTGTTCG
>CAYOLR010000041.1:9103-16872 GCA_964404815.1 uncultured Halobacteriales archaeon
GTGGTCGATCCCCCGGAACACGACCTGTCTGAACCCCGGTTCCTCTCGGACCGGCGGGGCAGCACGGAGGTTTTGGACGGACGGGATCACCGAGCGGTCGTAATCACGAACCATTGTGCTACCTGATGGGGATGGCTGAGATAAAGGTGCAGACCTTCACCTTGGCCTCGGGGATAATTTTTCCCATTGGGCTAACCCGGAGACCCCCGATCGATCCCGACTAGGCTAGGGGATTGCGGCGGTGTCCAGGTAGAAGTGGTGGAGCTATTCAACACGGCACAATCAGGAGCGGTATTCGTTATTGGGGCGTACGCGTACACCTGGAAAATCTCACCAGCGCCTCGGCTGATTCCTGGGGATTCACCTTCTCTCGGTCTTTCTGGTCTGGCCTAATACCACACTGTCAGGGTAAACAATGGTCTCGGTGACAATGTGTCAAGAGAGCTTACACTCCAACAGGTGGACAGTCCTCGAGGTTTTACGGAGCGGGGCTCCCTCTTCCTTCTCCGAGTATGCCCCGGAGACATTACGGGGACTGACAGCGTCTTAGTTCGATGATGCGATCGTTCACGCACGGGGATATCGAACTGGCGTATGACGTCTACGGGGACCCGAACGATCGGCCACTCCTGTTGGTGCACGGACTGGGCGCGGATCACACCATGTGGCAACCCCAGTGCGACCGGTATCCCGACGAGGGACACTTCTTAGTCGTCCCGGATGTCCGCGGTCACGGGGAGTCCGATAGCGGCGAACGGTTTGCCATCGACGACGCAGCAGCCGACCTTGCAGCGCTCCTCGACGAGATCGGCGTGGAGCGTACTACGGTCTGTGGCGTGAGCATGGGTGGGGTGATCGCCCAGCGGGTCGCTATCGATTATCCCGATCTCGTCGAGGCGCTCGTTCTTTCAGATACGTTCAGTGGCGTGCACGGGACAGTCGCGCGGTTGAATGCGCGAGCTGGCGAGATTGGCCTGTCGTTGCTCCCGGAGCTGCTGCAGTGGAAGATCGTCGAATCCCATTTTAACGCCCCCGAGCACGAGCAACTCCGCGAGTACTTCCGGACGATGTTGTTCCAGACCGATCCGGGCGTCCTCAAGCAGGCACGACGCGCAATTAACCGGTTCGACTGCCGCGATGAACTTGACCGGATCGACACCCCGACGCTCGTGCTCGTCGGCCAAGAGAACGGTAAGTGGTTCGTCGATCTGGCCCGCGAAACCGCGACTGGCATCGATGGGGCGACGTTCAAGGTACTTACCGACGGGAGCGACCCGTCGAATCTCACCGTCACGCCAGCCTTCGACGACGCCGTCCTCACGTTCCTCGACAACACTGGGACGACCTCAGCGTAACCCGAGTGCCACACTCACCCGTGAGACGGCCACAGACGTCGCACCCAGCGGCGAGATCTTCTTCCTCCACGCGCTGCTGGGTGCCGTCGTCACCATCGTCACGCCATTCATCCCCTTCTCGCCTCTAATCGGCGGCGGTGTCGCGGGCTACCTGCATAATGTTCGCCGGGTCCGTCACCACCGGCGAGGTCGCCGGGCCCATGTTCGTACTCGCGCAGATCGGGGGGAGCCCTCGTGTTTGCTGCATTGCATATTGCTGGCCTCAGCGCCGCTGGGGGGTTATCGGCGCATCGATTACCAGATCATGCATGGAGAGGTACTGGTTGAGGACAGTATCGAATCTCCCGCCTCGACCCCGGCTTCGAGCAGCTGTCGCTCCTGACGAGCGTCGTCGGGGGTAACTGGCATAGATCACGCATACTTCCCGGACACAATTGCTCCGAGATGTCGTTCCGGGAGCCGTCTTGGTGACCGCCTGTCATCATAGGGATCTACTGTCCCCGTAGCAACGGGTGGCGAGGTGCCATCGAACTTCGAAACGGGTCGATATTCCCACTTTTTGAGAACCAGCGCATGGAGGTATGCGGTACGGAGTCGTGTATGTGGGTATGCAGCAATCTGCATCAAGCGTGAGTACTAGCGAGAATATCGGGGGGACCTCCGATCGTGTGGGGAACTGGTGGGTCTACCTCGCTGTCGCGGTCGTTGGGACATGGGTGTTCTGGCTGCCGGCAATCGCGCTCGACGTACGTTTTGATAGTGCGGTAGGACTCCTATTGCTCCTGGTCGGCCTCGCCGTCCCCGGGGTGTCTGGTATCGCCTTCGTCTATCTCGTCTACGACGAACACGGACGGAGCGACTTCTGGAACCGCCTCACCAATCCTCGGCGCATCGGACTCCGCTGGCTCGCGGTGATTCTACTGGTACCCCTGGGTGTCGGGGTTCTCGCCGGTATTGGTGACCTGCTCCTCGGTGGGACCGGACCATCGTGGGGTGAAGGCGTGACCCAGTTCGGCGTGAATCCCCTCGCCATCCTCCCGGCGTTGTTCTTCGCGACCCTTCCCCCGCTCCTCGAGGAATTGGGGTGGCGAGGGTATGCGCTGGACCGCCTACAACTGAAGTGGTCGGCTTTGAGTGCGAGCCTTATCCTGGGCGTCGTCTGGGCGGTCTGGCATCTCCCCTTGTTCTTTATCGAGGGGTCGTTCCAACACGACTCGGTGGGATTTGCGACGACGGGGTTCTGGCTGTTCATGACCGGTATCGTCGCGCTATCGGTCACATTCACGTGGATCTACAACAATATTGAACGTAGTGTCCTCGGCATCATCGTGCTCCACGGATGGGTGAACTTCACCGCCGAAATCATCGTGGTATCGGATATACCGTACTACACCCTCTGGTTCGTGGTCGCGGGGTTGATCGTCGCTGTCTGGGGAGCCAAGACCCTGACGGCCACCGATGAAGTGCAACACCCCCCGCTGCCGTCCCCCCGGTAGCTCGAGTTACCCGAGGGTGATTCACGACCGGTAGGCGCGCCGGACGGGGCGTCCAACCTTGGCCAGAAACAGCAGAACATGAGCAAGAAGCATTCAGACAACGGTGACGACGCGAGCGGGACTCGTCGACAGTTCCTTCGGGTCGCCGGTGGAGCGGGACTGGCAGGCGCCCTCGGACTCGCCGGCTGGACCGGCCGGATCCTCTACCTGACCGACGAGAACGAACGGGTGATCACCGACAACGCCGAGCCAGTCCGGAGTGATCGCTCAGGACCGAAGGCCTCGGCCGTCCCCGCCGAACGATTGCTGACGGCACTTGACCAGTACAGTGCCGAACGTTCGGACGTTGGGCTCCAGGCATGTGCCATCTACGAGGACGGCAGCCGATGGACCGGCGTCACCGGGAACGCGGCCCACGACGACGTGCCACTCACGTTTGCGCATCACCTCTACGTCGGGAGTGTGACGAAGCTCTACACGGCGACGATCGCGCTGAATCAGATTCAGCCCGGTACCCTATCGCTCTCGGACACGATCGACGAGTGGGTCGACCTCGAATATGCGGGCGATGTCACGGTCGAGATGTTGCTGAATCACACGAGCGGCGTGGCAAACTACACGAGCGATCCGTGGTTCATCGCCCGGTATTTCGGATTACCGACCAAGACGTGGACCCCGAGCGATCTCCTCGACGTGATCCGGGGCGCGGAGCTCCGATTCGACCCGGGCACTCGACACGAGTACTCGAACTCCAACTACCTGCTGCTCGGGATCGTTCTCGAGACCGTGACCGGATTCCAGGCGTTCGCTGAGCTGTTGGACGAACCGGGTAGCTGGCGCTCCGTCAACGACATCGTGGTCGAAAGTGACAGTCAGGCTCAATAATTCTCGGGGACGGAGTTCGCCGTCGATCAAGCGTGGTTTGGTGCCAATTCCACCGACGGTGAGTTGGAGGGTGTAGTTGGTGGGACTGATCGCCCAGCCGTTGCCGGTGCCGAACATGCCAATAGAGGTGATCGTAACACTGCCGGCGAGACGCTTCCATCTTGTGGGGAACCACTGAGGGAGTCGCCAAATTTGGCGGCGCAAAAAACCGGGGAGATGGCGCGCCAGCCTAGCGAATTTGGGTTCTGGGCGGTTCGCATTATCTGCTTTGACCCGCCGGATTTCGTCGTGAATCGATCGAATCGTCCGTCGGTTCGCTTGTCGAATGACGTGCGGGATACCGATTCGTTCGCCGTCGATTTCCCGTTCGATGAGGACGTTCACGTCAACATCCTCGAATTCGTGGATTCGTCCTCGCCAATCACGATATCGCTGGATGTGAGGCTGTTCGTCGACAGTAGCGGCCAGACAAAACACGACGAAGGCGGTGAACGAGAGTTTCGTTCCGGTCTCTTCCTCGATGGTCCGAATGCGCTCTCTGGCGTCGGTGACGTCAATCTCGACGAGCCCGTGCACGTTACTCCGGTGGCCCGCCATCTGCATGTAATCCACTGTCAACTGCTGCTGTGAGGACACACGCTCACTATCTGCGCCAATCCTGGTCATAGCCGATCATGAAGTGCCCAAACAAAATTCATACTCCCTGTACGGAAGTCGCGTACTCGAAAGAAGGGTGATCGATACTGGCGACCGTCCGCCAGCGATTCGTATCGATGCCAGCGGCCTGCTCACCTCCTCCAGCCACGCCGGTTACGACCAATTCGGTGATGATCCTCGTTCAGTCGCACAGGAACGCCTCCAAGGGCCACCGGGGCGTGTGTTCCTGTTCCTCCTCGGGATAGCCAAGCCGAAACAAGTGCTGGGGCCGCGCGCTGTCTACGTCGAGGACGTCGGCGAGTTGCTCGCGCATTTCTGGCCGTTCGAGAATTTGACTCATCGGGTGGATCGCCACTCCTCCGGCGGTCGCGGCCAGGGCGAGTCGCTCGAAGACTTGCCCGGTTCTGACGCGCGCCGTCGGGTCGTCCGAGTCGGTCACGATCACCCCGACGGCCGGGGCACTGGTGACGAGCTTCGAGTTCTTTTTCGCTTCGCTGCCTCCGATATCGAGGTATGTAACCACCGCCTGCCCGATGCGGGCCTTCAGCCAGGAATCTCCGAGCGCGCCGATACCGATCCAGTGGGCCAGTTCTTTGCGGTACTCCGGGTTGTCCATCTGTCGTCGGTCGGCTTCGGCCTGCAATTCGGCGATCAACTCTTTCTGATCTGGATCGTCAATCATGTGCAGCGTGAGGTCGTCCTCAATGACGCAGTCTTGCAACTGCTCGCGGAGGTCGTCGGACAGCGGCCTATCCTTGAAGATCTGATGGTTCGTGTATCGTGCCGTGATTTCATCGAACAATCCGGCTGGGCGCTCGGACCTCGGTTCATCATCACGGGACAGCGTGAGGATCGCTACCGGGGTGGTGTCGTCGTGGTAGTCGATCTCGTAGCCGAGGTCGAACTGCTCGGCGGCAATACAGAGATTCTCGATGGCACACCCGAGGCTGACGTACAACTCCCGCTTGTCCCGGTCAGCGACGTCCAACCAACGGTCCTCGACAGTGTGAATCTCGATTTTGCCGTCCTCGACTACGAACTCCCAGGGCTGAGAGTTGTGACTCGACGGTGCGAGAATCGCATACTGGAGCAGGAATCGGATACGTTCGGAAAGTGGCGCGTCGGTCGGAAATTCTTCACGGTCGATCCCCCACACGTCTGTGGTCAGCTCGTGCCCTTCCATACCGGAACTTCACGTACTGACAGATACATCCTTCTGCTATGAGCACCATGAGCCGGATAGCAGCCGGTACTGCGCCCCTCTCCGGGTGAACGTTCATGACGGGATCGTCAATGTTACGCCGGATCCAGACCCTCCCGGCGAGCGACGTGTGGGGGTACCTGCTTTTCTCACACGGGTGGACGTGGGGCTGGTGGAGCGTGAACATCGTCGGTAACTACGAGGCGTTCGGGCTAGGGCTCCCGTTCACCATCGTCGGTGGTACGGGTCCGTTTCTCGGGGGCATCGTCATGAGTTACCTGACCTACGGGCGCAACGGCCTGGCCGACCTCTGGAATCGACTGACAGAACTCGGCCGTATCCCGTTACGATGGAGCGTGGTCACAATTGCGTTCTTTCCGCTACTGGCCGTCCTCACTGGAACGGTCGCCTTCCTCACTACAGATGCATCGTTCATCCTCGACCTCTGGGAGTTCCGGGCCTTGCTGGGCAAACCGGCAGCCTTCGTAGTCACCGTCCTTGTACTCCTCATCGTCGGTCCCCTTCCAGAAGAAATCGGCTGGCGAGGCTATCTCCTCGACAGGTGTCAAGTCCGATGGTCGGCGCTCACTTCCGGAGCCACCGTCGGCATATTCTGGGCTTCGTGGCATGCACCATTGTTTCTGATGCCAGGATATTTCGCCAATTTCGACTTCGACCCCAGTCCAGCGTTTTTCGCAGCCAATCTCTTGCTCATCTCAGTCGTCTACACGTGGGTGTACAACAATACGAATCGGAGCGTGGTCGCGCTAATCGGGTTTCACTTCATGGAGAACTTCGTCGGACAGATGACCTCGTTACCGCGGACTGCCGACTCGGTTGGAATCGCGCTCCGAATCCTCGTTGTTCTGGGTATCACGGCCTGGTTTGGAGCGCAGACGTTTCGGAAAGACGGAACGTTGCCGTCGCCTCCCTCACCCCGACACTCCCCGTGAAACTCCTCGCCACTGAACTCACGAAATAGTCTTCCTCTATGCGAGCTTCCTGTTGTAGCGTACGGCCGTCGGTATCAGGACGAACGGAGTCACGGTACCGTCAACTGGTGCCAGCCGGACCGGCGTCAGCTCGCGTTACTCCCTTACAATACTCATAGCCTCGCCGACTGGTTGACTACTTGAAAATCAGGTACGCCACGAGGCCGACGTTGATGAGGACGCCTAGCAGGCCCTTCTCAACCAATAAGTCTGGTTCCCCATCCCACATCGCGAGGAGTAAGACGGTTGAGAGGATCGCTGCGCCAATGAGAACCGTTGAAGACCACTCTCGGCCCAGGGCGTATCCGATCCCACCTGCGACGAACCCGAGCGTCACGAGCACGTAGAGGACGCTGGCCACGGAGAGGATGATCCCCGAGTCTAGTACGGGGGAGAGGAGCCAGGACTGGCCGTTCCAGCCCATCGCGTCCTCGACTTCGATCCACCCCTGGCTCAGAACGACGTACCAGAGATGGACCAGCCCGTGGAGTCCCAGGAAGACGCCAGCGAGGAGCCTAAGCATCCGGCTCACCTCCAGAAAGCGGCCGCCTCGACACCTCGGGCCGTCGACCGAGAACGTGGGCGCCGAGGAGTAGGAGCGTCCCAGCGGTAAGGACGGTGAACAGTCCGACCATCGCTACGTCTCCCCACTGGGCGTAATAGCCCGCACTATTGATGACTGTGTAGAGAAGCATCCCGAGCGCGACTGGATAGAGGCGGGTCGCCCACGAGGTGTGCCGAAGCAGGCCGAGTCCTGCCCCGAGGAGCGCGAGGGCAGTCCCAACCTCTGCGACAAGGTGGTACCCTATCTCGTACGGCGCAGTCTCGAGTTCGGAGACGGTTCCCGTCGCGAGGAGCGCGCTCCAGAGACCGAGCATCGCCGTCCCCACGGCGATGACGTATGTTGCGAGTAACGTTCTCCGGTTCATGCCTTCTCGGCAGTAAATACGACCGAATGAGTCAATATAGTGGAGGGTGATTCCTCCCGGGAGAGAATGAACGCCTCGATATATTAGGAATCCAGGCGTAGTTGGAACCAGTGAATCTCGATGAGCGTCCATCACGCAACGGACCGACGTGACGTATCGCGACCGATCACACTCTGGCTCTACGTGGTAGGCGCCGCCGCCCTCGGCGTGAGTGCGCTCGTCGGCGGCGCGATGCTTGTTCTCGATCCAAGCGG
>CAYOLR010000042.1:0-16838 GCA_964404815.1 uncultured Halobacteriales archaeon
TGTAACGGCCCGATTGTCACCGGCAATGCCCTCCATCGATCTCCCCCGTCGAGCAGTGCTTCGCAACGCCCTCGTCGGGGCCGCCGCCAGTCTGGCCGGCTGTACCTCGATCGCCGGGCCGCCAACCCCCCAACCGTTGCCCGAGGAGAGTCACGGGGCCGACGACTGGCCCGCGGCCGGATTCGACGCGCGGAACACCCGATACAATGCTGGAGCGAGCCCGCCCCGGAGCGAACCGACAGCCCGGTGGTCGACGGCGTTCCGAGCCTGTCACCCGCCAGTGGTCCGGGGGACGCGGGTCGTCCTGAACGCAGAGAATCGGCTGATCGGTCTCCGGGCGACCGACGGGGCGGAAGTCTGGCGATCGACGGCGGAACCGTAGGGGTTCGAACGGCCGACCCTCGGCGCCGACCGGGCCTACGTCACAGGCACGGAGTGCGTCTTTGGGGTGGGCCTCGAGTCAGGGGCTGAGAACTGGCACGGCCGTCCCTGTCATGGAGCGAACACCGCGACCGGAACCGTCGCGAACGGTCGGCTGTACCTCGAGTACGGCGGGTACTTCTCCGCGCTCGACGCGACCGGTCGCGTGACGTGGGCGTCCCGGGTGGATGCCGAAGGATCGCCCGCGATCGTCGGTGATACCGCCTACGTGGCCACGGTCCTGACGGTCGAGGCGATCGATCTGACCGCGACCGCCAGGGAATGGCCGTGGGAGGACCCGGACGATGACGAACCGCCGCACGCCGATCGGGGGGCGGCCCTCCGATGGTCGGAGCCGCCGCGGGCGAGCGTCACCGGACCCCGGTTCCTCCGGAGTCCGGCAGTGGGCGGGAAGAGGGTCTATGTCACTGCCGAACGGGACGATCGGCCAGGCGGTGCCCTCAGGGTCCTGGATCGATCGACCGGCGAGGAGCGGTGGACCATTGCGTCGCCGCCCGATCGGGAGCCAGGAGAGCCGCCGTCGGACGCACCGGACCCGGTCGGGCGGCCGGTCCCGCCCGTTATCACGGACGAGCTCGTGGTCACGGCCCTCGGCGATCGACGGTTGCAAGCGGTGACACCCGCCGGGCGTGCCGTGTGGCGGCGGTCGTTCGATCACGAGGTGACCGACCTCGCCGCGGGTGGTCGGACCCTTCTAGCGCTCACGCACGATCGCTCCGTCGAAGGGGTTGCGGCGAACCACGCGGCCCTCCGGGCGTTCGATCTCGAGACCGGTAATCCGCTGTGGACCCGGCAATTCACGGACCACCTCACAGGCCTCGCCGTGGCCGGGGGATCACTCTACCTGTCCGCCATCACCGAACGAGATGACGACGGTGATGTCGCCGGGATGCAGCTGCTCGCCCTCGACTGAGTGGAAGTCGGGACCGATCGGGTAACTGACCGTCGCGTTCGGGGGACGTCTTGATCGGTGGCGTGGCTGTGTATTTCCAGGCGGAGGCCGGCTTACGGCCGCTGCGATATTGGCGGTTGCCGATCGGCACGCGCAGTGGCTCGCTCTCTGTGTCGTCCGAAAAAGGAGTCCGGGGTCGGGGATCCCCGAACCCGTGTTGTGGCAAGTTCCGATGGGAGCCCGCACACCAGTCCGGTGGGGGTGCAGGCCGTACATCGGCGGGAATGTACGATGCACCCAGTATCAGTGGTCCGCGGGCATCATATGCCACAAACTACCGGGGAATAATGGTTCACGTGAACAGGTAAACCCGTTTTTCGGTGGCGGGACTGCGACCACTGATCATGCGGTCGAATCCGTGGGGGTCGGCGCACTCACCGGCCGCCAATCGAAGGCTACCGTGCGGTGTTCATGCCGAGGATCGCGTAGATCGGACAGGTATTGAGAAGGCCGGTGACCAGGAGTATCGCCCCGATGATGACGAGGACGACACCCGCGAGGGCCTGGCCGATGCCGAGCCAGGCCAACGGGACGATGCCGGCGTAGCCGCCGACCCCGGCGAGCCCGAAAATCACCCCCAGAACGATGCGGACGGTTCGATCCATGGGACCGACGTTTTTGGCCATAGGTGGTTACGCATCGAATCTACGATTGCCGGCCCTAAAAACATCGATCCGATTCCAGGGATTTGAGAACGGGGGATTGCCGTCGCGGTATCCAGGTGAGGAGGGTGGAGCGAGGTAGCAATCGGGCTCGGACGACAAGCGTTACCTTCCTCCCGGCGGAACCGGTGGCTAATGGTTCCGCCGGCCGTTCGGCGATGGCCCGCCGGGTCGGCACCCACCTTACCCAGGATCTATCGACCGTGAGTGATTCAGCGCGACCCACCCCGGATCAGCCCGTCGTCATGGTCGTCGAGGACGACCAGAACCTCGCCGACCTGTATGCCACCTGGCTCGACGACTACACGGTCAAGACCGCGTACGATGGCGAGGCGGCGCTCAAACAGATCGACCGACGCGTGGACGTCGTCCTCCTGGACCGACGGATGCCCGGCCAGTCCGGCGACGAAGTCCTCGGCCGGATCCGCGAACGCGGATTCGACTGTCAGGTCGCGATGGTGACCGCCGTCGAACCCGATTTCGACATCCTGAAACTGGACATCGACGACTACCTGACGAAACCGATCGAGAAGGACGCGCTCCGGTCGACCGTCCAGAACCTGCTCGAGCGGGGTGGGCTCGAACAGGAACTCCAGACCTACATGGCGCTCGCGGAGAAGAAAACCGCCCTCGAACAAACGAAGGCCCCGGAGGAACTCGAGACCCATACGGAGTACGGCATCTTGACCGAGCAGTTGGCCGAGCGCCGGGAGCGGCTGTCCGGACGGTTGGAGTCCGTGTCGGGTTCACCGGTGGAGACGGTCCGGCTATACCAGCACCGACTGATTGCCCGTGACGGCTTCGGTATCGTCCTCCTGGCGGCCGGACTCGTTGCCGTCCACTGGGACCTCCCGGATGCAGCGGTTCGTCTCGGGCTCGACAGTGCTCCCCAGCCCGGGTTACTCGCCGCGTTCCTCGGCACCTTCGTTCACTTTGATACGGCCCATCTGGTGGGAAACGTCGCGAACTACCTGGTCGTCGCGAGCGTCGCGTACTACCTCAGCCTCCGGCTCAGGGCGGCCCGGTGGTTCTACCTGACGACAGCCATGCTACTGACGGTGCTCCCGTTCACCACCGTGGCCCTGTCGCGGACGACCTACGCCGTCCTGTTTCCCGAGACGACGCCGGTCTTCCTCGGGTTCTCCGATGTCGTCGCCGGGTTCATCGGCTTTGCCTACCTCGGGTTCCTGCTTCGGTGCCGGACGCTGTACGATCTTCGGACGGTGTTTTTCATCGGCGTATTGCTCCCCCTCGCGACGGCGACGGTCCAGCTCCGGACCCGCTCGGGGCTGGCGCTCACCCTCGGGGCCGGGGTGGTGCTGCTCGGCGGGCTGATCGTCCGCGAGATAATCCGGTCCGTCCCGGAGTCGGCCGAATCCCGGCGGGATGTCTTCGATCAGCTCGCGGTGCTGGCCGTCGCCATCGCGTTTTTCGCGGCCATGGGCTTCCGCCTAGTCCCGACTATCACCCCCGGGTCGGCAGCGGGAACCGGGATCGTCGGCCACCTCCTGGGGGTTGTCGGTGGGGTCGGACTCGGGCTGGTCACGGCCATCCTGACGAACACCGTTCCTGTGCGCGAGCGACTGGCGGCGCCGGAATCCTCCATTTCGGACCGGTAGGAAAACGGGGTGCTGTGGGACGCTTCAGACACGTCGCTTCGCGAGGGAATGACAGCCTCAACCGGCCGGCCGTGGCGGTCGAGGCCACCTTTTACTTGACTGGCGCTTTCATGCCCGTCTCGGGCGCGGTGGAATATTGGTGGTTGGAGGAACCCATCCCCGGTTCGGGGGGCACGTTCCGCCCCCAGTCCCGGAGGACGATCCGGCATGAACCAGTCGAACGGCTTGAACCGTCTCCGGTACGGGCTTTACGCGCCGGTGTACGATCAGTTAGCGGTACCGTGGGAACGGGGACGGCGGCGCGCGATCGAACGGCTCGACCTGGATGGAGACGAGGAGGTGCTGATCCTCGGGTGCGGGACCGGGAACGACATTGCCTACCTCCCCGAGGGTTGCTCCGTAACGGCGATCGATATCACGCCATCGATGGTCCGGCGGACGGCCGACCGGGCAGAAGCCCTCGGGCTCGATGTCGACGCCCGAGTTGCCGACGCGGGGGAGCTCCCCTTCGAGGCTGATCGGTTCGACGTCGTGTTGCTCCATCTGATTCTCTCGGTGGTCCCGTCGCCCGCGGCCGTCATGTTGGAAACTGACCGGGTGCTCACCGGCGATGGACAGGTTTCGATCTTCGATAAGTTCGTCCCCGAAGACACCACGCCCTCGATCCTTCGGCGGCTCGCGAACCCGATTGCCAGGGTACTTTTCGCCGACCTCACCCGGCCGCTCGAACCGCTGCTCGAGGAGACGGACCTGACGCTTGGGCCTCGCGAGTCCTTCCTGGCCGGGGTGTACACCGTGACGGTGGCCCGGCCGGTGGACTGATCGCAACACCCGGTCTGTCCAGGCCCGGACGTTGCCTTAGGACAGCCAGCCGGTCGCCGTCGCGCTGAGAAGATCGAGGGCGGCGGTGACCCCGGCGTTGACCCCCTTTTCGAAGTCCTCCTCGGCCTGGCCCATCCGGTTCGTGACGTGAGCGAAACAGATCACCGGGACGTCCCGTGATCGGGCGAAGGCGTACAGGGCCGCCGCCTCCATCTCCACGGCGAGGACACCGGCCGATTCGGCGGTTTCGATGGCCGTTGGTGTTTCCCGGAACGGGGCATCCGTGGTCCAGCTGGCCCCCGTGTGCACGGGCTGGGCTGGGGCGGCAGTCGACCTTTGGGCGGTCGCCAGCAGGGCGGAATCGATCGTGGCCCAGCGGGCGGGAGACAGATAGTGGTGGCTCGTGCCTTCGTCCCGAAGGGCCCGGTCGATTACCACGAAGTACGGCGGATCGTGGAGTGGGGTGATCTGCCCGGCCGAGGTCATGCTGAGGAGGAGTCGACACCCCGACTCGAACAGCTGTTCGGCGACCAATGTGGCAAAGGGGGCACCGACGGCCCGGCCCACGATTCCGAACTCGATACCGTCTCGAGTGAATCGGTAGAGATCGGTGTGATAGCCGGGCCATTCCGGATCCCGCCGGGCAGTGTCCGTCTCGACCAAGTGGTCGACGATATCCCCGTCCGGGTCCAGAAGGCAGACCGCTGGCACCGGGGTCGCGGGCAGGTCCTTCTGTCGGCGGGCTTCGCGGAGGAGCGACGCCGGGGTGAACACCGACGATTCGTCGTACGCTTTCGCCTCGAGTAACGGGGAGCGGTTCGCTGCCGTCTCGTCCGACCGTTCGTCCATTGGCGAGGGAATTCCGGGCCGTGTATGTAGGCATTCCTCTCTTGCGAGCGGGTTCGAAATCCAGTGAAACTCCGTAACAAGCCCGAGTCAGGCCGCCGAGACCCCGTCGGCCGTCGTTCGGTCCTCGAACCGGTCCCGAAGCGCGACCCTGTCGATCTTCCGCGTCGAGGTTTGGATCCGGAGCGGCACGTTCGGAACCCCGCTCCGTCATCCGCGCTACGGCACTCGACAGCCTCGTCGCCGGCGGTGAGTGATCGTTCGATCCGGCGCCGGTGGCGGATCGAGGTGGTAAGATGTATGGCGCCGCTGATCGTGTTTTCGTCCGAAGAATGGCACGGTGTGCCCGGTGTGACGAGGAGACCGATCACGAGCGGTGGCTCCAGTTGACCGGCCGCGAATCCGATGCCATCCGTGAGGAGCGTGACGATCTTCCCGGCGAGGGCAGCCTCCGGCTCAGTCTCTGTCGGTCGTGTTATCTCGGCTTCGATAAGCTCCGCGAGCTCCAGCACGGAACCGACGAAGAACAGAGCGAAAAGGCCTGGCGACAGATCAAACAGATCGTTACGGCGGCGCCGTCCGAGTGTGTGAGCGACGGGTAGAACCGTGAGGTTGGTCGAACAGCCTCACGATCCACCGGCGAGCCAATCGACCGTTTCATCGACAGTCTTCAACGCAACGCCGATGTCCGCCAGTTCTTCGTTACCCCGTTCGTACGTTTGCGAGGTCGCCTCGGGGACGAACACGATCCGGTAATCATGTTCACTGGCCTCGTAGATCGTGGTCCGGGGGCAGTTCGGGAAGTTGCACCCGCAGACGACGACCGTGTTTACGCTGCGATCATCGAGGAAGCCGTCGAGGTCGGTCGAGTAGAACGCGCCCCACCGAGGTTTGTACATGAGCCATTCCTGGTGGCCGATCGACTGGAATTCGCCGTCGAGGAGCCGCTCGGCATCGAGGGTCATGTCGGATGACGGTTTCAATTCGTCGACGAGTTCGGCGCCGGGCGACCCTGGCCGGACGATCTCCGCCCCCGTCTCGATTTCGTGACGGCGACATCGGTCAACGTTCGATCCGTCAGCCCGGTATAACCGAACCACATGGATGACGGGTTGGTCGTGAGAGCGGAAGGCCTCGGCGAGGCGCCGCATCGCCGGCACCGCAGCCGCTGTTCCGGGGATCTCCGCCGGCGCGCCCGAAAGCGTGAAATCGTTCTGGGTATCGATGGTAAGAAGGGCCGCACGGTGGGGGTCCGGCCGGGTGTAACTGTCCATGGGTGCAAATCGTGAGTCCGGGGTTTCAAAGCTCGCCCTCGGGGTAGGTGTCGGATCGACCGCCATCCGAGATTGTCGGACCGGGGGTTGCTACAGGGCTAGCCGAATGATCGCGAGGTTCCGGCCGAGGGCGAGCACACCCACGGCGATGATCGCGAGGGGGATGAGGGTTCGGAATTCCCAATCGAGCGCGGAAAACGAGAGTCCGGCCACGCCCAAAACGAGGACCTTCCCGGTCAGCAACAGGGGAAAGACCGCGAAACCGAGGCGGTTTGCGACGGATATCACGGTCGGCGTCCAGGTCGTCACTCCGGTGGAGGCGCCGACGAGGAGGAGCCCAAGGTCGCCGACGAACCATAACCCGATTGCGGTCGCCCAGAGCCATTGCTCCCGCCGCGAAATGTCGGACGGCGTGAACCGACTGCGATTGCCGAGGGACGCTCGTTCTCGATGGGAACTCATGCGGAATCGAGGGGCAGCCGTCTGGGGACTGGCCGCTCGCTCAGTAAATCCCGCCGATGTGGAGATAAACACCCGCCACTAATTATCGGATTTGAAAATATCCCAGCATTAACCGGCTCCTGCCTCGCCGCGATCGACGCCGGGCGGTCGGCGCATCTTTGGCCCTTGGTCTCGGCGATCCACCGCGGCCACTCATAGTGTCCGCAATGGAAACGAATGGATCCCGGCGAACGCGAACGGCTGACCGGTAATCGGAAGCAACGACACAACAGGCGTCGTGACCCCGGTCAACCTCGCTCGGGCGTCCGTACGCCGCGGAATTCGAACCGGGCCCCGCCGTCGTCGCTTTCGGTGACCGTGGTCTCCCAGCCGTGGGCAGTCGCGATCGACTCGACGATCACCAGCCCAAGCCCGGTCCCGTTTCGATCGGTGGAATACCCCGGCGCGAACACGTCCTCGTTCGTGTCGATGCCCACCCCGTCGTCCTCGACAAAAAACCCCGTCCGGTTCGGCAGTGGCCCCACCTTGACCGTGACGTCCGTGCCAGCGTGCTCGAGTGCGTTCCGGTAGAGGTTCTCGAAGATTCGCAGTAGTCGGTCGTCGTCGGCCAGGAACGTGATATCATCCTCGACGGTTAGGGTGCCACCGGTTGATTCGACCATGTCCCAGGCGACGGTTGCCACCGTCCGGAGCGAGATTTCGGTGAGGTCTCCTGGGATGACCTCGTCGCCCTCCCGGGCCATCGTCAGGACATCGTCGATGAGCGCCTCCATCCGTTCGAGCGCGCCGTCGATCGTTTCGAGTTCGTCGGCATCGGACTCCTCGCCGAGAAGCGCGACGTTACCTCGGGCCACGTTCAACGGGTTTCGTAGGTCGTGGGAGAGAATGCTCGCGAATGATTCGAGGCGCTCGTTTTCCCTGGCGAGCGCGTGTTCCTTTTCCGCCAGGCGGTCGCGTTCGGCCCGGAGCTCCTGTTGAACCGAGACCCGTCGGGCGTCATACACTCCGAGGACGAACCCGCCAAGCGAGCCGGTCGCGACCCAATTGGCGTACATGAATACCGTATCCGTCAACGGCGTCCCATGGGCCGATTGATCGACCGAGATGAACCATCCGGTGATTGCCACCGCGACCAGGCCGGCGATGGTCCAACCGAGGACGCGGCCGAAGGCCCACGACGGGAGGTCCAGGCGGAGCAACCAAAGCCCGCCACCGATGAGGCCGAGGGAAATGACCATGGGTGGGAGGATGCCCACCAGGAGCGCAACGGGTTCGCCGAGCTCCTCGACGAGGTGAGCGAAATGGAAGCCGGTGGTGACGGCCCCGATGGTGCTCACCGCCAGACTGCTCCCGACACGCTTGGTTGGGACTGGTATCCATCCGTCCATGATTCCTCGGTCATTTGCGGCCGATGCTGGGGTGCAGGATTTCAGCCACCCGGCCTCCGATACGTGAACGCATTCAGGTAGCAGCCTTAATAAGGTCCGATTTTGATCGCCGGCCGGGTCCAGCCCCGTTCCACTGAAAGGTCTGAGACCATCAATGGTACTGGCTCTCCCCAGGGGAGTGGGCTCGAACCCCGCTCCTCCGAAGCGCATCAATCACCGTTGCGATGCCATCGAAAAGCCCCACGAGGTGAGTGAGCAAGTCGTGGGGACCAACCTCGGCACAGGTACCAGGGAAACGGACCCCGTGGGGATCTAACGGTACAACGCCGGTGTAACTAACCTTTACGGCAGTTACAAATTTTCTATTGGGTCGTTCGCAAGCGTTGAGGATTTCGATCCGGTCGGTATCGAACGGTTTGGACTCACACGTCGAATGAAGCGCTCGGCGAGTTCACGTTAAGAGGTTGACAACGATGATCCCGACTTGAACGACCACAAGCATACCGACGATGCCCAGCATGAGCAGGCCGTAATAGGGACGAACTGTTGAGTACGCCTCGTGGGACCGGAGTCGGATACCGACCCAATACAGCCCGAGCGCGACAGTCGCGACGAGGATGGGGAATACGGTCAGAACGAGCCACGCCGGGGCAAATTCCGGGCCGATGTAGGGTCCACCGAATGACCAGTGGATACGGATTCGGGCCGGGAGCGGTCCATAGGCGAGGGCGCTTACGACTACGCTCGCCAGGGAACCAACGAGACTTACCACCGCCGTTACCGTCGGACGTAAACTGTCATCGCCCGGGACGCTTCGACTATCGGATGGGCTCATTTGTTCCACCATCGTGGGTGCCGTCAGGGGTGGGGCATTGAAATATCGTTCCAGAATCATGATACAGTATGGAATATGACAAATCGCAGCGGCTGTTTCACCCGCTAGTGGGTGCCCGGTCGGTCGGACCGAGCGTTTCGTTCTGTCTCCAGCGATCGTTTTCCGTCCAACTCCCCGCCATTCATTTACAAGCCCATCGAGGCAATCATAAATGAGTGAAGACGACGTATACGCGTCTCTCCAGGGGTTTGAGATCCTGAGCGACGAAACGCGGGTCGATATCCTCCGTGTCCTCGCCGAACACCTCAAGGAAAACTCCGACGATCCGGCGCTCGGCTTCTCGGATTTGCGACGCGCGGTCGGCATGCGCGATTCGGGGAATTTCAATTATCACCTCGATCATCTCGTGGGCCGGTTCGTGCGCTCGACCGACGACGGATACCGGATCGCCCCGGCGGGTCTCGAGGTGATAGCCGCCCTTGTAGCCGGGACCTACGGGGAGGGCGATCGGCTCGGTCCGGTCGAGATCGGGGATCCATGTCCCGTCTGTGACGAACCGCTGACCGCCATCTACGAGCACAATATCCTGTCGGTCACGTGTCCCGACGATCACGTGTTCCAGAACACCCTCCCGCCGGGGGCGATCGATGGTCGATCGATCGATGATGTCATCGAGTTGCTGACCCTCACAACGAAACAGCACCTCGAACTTGCGGTACACGGGATCTGTCCGCTCTGTCAGGGCCAACTCGACTGGGGCGTACGGACCATCGATCGGGAGCCCCTCGAGTTCACGAACCAGTGCGACCGGTGTGGGGTTCGGGTCGACGTCCCGGCAATTGCGTGCGTGCTTCACCACCCCGCCGTCGTCTCGTTCTACTACGAACACGGGATCGACATCCGGGATCGACCGTTGTGGGCCCCGGAGTTCTATAATAACGTTCGACTGGACGTCACCAGCGATCCCGTCGAGGTCGAAATCACGATCGAGTTCGACGGGGATGGGCTCACCGTTATCCTCGACGAGGGACTCGATATCAAGACCCTCACGGCTTGAAACGGCGTTGAGCATGCCCCATTCGCCGGCTCTGCGGAGCCAACTTGCAGAATAATTCGACCTGAAATCGCTCGCTTGGTACGATAGCCTCCTGGTCGGCACATTATCTGCGGACACACCGGCAGGAGAATCGGGATTGCGGGGCTACTGCCCGAGCAGGGTATCCGAGCCGACCTCCCGATACATGATGGTCCACATGATCAGGAGTAACACCAACGCGACAGCGACCAGCCCAGGCGCCACAGTGCTTTGGAGCGGTGTCAACAAAGCTCATCCGGACGTATCGCGTACCAAGAATTCAATTAATGGGGGGGTACTCCGGGAACGCGGGAGTTTATAAAATATCTTTGATACGATTGAAGGCCGAATACAGGCCGCTGAGGACGGGACGGTAATTGGCGAGAGGCGTATGCGGCCCAGCCCCACCCGGAGGCTGCGTCACCCGTTTCGGCTGCCCCGCTCCCCGATGGCGCTTGACCATTCAGTCGGATGTCTTGATCATCCTACTTCCAGCGACCGCGGACAGTCCGAGCCCGGCACCGCCGAGCAGGAGTGTGGTACCCAAGATCTCACCCCAGGTCCCCTTGTGACCTGTGAGGAGCAAATAGTCGTAGTATGTCCCCCGGTATCGGATGTAGCTGTGGTCGATGAGCAGCCCGATGGCTTGGCTATCCTCGCGTTCCCAGAGGAGGTAGGATTCACCCTCCCGGGCGGCATCGAACGCCCGGCGGCCGTCCCGGGGGAGCGACTCGTAGGAAAGCACCTCGGCGTCGGCCGGTAGGGACGATTCGGAGAGTTCGGTTACTTCCGTGATTGCATACTGGGGTTGACCGTAGTGGGTGATATCGTTGGTGAGGCCATAATAACCGGCGGAGGCCAGGAGTGCCAGCCCGACGAGGAAACCGACAATCGCGACGATATCGCGAGGCATTGGCGCCGTCGACACACTTCTGTTGTAAGGGTTTTCTGTCGGAACGGGTGCGGCTCCCGTTGCTGTCTGATCTTTCGGCGGTCCAGACCCTCCGTTCGGAACGCGATACTGGCGAGGGGTTCAGCATCACTAGTCGCAATCCGCATGGTTATGGAAACGGCCGGTCGAGGATAGGCTATGATGCGTGCAGCCGTCTACACGGGGCGTGGTGAACCCCTCGAGGTTCGCGAAATCGAAGAACCGGCCCCTGAGGAGACCGGCGTGGTCGTCGAAACCGACGTTTGCGGGATCTGCCGGAGCGACTGGCACGCCTGGCAGGGCGATCCGCTGTGGGAGGCACGGGGCTTCGACGAGGGCCACGTCTTCGGCCACGAACCCGCCGGGGTCGTTCGTGAGGTCGGAGCCGACGTGGAACACGTGCGGGAGGGGGACCGCGTGACGATCCCGTTCAACCTCGGCGACGGGACCTGCCCGTCGTGTCGCAATGGCCACGCCAACATCTGCGACAATCGCATTCCGCTCGGCCTGGCCCCGGAATCGCGGGGCGCCTTCGCCGAACGCTTCCACGTCCCATGGGCCGATTTCAACGTCGTCCCGCTACCGGACGGGATCGATCCGATCGATATGGCGGGGTTAGGATGCCGCTTCATGACCTCGTTCCATGCGCTCGTCCACCGGGCCGACGTGACGGCCGGCGACTGGGTCGCCGTCCACGGGTGCGGCGGCGTGGGCCTCTCGGCCGTCCACATTGCGGATGCCCTTGGGGCGAACGTGGTGGCCGTCGATCTGTTCGACGAGAAGCTCGAGTTCGCCGAGGATCTCGGCGCCCGTGAGACGATCAACGCCGAGGCGGTCGACGACGTGCCGGGCGCCGTACAGACGATCACCGACGGCGGCGCCGATATCGCGGTCGATGCCCTCGGGATCGCTGAAACGTGTCGAAATTCGGTCCACAGCCTACGGAAGCTTGGCCAGCACCTCCAGATCGGCCTGACGACGAGCGAGGAGGGCGGGGAGGTCTCGCTTCCTACGGACCTTATCGTCGCCCAGGAGCTGGAATTCATCGGCTCGATCGGGATGCCGCGACCTCGGTACGACGAGATCTTCCGGATGATCGATGGCGGGAAGATCGACCCCAAGGCCCTGATTTCGGAGACGGTGTCGCTGGAGGAGGTCTCGGCGAAACTCGAGGCGATGACCGAGTTTCAGACCGTCGGTATCCCGGTGATCGACGAGTTCTAACGGCCTCGGCGGCCACAAAGGGTTACCATGCTGGCCCGCCAAGATGGGCCATGGCTGTTCCATTCATCGGCCCGCTGGTCGGGTTCGTCGTCGCCCTGCTGATCGGCGGTTTCGCCATCTATCTCGGCGCCCGATTCGTGGTGGAGGTCGACGATTACGGCCAGGCGGTCGTGACGGCGCTCGTCGGGGCGGTCGCCTGGGCGGTGACGGCGTGGGTCCCACTGTTCGGGCCGATCATCGCCTTGATCGCCTGGGTCGCCGTCATCAACTGGCGGTACCCCGGCGGATGGGTCAAGGCGGCGCTTATCGGCGGCGTGGCGTGGCTCGCGGCCCTCGTCATCCTCTTTCTTGTCAACGCCGTCTTCGGCCTCGGTGTCGACGCCTTTGGCGTGCCGGGGGCGTAGGTGAAAGGTGGTTACTCTGGCGTGACGGCGTAGATCAGTCCGAGGGTCACGCCGAAGAGGCCGACTTGGAGTACCCCGTTCGGGGTGAAAACGCCCTGGCCGATGGGTTCACCGAGTTGTGGGCCGATCCAGACGATTGCGCTGTAACCGACGCCGAGGAGTGGGGCGGTCCGGAGATCGGTCGCGTACCGATCGATGTGATCGATCGAGGTAATGCCGGCGTACACCACGCCCCAGAGGACTGCAAAGGGCAAGAGACCGAACAACGACGGGAAGTTGTTGCCCACCCAGAGCATGTTGAACATCAGCATTGGCATGACCGCCGCGATACCGGCACCGACCCCAGTATGCCACCGCCGGATCAGCAGTCCGGAAACGTCGGATGTGCCCAGTCGAGCCGCCATATGCCGTCCTGATTTCACGGTACCAAGAAGATACCTCGCGAGGGATCATGGATGATAACAGGCTCCCGGCTCCCGCGTCACTACCGTCCGTCAGTCGAATCGAGATCGACGTATCGATCCACAATGGCCGCCCAGAGCCGTGGCGATCGCCTGAAGACGGCGGTTCCGACACGGGTCTGGAAATCGGGCGTGATGACCGGCCGTGTCGAGTCGATTTTTCGGGCCAACTTCCGGCCGACGTCGGCTGGATCGGCCGTCATCCAGGCCGGATAATTCATACCGGCGGTCATATCGGTCTTCGTCGTCGGTGGAATCACCAGCGTACACGTAATGCCCGAGCCGCGCAACTCCATTCTGAGGGAGCGTGTCAGCCCCGTGATCGCGCCCTTGGTGGCCGCATAATCGGAGAGGCCTGAATGCCCCAGGGTCCCGACCGGTGACCCCACGTTATGGATGATTCCGCGCCCCCGGGACCGCATGTGGGGAAGCACGGCCCGGATAGTGTGCAGGTACCCGAAGACGTTCACCGCGAACTCCCGTCGAGAGTCGGCTAACGAGCGGTCCTCGATTCGGCCCAGCGTGGCCACGGCGGCGTTGTTAACGAGGATATCGATCCGACCCCAGGCGTCGATTACTGACCCCACGGCGTCCCCGACGGCGTCCGCATCGGCGACGTCGGCAACGATCGGACGGACACGGCGGGAGTTCGCCTCCTGGAAAGCTCGAATGGCGTCATCAGTGACGTCGAGGCCGGCCACCCGATACCCGTTCTCCACGACCCCTTTCATCAGATGGTAGCCGATACCGGCGTTGGCACCGGTGATGACGACGACGGG
Source organism: uncultured Halobacteriales archaeon (assembly GCA_964404815.1). Taxonomy (GTDB): domain Archaea; phylum Halobacteriota; class Halobacteria; order Halobacteriales; family Hikarchaeaceae; genus CAYOLR01. The sequence goes on from CAYOLR010000042.1 coordinate 14,176, forward strand.
CTCCCTGGATGTGGTCATGAATCGTGGAGACGGTCGTCCCGAGTATAAGGCCATCCCGCGAGCGGCGATCCTGGGTGGCTTCCGGTGAGGGAGATCGCATCGATAAGGGCCGATCCGTTGGCGTCCGGCTTCCCGCAGGCTCGAACATAACGCTAAAACGGGGCTTGGCCCGATATCGGGATATGGGAGACGGCACAAGCGGTTCCGATGCGCTGACGAGCTACCGGTTGACGGGGACGCGGATGAGCCCGAAACGGACACGGGTCGACACGGGCGAGGCCGAGTTCGTGGTGGGCAAGGACGTCAACCCCGTGGAGTACTTCCTCGGGAGCATCGTCGCCTGCATCAACTCGACCGGGACGATGGTCGCACGGGACATGGCCATCGAGATCGACGACCTCGAAATTACTATCGAAGGGGACGTTGACTATTCCCGGTACAAGGGCGAGGAGAGCGAGGCCCGGCCGGGGTTGCAGGGGCTGACGGTCTCACTGGCGGTGAGCGCCGACGCGGACGACGCCACGCTTGCCGAGTGGGTCGACGCCATCGAAGACCGGTGTCCCGTGACCGATAACGTGGAGAACGAGACCGATCTCGCAATCGACCTAACCAGCGTGTAGGAACCGCTCGCCGCAATCGACGCAGGCGGGTCTTCACGCGCGAACCCCGAGGCGAGCACCCCCAGTTCGAACCCGATCAGGTCGATCGGGCCTCGAAGTTCACGACGTGGTCGAAGTGGAACTCAGCCCTCTCAGCCCGGTGGGATTCGATGACGTCGAAGACCTCGGGGTGCTCGCCTTCGACCGCCCGCGTGAACGAACAATCGGTGCACTCGAGGTCGTAGATCATAGGATCGATCATGTTCAGTAGGTAGACGGGAAAAGAGGTGACGGTCGGTTTCATCCAGGATCGATCGTAATAATTTCCGAATACTTCAGAAAATGGATTTCGTGTCGGAACTGTCGTAAAAAACTCGGAACGCGAGTGGTTCGTTCGCCTCGGGTCGCGGCTCGGCGTTCGGCTAGTCCGTCGGACCCGCCTGATCGATGACCGAGTCGCCATCGCCGAAGACGACGGACGGACGGGTGTACTCCGACCGCATCAGGATCTCGTCGGTGACAGTGAACCCGATGTCGTCGATCTGCTGGGCCGCCCGGGTGATATCGTCGTTGACTTTTCCCACCACGAGGATGTGGACGTTGCCTTGGCCAGTCATCATCTCCCGGATGTTGACGACCATCGGGAGTTCCAAAGCCTCCCGGATATGCGGTTCCCGGTCGGTGATCGGCGTGGTGCAGATGAACAGCACCTGAAGGGGGAAGCCCGCTTGATCGTAGTCGAGCTCGGGATGGTAGCCTTTGATGACCCCCTGGTCCTCGAGGCGGCTGATGCGTTTGCCGACCGTACTGGCCGAGACGCCGATCGATTCCGCGATCTGTGCATTGGTATTGTTCCGGGCGTTCTGCTGGAGTTCGAACAGGATCTCCTGGTCGATCGCGTCGAGTCCGGGGTCGGCCATGGCTATTCACTTTGACATGCGTGGCTTAATTCCACTCCCAAAGTGGTTAGGTTCACGCTATCGAGGGTCACGTGATCAATCGCCAGTCACCTGGAGCCGCCTGGTCACGCCGGCCGATATCCAACCACCGTGAAAGGTAATCGGGCTGTCATCCGACCGGAAGTGAGTTTATCCGAGTGCACGTGGACCCCAAGCCGTCAGTCCTCGGTTTGACCAAGGTCTTCCCAGCCCGGTGACGAGGTCATCGACCCAGACATTTGTACTCCGACTCGGGGCGTGGGCGTCGTAAGCTAATCAGCTTGGGAGGGGTTACTGCCTGCGGCCGTCCGGACGGAGCTCGTGGCTCGATGCCAGTTTCGTCGGACGATCTTACACCCTGGGCCGGTGATCAGTCGGAACTGATGATGGCCGAAAGCCCGTCATCGATCGAGATCTCGAGGTCGAACGCGTCCCGGGAGAATTGTGTGGGATGGATGCCCGAGCCGTCGAACCTGATGGTTTGGGTGATGAAATTGTGTGCTTTCAGATCGTCCAGATGGCGGTAGACGGTCGACAGCGGAAGGTCGGCCCGTTCCGAGATCTCGCTGGCGGTCATCGGGGTGTCGCTCAGCGTCGTCAAGATCGCCCTGGAGACCTCGTTCGCGAGGAGTTCGAGGGCCGCGATCGGGTCGGAAATGGTGGTTCGGGCAGATGCGACCGTCGACGGTGTGACAGCGGTGATTTGGGATGTCATTGATTGGCCTCGCCGTTGTCGGGGGCTTTGGGATGTTTGCGGACGACGACCTCACCCGCCTCCACGTGCCAGTCGATCCGGCCGTCAGACTCGAGTTCGAGGAAGTTCCGCACCGCCTCAGGCACCGTTGTGAGGTTGGTGTTGAGTTTGGTCGTCTGTAGCAATCCCATATCTATAACTTATCACAAAAGAATATAAACCTATGTATTACATTAGTTGAAACTTATTCAAGGCTTAGTTCTGGGTTGAACCTCGATTGGTACTTAGGTGGGGATACCAGCCGCAATCGGTGACGACAGGCCGCTGGCCGGGGCTCGATAAGCGGGGAGTCACCGACACGGACAGATCCCGATTCACCGTCACGGTAAGGTTGGCCACCCTGCGAGCCGCGTGAGCAAATGCTCCGGTGAC
>CAYOLR010000043.1:0-16495 GCA_964404815.1 uncultured Halobacteriales archaeon
TCGATGCCGGCGTAGACGTCCTCGGTGTTCTCCCGGAAGGTGACCATGTCCATCTGGCCCGGCCGTTTGACGGGCGAGGGAACCCCCTTGATGTGGAAGGTCGGCCGCATGTTCGTGTAGAGGTCGAGCTTCTTCCGGAGGGCGACGTTCAGGCTTCGGAACCCGGCGCCGACCGGTGTCGTCAGCGGTCCCTTGATCGCGACGCGGAACTGCTTGATCGCCTCCACCGTGTCATCGGGGAGGTTTTCGTCGTATCGCTCCCGGGCGGATTCTCCCGCATAGACCCGCATCCAGTTGATCTCCCGCCCCGTCGCCCCTGCTGCCGCCTCGAGGACCTGTTGGGCGGCTGGGCCGACGTCTGTCCCGATGCCGTCGCCATAGATGATCGGGATGACGGGATCGTCGGGTACGTCGAGGGTATCGGTATCCGGATCCGCGAGCTCGATGGCGGACCCCGAAGAAGGGACCTCCACTTGCTCGTATTCGTACGTCATGAACACCTAGTGAATCGTCGAACCCCGGTAAAAGGACTGCTGTTTCGTGGTATAATCACCTTTAGTTGTACATATGCCCGATGGCCCGGGTCCGGCGGTCATTTAGGCCCGGCGGCCGAGCCGCCCCGCATGGAGATCGTGATCCACGGGGGTGCCGGCGGCCACCCCGAGGAGCCTGCAGCTCGCCAGGCGGTCCTCGACGAGGCGGCCGACACCGGCCTGACGGCGACGACGCCGGTCGACGCCGTGGAGGCCGCTGTGCGGGTCCTAGAGTCGTCGCCCCGCTTCAACGCGGGCATCGGCGGTGCGGTCCAGAGCGACGGGACGGTTCGAACGGATGCCGGCCTCATGACCGACGGTCGACGCGCCGGCGCCGTCTGTGGCGTTCCGGGGGTGGAACACCCGATCAGCCTCGCCAGGGTCGTCTTCGAGGACACCCCGCACGTACTCGTCGGCTCCCCGGGGGCGGTCGAACTGGCCGAGGCGAACGGGATCGAGACCGATGTCGATCTCCTGACCGACTCTACCCGGGATCGGTGGTCGTCGATCGGAACGATTCCAACCGACCTCGACGAGCGGCTGGCCTGGATCGATGAACAATACGGGGAGCTCCCGGATGCGAGGGATCACGATACCGTGGGCGCTGTAGCGACCGACGGGTCGGCGATCGCCGCGGCGACGTCGACCGGCGGGCGGTGGGCCGCGTTCGCCGGCCGCATCGGTGATACCCCCCAGATCGGCGGCGGGTTCTATGCCGCCCCGGCTGGCGGAGCCAGCGCGACCGGCGCGGGCGAGGCGATCGCGACGGCCGGGTTGACCCGTCGGGCGGTCGACCACCTCGAGAACGGCCTCGGGGCCCAGGCCGCTGCGGACCGCGCGATCGACCGGCTCGAGGCGGAGACGGGCGATAAGGCCGGCGTCATCGTTCTGGGGACCGGGGGATCGGTGGGGATCGCTAACAACACCGAGGCGATGCAGACCGCGGCGGCACAATGATCCGGATTTCGACGGACGTCGTACCCGTACAGTTATGACCGTCGAAAACCATTACTGATGACGATGACGCCGAGCCATGTCCAACAGACCAGATGCCCGAACTGCGAAACGGCACTCATGAACGTTCAGGGCGTCGACATGTGTGGCTCGTGCGGTTGGATGACCGATCGCTGACCGCCAGTCGGCGCTAGCTTTCCGTCGTAAACGCTTTCCCGTCCATCGGCGAAATACGGCCATGACTGAGGTCGACCTCGACGCTGAGCGCTATGAGAAACATCGGGAGGCTGGGGAAATCCTTTCGACCGTAATGAACGAGACGGCCGAACGGATCGACGTCGGTGTGACCCAACTCGAGGTCGCCGAGTACGCCGAATCCCGCATCGACGAACTGGGCGGGGCCCCGGCCTTCCCGGCCAACATCAGCGTCGACGAGGAGGCATCCCACGCGACGCCGGCCCGGGATGACGAGATCACCTTCGGCGAGGAGATGGTCTGTCTCGACATCGGTGTTCACGTCGACGGCTGGATTGCCGACGCGGCCGTCACGGTGGACCTCAGCGGAAACCCCGAGTTGGTCGAGGCGGCCGAGGCCGCCCTGGATGCCGCCGTCGAGGCTGTCGCCCCCGGCGTCCACACCGGCGAAGTGGGCGCGGCGATCGAGGGCGCTATCGACCAGTACGAGTTCAACCCCGTCGTCAACCTGTCCGGCCACGGCCTGGGTGAATACGACGCCCACACCGGGCCAAACGTCCCGAACCGGGCGGTCGACTCGGGGATCGAACTCTCGGTGGGCGACGTCATCGCGATCGAGCCCTTCGTCACGGACGGGAGCGGGAAGGTCAGGGAGGGATCGAAGGAGGAGATCTACTCCATGGTGGAGGAGAAACCCGTTCGGGATCGTCGTGCCAGGCAGGTCCTGGAGACCATCAGCGAGTCCTATCGGACGCTCCCGTTCGCGGAACGCTGGCTCGAGAGCGAACGTGCCGAAATGTCGCTCCGCCGCCTGAAGATGCAGGACATCATCCGGAGCTACCCCGTCCTCAAAGAGGACGACGGCGCGCTCGTGAGCCAGGCGGAACACACCTTCATCGTCACTGATGACGGGTGTGAACTGACCACGGAAGGAATCTTCTGAGACCGACGGATCGGATCGCCCGGTCAGGCGTTGTTCATCCGCTGCATCTGTTCCTTCCCACAGATCGAACAGGTCGCGATCCGGTAGGGTTCCCGTGAGAACTGAGCGTTCTCGTGCTTTCGGCTCTCGGTGACGATTTCGATCCTGACATCGTGGGGGACCTCCTGGTCGCAGGCCTCGCAAACCTCGGTATGGCCGTCGACCCCAGGGCGCGTGACGGACATGGGTCCACCCACGGAGGAGCCGAAGTTAAACGTTCCCCTCGGTTTAATTTGATGTTTAAACTGTTCAACCGATCGTTTCGACTGATTAAGGCCCGATTTAACCCGCACAACGTCTGTCGTTTCGGCTGTCACTCTCCGGTTTACGGCCGATGGAGGTTAGGCTAAAGGGACCACCCGCCCGAGCACATTCATGGACCGGATCTTCGCCCCCTGGCGGATCGACTGGATCCGCCGTGAAGACAAAAATCCGGACGTCGAGGAGTGTGTCTTCTGCGAACTCCCCGAACGCGGGGCCGACCGGGATCACCGGATCGTCGCCCGGAGCGACCACGCCTTCGTCATGTTGAACAACTTCCCCTATAACCCGGGCCACGTCATGGTCATTCCCACCCCTCACACGGGGTCATATGCCCACTTGGACGGCGACGTGCTCGACGACCATGCCCGCCTCAAACAACGGACCTTCGACGCCCTCGAGACCGGCTTGCAACCGGACGGGTTCAACGCGGGGCTTAACTTGGGCACGGGGAGTGGTGGTTCGATCGCCGATCACCTCCACACCCACATCGTACCGCGCTGGGAGGGCGATACGAACTTCATGCCGGTGATCGGTGACACCAAGGTCATCGTCGAGGCCCTCGGGGAGACGTACGATCAACTTTACGACGCGTTCGCCGAGCAGCCGGGTGCCGAGATACCGACGGACGGCGCCGTGGAGTTCGGCTAACCCCCGACCAGCAACCGCACGGTGACGACGATAACGAAAAGGGCGCCGATCCCGAGTGCCCCTGCGGCCAACCGGTAGGCCGTGTTCGGACCATCGGTCTGCCGATCGAGCAGGTCGGCGAATTCGCCGGAGAGGGCGGCGATCACGGCCAGGCTTGCCGTTCCAAGCATGGCGATTACGACCGCCGACCCTGCGTCGCCCCCGGGGAGGGTGATCCCGCCACCCTCGGCGCCCCCCGTCGACTCGGTCGCCACCTCGCCGACGGCGACCGCCCCTTTCATCCCCAGCGAAACATGAGGGTCACACTGGTAGGTTGTAATCCCCGTGTCCTCGAAGGTGTGCGAGTAGGTAAACCCGGCCTCCGCCACCACGTCGGTGGTAAAATCGGCTCCCGACTGGGCGCTGACGTTGTGCCCGCCGCCGTCGCCGGTCCACTCCCACGTCACCGTCGTCCCGGGATCGATCCAGAGGCCGGCGGGATCGAACGCGAACGAGCCGCTGTTCCCGCTGGCGCCGACGAGGACCGTCACCTCGTCCTGGCCTCTCGCGTCCTGAAACCCCCCGTCGACTCCATCCAGCCAGCCGTCGAAGTCCGGTCGCTCCTGGGCACTGACTCGGCCGGCGATACCCAGAGTTAGCGCGGAGCCGGCGACACCGGCGGTCGTCCGTAGCACGGTTCGACGGGTCGGTCGGGGTCGTGGATCGTCCTCCATCGGTTTCCTGCCTCCAACGCGAAGGTCGCGTGGCCGGTTCTCGCCCGTGGTCGACGTTATACCCATCGAAAGGCCGTCGATAGGCCCAAGAACGGTGCCTCTGTATTGGCCGACGTGTCCCGGCGTCAGACGGTCAGGCGGGTCGCCTGGATCGTCCTCGCGGTGAATCTGGTCCTGGCGCTCGCCAAGGGCGGGGTCTGGTGGACGACCGGCAGTCTCGCCGTCGGTTCGGAGGCGGTCAACAGTGTGGCCGATACGGTCTATAGCGTAATCGTCCTCGCCGGGATCTACCTGACCACCCGCCCGCCGGACTTCGAACATCCCCACGGCCACGAGCGGATCGAACCGTTCGTCTCCCTGCTCATTGCCCTCGGTATCGTCGCCGCCGGTGCCGTCGTGCTCTGGCAGGCGGTCACGTCGGTCATCGGCGGAGGTGGGGCACCGTCGGTGGGCCCGGTCGCGGCGGGGGTCCTCGTTTTTACGGCGGTCACCAAGTACGGCCTCTACCGTTACGTCCTCCACATCGGCCAGGAGACTCACTCGCCCGCCCTGGTCGCGACGGCCCTCGACAACCGGAACGATATCCTGACCGCCTCGGCGGCGCTGGTGGGCGTCCTCGGCGCCTGGGCCGGGGTGCCGGTCCTCGATCCCATCGCCGCCATGGCCGTCTCGCTCGGCATTTTCTACACCGGCTGGGAGGTCGTCAGGGACAACGTGAACTACCTCATCGGCCGGGCGCCCCCCGACGAGCTCCGCGAGGAGATCCTTCGACGGGCCCTCGATCACCCCGAGGTGCAGGGGGCCCACGATGTGGTCGCCCACTACGTCGGTCCGGAAGTCGACGTCAGCCTCCACATCGAGGTCGAGGGCGACCGAACGCTCAACGAGGCACACGACATCGAGACGGCGGTTGCGGAAACCATTCGCGACCTCGGGTGGGTCGACGACGTGTTCGTCCACGTCGATCCCCGGGAACTCGGCGAATGGAAGGCCGATCGTGACGTCGACCGGTTACTCGGCGATGACGACGAGGAAACGGCCGACTGACCGCGTCAGACCGGACGACCGAGGGCGTAAACCGTCTGATGACCGGTGACCTCGACGTCCAGGAACGCCCCCGGTTCGACCCCGTGATCTGACGCGTCCTGGACCACGATCTGGTGGTAGGCAGCATCGCGGCACTTGACCGAGTCGCCGCGTCCCGCCTCGACCGCGAGGACCCGACGGCGCGTCCCGACGAGCGCATCGTAGGCATCGGCCATGAGCTCCATCTTGAGGTCCGTCAACGCCGATGAGCGGTCCTTCTTGACCGAGCCACCGAGCCCCTTCATGCCGGCCGCGTCTGTCCCGGGCCGCTTCGAAAAGCGGGTGATGTTGATCTTCGACGGGCGGGTCTCTCGGAGCAGGGCTAGCGATTGTCGGTGATCAGCATCCGTCTCGGTCGGGAATCCGGCGATGACATCGGTGGCGAGTGTCCAGTCGTCGAGGGTGGCGTCGAAGGCGTCGACCACTTCGACGAACTCTTTTACCTGGTGCTGTCGGCGCATGTCCCCGAGGACGTCGTCCGAGCCTGACTGGACGGGGGCATGCAGGAAGTTGTACAGTTCGTCGTTCTCGGCGAACACCCGGGCGAGGTCGTCCCGGATCCCGTGGACGCCCTTCGGATTCGCCATGCCCACCCGGACCCGGAAGTCACCCGGAATCGCACAGATGCCTTCGAGGAGTTCGGGAAGCTTTCGCTCGCCCCGGTCCCAGCCATATACCCCGGTATCCTGGCCGGTGATTCGGAGTTCGGTCGCACCGGCATGGATCAGCGCCTCGGCCTTTCGGACGTTCTCTTCGACCGGCGGGGAGTCGATCTTACCGGTGGCCCGCTTCGTGATACAGTACGAGCAGTCGCTCATGCAGCCCCGGGCGATCGGGAGGATACCGATCTCCCCGTCAAGCACCGGATCGGCGTCCGGGGTTGTCGTCGGACATTCCCCGTTGCCGACGGCGCTCGGGACGTCATCCCAGCCGCAGACCGTCGCGTCGATGCCGTGGTCAGCGAAGGCCTCCCCCTGTGCCAGCGCCATACAGCCCGTGACAACGAGGTCTGCCGTTTCGGCCGCCAGTTCCTCCGCCCGGCGGAGCATCCGATCCTCGGTGGTCTCGACCACCGTGCATGTGTTGAGGATGGCCACGTCGGCCCGACCGAGTTCGGCGGAGTGGTGCCCGGCATCGCGGAGGCGCCGCTCGATCTGGCGGCTTTCGCCCTGATTGGACGTACATCCGTACGTCTCGATGTGATACCGGGCCATTCACCCGAAGGGACTGGCCGTGGCGACTAAAGGACGACGCTTCACCCGATACCCGACGTCACACCGACCCCTGACCCGTATCGAAGTCTTGCATGATCTCGACCCCCGCGGAGGCGCCGATCCGTTCCGCTCCGGCATCGAGCATGGCCTTCGCGTCGGCCAAGCTCCCGATCCCGCCGCTGGCCTTGACCGGGAGGAACTCGGCGAGGAGTTCGACGTCCTCGACGGTCGCACCGCCGTCGGCGAACCCCGTGGCGGTTTTCAGGTAGGCGATATCCGCATCGACCGCCGCCTCGGCGGCCGCCCGTTTCTCCGCATTCGTCAGTAGCGGCGCCTCGACGATCGCCTTGACCGGGATGGGGACGGCGGCGACGACCTCTTCCATGTCCACCCTGACAGCCTCGCGGTCGTCGGCCTTGAGCCGGCCCACGTTGATCACCATGTCCAGCTCGTCGGCCCCCTTTTCCCAGGCTCGGACGGCCTCCTCGCGTTTGACGGTCGTCGTGTTCTGACCGTGGGGAAAGCCGACCACCGTCATCAGGTCGATCGACGGGGCGTATTCGGCCGCCTCCCCGACGTAACAGGGCGGGATACACGCGTTCATCCCGTACGAGAGGGCTTCATCGAGGGTTTCCCTGACGTCCGATACCGTTGTGGTCGGTCCGAGGATCGTGTGGTCGATTCGGGCGGCGAGGGCCGATCGGTCCATACCGGGCCGCTCGACCGGCTGGCTTATAAGCCCGGGTAGGGGATCAAAACGACTATCGGCGAACCGATTGAGGTGCCGACATGGTTCTACCGTCGGGGTTCGCCCTGCCCCCGCTTCCGTATCTGCTTGTCCTCCTGATCGGCGTCCTCGGGGTAGCCGTTCTCCTCTATCGACGGGCGCCCCGGGTGACCCAGGCTGTCGTCCTCGGGCTCGTCCCGTGGATTCTGGTGGGTGCCGGGTTGCACGTCCTCTATCAATTGGGGGTCGTCCCGTCGGCCGTTCGACCGTTCCTCGGGACGCCGGCCGTCTATCTGACGACGTTCGTAGTTGCCGGTGTCGTTTGGCTACTGTCAGGGGATCGGGCGCCGACGGTCCTTGCCACCTCCGGGTCGATTGCCTTCCTGGTGGTGGTCGGCCTGACGGTGACGAGCGGGCCGATCAACCCAGGATGGCCGGTCATTGGACTGGTGATCTCGGTGATATTGGCGGGGATCACGTGGACGGGGCTCAGACGGGTTCGACCGGTGGTCGATATCACCGGCCGGGTTGGGGGACTGGTCGTAGTCGCCCACAGCATCGACGGCGTCTCGACCGCCATCGGGGTGGACGTGCTCGGGTTCGGCGAACGGACACCCGCCTCCCGGCTCGTCCTCGAGCTCGCGGGTGCCCTCCCGACCGTTGACCTGATCGGCAGGGGCTGGCTGTTCGTCATCGTCAAACTTGCCGTCGCCTCACTCGTCGTCTGGCTGTTCGCCGATTACGTCAGGGAGGACGAACAGCGGGGGTACCTGCTCCTCGCCCTGATCGCAGCACTGGGGCTCGGTCCCGGTATCCACAACCTACTCCTATATACCGTGGCATGAGCTATGTCGAACCGAAGCCGATGCCTGACAGCAAGGCCGGCGATGGATCACAATGACCGGGACTGCACAGATCCTTAAGGACCTACTGGAGGGTGATTTCGTCCGGCTTGAGCTGGCCGATCGATCGATCCGGGCTGAGGTCGTCGGCGTCGATCGCGATGTCGTCAAGGGACCGTCCGGCGATCGCGCCAGGCGATGTACCATCCGGTTCATGCCCGTCGGTCACGACGCGAAAGCCGCCGAAGCCGATCGGTATCGCGTGACGGTCGAACCGACAGACGGGGGCCTCAGGATCGGTAACCTCATCGCCGAGATTTACGTCGAGGAGAAGCTCGACTACCGATCCGAACCAAGGGGCGAGTTGCTCGACGTGTCACTGGTCGACGGGCGCTGACGGTCCGGCGTTCATCGCCGACTGCAGGAGCGAACCACGCGCGACCCGGCCATTTTTACTCTCGTTCGGAGAACCCGCCGCCATGGCCAAACAACCGCACTTACTTATCGGCGAGGGCGACGTCAACGACACCGTCCTCCTTCCGGGTGATCCCGATCGTGTCCACCGGATCGCAGACCGGTGTGACAAATCGAGCATCGTCGCGGAAAACCGGGAGTACACCGTCGTCAATGCCACCTACGGAGGGACACCGGTATCGATCTGTTCGACGGGGATCGGCTGCCCGTCGGCCGCGATCGCCGTGGAGGAACTGGCCGCGGTCGGGGTCGACACTCTGATCCGGCCGGGCACGACGGGGGCCCTCCAGCGTGGAATCGCAATCGGGGACATGGTCATCGCTACGGCCGCCGCAAAGGACGAGGGCACCACCCGTCGGTACGAGTCCGACACCTACCCCGCCGTCCCGGATTACGCGGTTCTCTCGGCGCTCGTGGCCGCCGCGGACGAGGATCCCGGCGGCGTTCACGTCGGTCCGATCGCGACCGACGACGCGTTCTACGCCGAGACGGACGAGTACGTGCGCGACTGGGAAGCGGCGGGCATTCTCGCGGTCGAGATGGAGGCTGCGGCGATCTTCACGATCGCCAGACGGAAGGGGCTCCGGGCGGGTGCCATCTGCACGGTCGACGGCAACCTCGTCGAAGGGACGCAGAAGGACGAGACTGAGGATCAGGAACTCCCGGCGGCAGCACGCGACAACGTCGACAGGATGATCGGGATCGCCCTCGAGGCGGCCGCTCGCCTGGAATAACACAACGCCTTTTCTCCCCAAACAGGTATCCAGACCAATGCGACAGGGTCGGCTCCATGCCATCCTCCGACGCCTCCGGCGGATCGAGCGGCGTGAGGTCAAAGAGCTGCGCCGGTGGATCGAGGACACGGAAAACCTCATTCACGTCTCCGTCCTGTTCTTCGTTCCGCTGCTCATCGGCATCGTCACGTTCTTTTCGAACGCCATCCCGCAGATCTCTTTCCTCCTCTTCCCCCCGCTGGCCGCCGGGACCTACCAGCTCTTCGCCAATCCCGAGGGGAAGTATTCCTCACCGATCAGGTTCGTCGGCGGGCTCACCCTTGGTGCCTTCAGCGGCTGGCTGGCGTTCGAGATCGCCCGCCGGTTCGTCTACGGGGTCCCACAGGGAACCTTTCAGGTCCATGCGGGGGCGGCGGCGCTGGCGGTGTTCCTGACCGGGGCCATCACGTGGGCGATCGACCTTGAGGAACCGGCTGCCTTCTCGACCGCCCTTTTGGTCCTCCTCGCCGAAACCGACACCGTTACGACGCTCATTGGGGTCCAGCTCTCCGGAAAGCTCACCTTCCTCGTCAACATCGCCTTCTCGAGCACCATCGTCGCCCTTGGATTCGTCGTGTGGCGGCACCAGTTCTACGAACAGCGTGCCGAGTTCCTGTATCAGACAACCCAGAAGGACGATCACGTGCTCGTCCCGATCCGGGGCGACGATACCTCAGTCGTCGCCCAGTTCGGCGCTCAGCTCGCTGGCGCCCACGATGCCGGGAAGGTCGTTCTGATGGCTACCTCCGAGGAGGTCGGTGCCGAAACACCGACGGCGGACGAAGGGTCGTCAGCTGACGGCCGCGACGGGATCTCGGACGAGGCACAGGCCCTCGCCGATCGGTTGGAACGACAGGCCGCGGAGATCGAGACACGGGTTGGGGTGCCTTGTGAAGTCCTCGTCGCCGATGCCGGCCAGAACGAATCACGAACGGTCCTGCAGGCGGCTGACTCGACCGGGTGTGACCTGATCGTCACGCCCTACGAGGAGGAGAACGGCCGGCTGTCGGCCTTCGTGCGCGGCCTTTTCGCGAGCGAATACGACGTCATCGCCGTCCGGGCGACGACCGGCCGGACCAGGTGGCGTCGCATCATGGTCCCGGTCCGCCGACCCGGTGACCTGGCCCACGCGATGCTCGATTTCGCCCAGCGCCTCGCGGGCCAGAGCGGCCAGGTCGCCGTCTGTCACTGCATCGATACCGAACGCGACCGCCGCCGGGCCGAGGGGATGCTGGCGAACCTCGCCGAGACCTTCGAGCGGGCCTTCGAGACCCGGGTCGCCAGCGAGCGGATCGAGGATTTCCTCTCGAGCAATGCCGACCACTACGACCTGACGATCCTCGGGTCCAGCACCGAGCGATCGGCCGCATCGCGGTTCATCTCCCCGCCCACCTTCCACCGGCTCCAGGACGTCGACTGCGACATCGCGATCGTCCACCGCGGGTGAACCGGCAGGCGAAACGGTAAGTTCCCACCGGGCTTCGGACCCACACAATGGCACCCCTCCCGGTCGAGATCCTCCTCGGGGTCTATCTCGGCGTCCTGACGGGGATCATTCCGGCGGTCGTCGCATGGGGCCTTGGGTTTCTTTTCAAGTACTTCACCGGGGTGAGCATCCCTGCCTTCGCGGTGGTGGTCCTCGCGCTCGCCCTCGCCGGGGCCAACGGTGGGCTTCTGGCGTTGACGGATCCGACCGTCACGACGGCCCCGAACGCCCCGACGCTCGTCACCGCGATCGTTGTCGTCCTGATGATCTCGCTCTACTCCCACGCAAAGGGAGACGAAATGGGCGCAGCGATGCCCCGACACTTCTCCCTCCGGAGGTTGAAAAACCGGATGATCTCGCGTGACGTCGTCGAACTGGTGGGCGAATACGGCCAGGTCAGGGTGGCGCCGACCGGCGTCGTCGCCGACATGGAGGGATACCCGCCGCTCCCGGCCGCCCTCAGGGCGAAGATCCGCGAGGACTCCTGGTTGTTCCCCGCCGACCTCCCCATCGGCGAACTGGAGGCCAGGCTCGCCGATAAACTCCGCAAGGAGTACGATCTGGCTGACGTCACGGTCACTATCGACGATCGGGGCCACGCCAACATCTCGGCCGCACCGCCATCGAGCGGCGTCTCGAAACGGGTCCCTGCTGGCCACCGCGCGGTGTCGATCGATGCCGTGCTTCCCACCGGTCTGGCCCGCGGCGACGAGGTCCGGCTCTTCCCGACCGGCGGCGAAGCCGTCGAGGGGACGGTCGTCAGCGCAAAAACCTACGATCCCCCGACAGATGTCGCGGCGGACGGCGACCTCCCGGAACCGCCACTGGAATCAACCAGCGCGCCGGTGACTGACGGCGGCCACGGCCGCCTGACGGTCGCCGTCCGCCGTGACGCGGCGGCCCGCCTGCTCGGCGTCGAGCGAGCGCCGGTCATCGTCCTGAGCCGGGGAACGCGTCGGGAATTCGAGCTGCTGACGCTGTTCCGACAGGCCGGCAAGCAGGTACGCCGGTATACCGTGGTGGGGGGCAGCAAGCTCGACGGGATCACCCTCGCCGAGGCCGCCGTTCGGGACTCCTTCGGGGTGGCCGTCCTCGCCGTTCGAACGGCCGATAGCTGGTCGATCGTCCCGCGGGGCTCGACCAGGCTCGCCGCCGGCGTCGACCTGTTCGTCGTCGGCAACCGCGACAATCTCGCGACGTTCGAGGAGGTGGTCGGATGACGTCGCTCCAGCTGGTCGCGATCGACCTCCTCTCGGGGACGGCCCGGTTGGCCGGCCTGGCGGTGCTCGCGGGTGCCGTGGCCGCTCTCGTGGCCGCCGGCTACCGCTGGTACGTCAACACGCGGGTCCCGGTGGGGTTGGCCATCCTCGGCGGTCTCGCCATCGTCGCTATCTACCTCAACACCTCGACCGCACTGGGGCAGGTCATGGGGGGCGCCCGGGGACTGCTCGACCTCGACATCGCACTCGTGAACATCGCCATCTTCGTACTCGCCACCATTGTCTCCTATGGGGGCCGGCTGGTAGGGGATCGGCTGGCCAGGGAGTTCGCCCTCACCGGCGCCGGCGAATACGACCAGGACGTCGGCCGGCTGGTGCGTGCGGTTGGTCGGGCGATCGTCGTGTTGCTCCCAGAGGAGATCGAGGACATCGAGGGGTACGACCCGGTGTCGGACGGGGTCAAAGAGGAGCTCGCGGGGAAGACCTTCGTCTTCCCCCGAGGGCTCACGGTTGATCAGCTCCGTGATCGGTTGATGACCCGGCTCCGGGAGGATCACGGTATCGGGCACGTGGGTCTTGATATCACCCGTGATGGGGAGGTTGCGTACCTGGCCGTCGGCAGTCGGGCGGCCGGCCTCGGGCCCACGCTTCCGCCGGGCACGGCCGCGACGGCCATCACCGCTGACCCGCCCTTCTCGGCGTCCGCCGGCGACACCGTCCAGGTGTGGTCGACCGGCGAGAACCCCGCCCGCCAGCTCACCGCCGAGCTGCGGGCGGCGGCGGGCGACGTGGTAACCCTCGCGACCGATCTCGCCGATGTTGACGACCTTGATCCTTCGGCCACCTACCGGCTGGTAACGCTTCCGGCCGAAGTGAGGGCCGACCGCGAGTTCGCCTCCCTCCTCCGTCACGCCGACGAGACCATGGACGTCGTAACGGTCGCCGAAGGCAGCCCATTGGCCGGGGTCCCGGTCGGGGCTATCGACTTCGTCATCATCGCCCGCCGGCCCGAGGGCGGCGCGATCGAGGCCATTCCCGGGCGGTCGACGGTGATCGGGGCCGGGGACACCCTCTACGCTCTCGCCCGTCCCGAGGCGCTCCGACGGCTACAGTCAGCTTCGGAGGCGGAATCCTCTTCTTAATGCCGCGATAGGGATCCGATATGGAATGGCGACTCTTCGCGGACCTGGCAGAGACGGCGGGGGACCGACGGGTAAGCGTCGATGTCGCCGATGACGCCACCGTCGGGGACGCGTTGGAGGCACTTCTCGATTCCCGGCCCGCCCTCCGCGAGCGCATTTACGATGACTCCGGCGAACTCTACGACCACATCAACATCCTCCGAAACGGCGAGAACGTCATGACCGGCGAGGGTACCGCGACGGCCCTCGAGCCGGACGACGAGCTCGCCCTGTTCCCGCCGGTCAGCGGCGGCTGATCATTTCGGCCGACCGGTCCACTCAGGGTCGCGGTCCTCGAGAAAGGCGTCGATGCCCTCGTCCTTGTCCTCCACCGCGAACAGTTGGGCGAAGAGTTCTGCCTCGAACTCGATGCCAGATTCGAGGTCCATCCGCGAACCGGCCTTGACGGCCCGTTTGGCGAACTCGAGGGCGACGGGGCTCTTGTCGGCCATCATCCCCGCCACCTCGTACACGCGATCGTCGAATCCGTCGTCGCCGTGGACCTCGTCGACGAGCCCGATGTCGGCCGCCGCGTCGGCGTCGATCACCTCGCCCGTGAGGACCAGCTTCATCGCCTGTCCCTCGCCGATCAACCTGGGGAGCCGTTGGGTGGCCCCGCCGCCCGGCATGATGCCGAGGTTGATCTCCGGCTGACCCAGCTTCGCCCGCTCGTGGTCGATCCGGACGTCACAGGCCAGGGCCAGCTCGCAGCCGCCGCCCAGTGTATGCCCGTTGAGCCGGGCGATCACGGGCTGTCGCAGGTCGTCGACGACCTCGTAGACGCGGGGGCGCTTGGACGCCTCACGCTGGGCGAGGAAGTCGCGATCACGGAGTTCGGTCACGTCCGCGCCGGCGACGAACGCCTTCGCCGCGTCGGCCCCCGTCAATACGACCACGCGGGCGTCACCGTCCTCGATGGCCTCCAGGACGGTGACGAGCTCCGTTCGGAGTTGGCCGTTCAAGGCGTTCCGAGCGTCCGGTCGGGACAGCGTCACTGTCGTCACACCCCCAATCCTGTCATCGACCGCCACGTCGACGTGGTCACACGAGGCGGCCACAGCCGCCGCATCGCTCATCGGTCATCACCGGCCGGGACGACCTTGAACCCGTAGCGGGTGATCCCCTCCTGGGTGTAGATCCGCCGGGGGACCGTTACCACTCGGTCACCGACGGCCAACGAGGAATCACCGACGAGCACGGCCTGGGCGGGGGCACTGACGGTCTCGCCCCCCGGCCCGTCGAAGGCGACGATAACGCTCGCGTAGGCGCCACTGCGGGCCTGCTGTTCGACGAACTCCGGCGGCGCGCCGCCCTGGGAAATCTCGGTGACGGCCTCGACCGTCCCGCTGCCGGCCAGCCGAACCGTCTCGAATCCGGTCAGCCCGCCACACGCCCGGCAGGCTCCGTCCGGCGGGAAATTCAACGCGCCACACTCCTCACAGCGTCCGGCCTCGAGCCGATGCCGTTGAGGAATCGACCGAACCCAGGTGGGGACTGAGACGTACGCCCCGCCGCCTTCGGGTGCGCCCCCGGTGAGGTCGCCCCGCCGCCGCAGGTAGGCTGGGTAATCGAGCTCGACCGACCCCGCGAGGTCGAGCGCGGTCGGTGCGCTGCCGTCGACCACGAGCGCCGTCGCCCCGCTCCCGCTCCCGAACCCGACGACCAACGTTCGCTCGAGCCCCTGCTCGAACGCCGTCGCCAGCCCGAGCAGCGGGCTGGCCACGCCCGTGTCACCCAGCGACGAGACGGTCTCAACCGCGGCGACCTGGTCGGTCTCGAGGTCGAGGCCGCGCGTCGCGCGGTAGGGTAGCCCCCCGTCGGGGGCCTGGATGGCGGCGGCATCCAACGCCGCGGGGTCCGTCCCGAGCGCCTCGACGGCGGCCTCGATCGCCTCCCGAAACGCCGACCGTTCGTAGCTCGTCACCCCGAGCCCCTCGGTCCGGTCGCTCCCCCGTCGCCGGAACCGTGGCCCCGGCGTGACCGACGCCGACTCGGCTGTTGCGTCGATTGTGGCGCCGTCGTCCCCCAGGACCACCCCGACAGCGCCGGCCCCGGCCGCGTGTTCCTCCGGGCTGTCGGGCGCGCCGGTCGGGCAGTCGGCGGCGACGAGGAGGCCGGACTCCCCGACAGCCGCCTCGATCCCGGCGACGAGCCCCTGGATGCCCGCCCGGGTACTCCCGCCGAAGTGGGCGGTCCGTGCCGGGGACACGCCGAGCAGGCTCGCGAGTCGTGGCAGCAGGTCGCCCTCGTCCACGGGTGGCGTCGTGGTCGCGAAGCCCAACCAGTCGACGGATTCCGGCTCGAGGTCCCCTGCCGAGAGGGCCCGACGGCCGGCTTCGACGCCCAGCGTCAGCGCGTCCTCGTCGGCGTCCGGGACCGCCTTCGTCTCGACGCCCGGCGCGTCGAACGAGCCCCAGGCATCCTCGAAGGCATCGCTCGACACCCGGAGCGCCGGGGCGTAGGCCCCCACTGTGGCGATCCGGGTCATGCGGCACCCTCCCGTTCGAAGATGTGAACGGCCACGGCCCCGCCGCTCCCGCCCACGTTGTGGGTAAGCGCTCGCCGGGCGCCGTCGACCTGCCGGCCGCCGGCCTCGCCACGGAACTGTTTGTACACTTCGGCGACCTGGCCGGTTCCGGTCGCACCGATGGGATGTCCCTTGGATTTCAACCCGCCGGAGGGGTTCACCGGGAGGTCCCCGTCCAGCTCGGTGGTGCCGTCGTCGATCAGGGTGTGCGCCTCGCCCCGATCGCAGAAGCCGAGGTCCTCGTAGGCCATCAGCTCGGCGACGGTGAAACAGTCGTGGAGCTCTGCGAAGTCCAGCACCGATGGGTCGACGCCGGCGTCCGCGAACGCCCGTTTCCCCGCTTCGACCGTCGCCGGGATCGAGGCATAGGTGTCGCGCTGGAACAACCCGACACGCCCGCTCGCCGCGCCGACCCCGGCCACGCGGATGGGGTCGTCGGAGACGTCCCGGGCGACGTCCTCGCTAGCGATCAGCGCGGCCGCGGCGCCGTCCGAGGTGGGACAGCAGTCATAGAGGTTCAGCGGGCTGGCGACCGTCGGGGCCGATCGGGCGTCGTCCATCGAACACCCGAACCCGAGGTGGGCCTTCGGGTTGTTCGCCCCGTTGGCGTGGTTCTTCACGGCCACGCGCGAGAGGTGGTCGTGGGTGGCGTCCGTCGCGTCGAGGTAGGCGTCGA
>CAYOLR010000044.1:0-15345 GCA_964404815.1 uncultured Halobacteriales archaeon
TCCGCGACAAACACAAGATTCAGGGGAGCGTCGATCCGAGACCGGGTCATGCAGGCTGTCGTCCTCGCTGCCGGCGAAGGGACCAGGCTCGAGCCCCTGACCGACGAGATCCCGAAGGGACTTGTCGAGGTCGCGGGACAGCCGCTGCTCGATCACTGCTTCGACGCCCTGACCTCGATCGGCATCGACGAACTCGTGGTCGTGGTCGGCTATCGTGCCGAGGCGATCATCGACCGTTACGGTGACGAATTCGACGGCATCCCCATCACCTACGTCCACCAGCGAGAACGGCTGGGCTTGGCCCATGCGCTGTTGCAGGCCGAACCGCATATCGACGACGATTTCGTCCTCTTGAACGGCGATAACGTCTTCCGCGCCAATCTGGCGGAGGCCCTCGATCGCCATCACGAGTCCGGGGCCACGGTGACGTTGTTGGTCGAGACGGTCACGCCGGCGGCCGCTCGGGAAACCGGCGTCCTCTCTATCGACGAGGACGGCGAGGTCACGGGGCTTGTCGAGAAGCCCGCCGAGCCGCCGTCAACGCTCGTGACCACCGGGTTCTTCGTGTTCGACCCGGTGATCTTTCACGCCTGTCACCTCGTCCAACCTTCCGACCGGGGCGAGTATGAATTGGCTGACGCCATCGACCTGGTCATGGGGGCCGATCATCACATCGAAACGGTCGAGCTCGACGGGTGGCGGGTGAACGTGAACACCCGCGAGGACATCGACGCCGTCGAACGCGAGCTTGGCTGAGCCCGCAGAAACCGCCGGCGCCACGACCTATTTGGCAACCGGTAGGCAACCGACCGGTATGAGTGACGCGGCCGATCCGCCTGTCGATGCATCGCGACCAGAGAGCCCGATCCGGGTGACCGGGACCGATCACATTACGGTCACCGGGAGCAATATCGAGGACACGGTCGGGTTCTATCGGGACCTTCTCGGTATGCCGCTGGTTCTCCGACAACCCAATCTGGACCAGCCGGAACTGACCCACCTGTTCTTCGATACCGGCGACGGGCGGATGTTGACGTTCTTCGTCAACGAAGACCGTCCCTCCAACGATCGTCCGCGACAGGACATCGGGAGCGTCCATCATCTCGCCTTCCGGATCGAGGCGGACCGGCTCGCGGCCATCAAGGAGGCACTGGAGGCGGCCGGCAAACGGTTCAGCGAGTTCGACCGCGGGGCGTTTCACTCGTTGTACACCCGCGACAACAACGGGTTGACGATCGAACTCGTGGTCGACAAGTACGCCATCCCCGACGATCGCCGGGGGGAGGTCCTCGCGCTCGCCCACTCGAACCGCGTCGAGGCCGGCGCGGGCTTCGTCGACGACGAACACATGGTCGAGGCGTTGGAGGCGCTTGATCTCCCCGTGGAGCGGCGGGCGGCCTCTGACGCCCCTACCGGGACGGGTGTGGAATGACGGTGGACATCGGGTACTCGATCACCTCTTTCCATCCGTCGGACGTGCGCGCGGAATCCGCGGTGGCGGCCATCCTCGACCGGGCGGCGGTCGCGGCGGAGGCCGGGTTCGACTCCGTCGAGGCGGGCGATCATCACAACGTTCAGGGCGGGAGCTACCTCCAGAACGTCCCGATGGCCGCCCGGCTCTCCGGGTACTTCGACACCGTGGCGGCGATGTTCCTGCTCCCGCTTTACCACCCGGTCCTCGTCGCCGAGCAGGTCGCGACGCTCGACGCGCTGGCCGACCGGTTCGACCTCTGGTGTGCGGTCGGGTACGGGCCGGAGCAGTTCCGGGCGTTCGACGTCCCGATGGGTGAGCGAGCGCCACGGTTCGAGGAGCTGCTCGAGGTTCTGGAGCGGCTCTGGTCAGAGGATGCGGTGACGTTCGATGGCGAGTTCTATCACATCGACGACGTCTCGGTCGACGCGGCCGAGCCCCGGATCTGCATCGGCGGGACCGCCGAACCCGCGGTCCGCCGGGCCGGCCGGTTGGGCGATGCCTGGGTCGCGAACGCCGACGTCCCGCTCGAGGCGATCCGGGAACGCGTCGGATGGATCGAGGCGGCCGGCGGCGGTGACGTGATCGTCCGCCGTGACGCCCTCGTCCTCGAGGACGGACAAACGGCCCGGGAAACGGCCACCGAGCTGCTCGAACACGGCTATCGCGGGTGGGGGCCGGACGCCGATTGGCTCCTTGCGGGCAGCCCGGCTGAGATCGCGGGATCCCTCGCCGACCTCCGGTCGGCCGGGGCAACCTCGGTGGTCGTCCGCCCGATGACCGCCGACCACGCCAAAGCGACCCTCCGCGGGGTCGCACGGGCCCGCGATCTCCTGTAATCCCCGATTGTCGCGGTAAACAGTTAATGCCGGGACGCCGCAACCGGACGAACATGGCCCAACAGCCCGATCTCGGAACCGATACGAGCGGGAGCGAACAGCTCCACCAGGAGGGCCTCTCGGTCTTCCCCGGTGGGGTATCGCATAACGTCAGGTACGCCGATCCGTACCCGATCTATCTCGAGGAATCCGACGGGGCGTACGTCCGCGATACCGACGGGAACGAGTACGTCGACCTGTGGAACGACCACGGGGCGAGCCTCCTCGGTCACGCGCCGCCGGCCGTCGTCGACGCGGTCCAGCGACAGGCCGAAAAAGGCCTGCATTTCGGGGCGGCCAACGAACCGTCGCTCGAACTCGGCAAACGGGTCATCGACTGGCTCCCCTCGGCCGAGCGGATGCGGTTCTGTGTCACCGGGACGGAGGCGACGATGTACGCCGTCAGGCTCGCCCGGGCCCACACCGGGCGGTCGCGCGTGCTCAAGGTCGAGGGCGGCTGGCACGGCGGCAACACCGACCTCTCTGTCGCGGTGCACGCACCGTTCGACGCGCCGACCTCGAACGGCCTCCCGCCGGGGGCGGCCGAGCACTGCCACGCCTTCGAACTCAATGACCGCGATTCGGTCGCCGAACTGTTCGAGGCGTATTCCGGCGAGATCTCGGCGACCATTGTCGATCCGCGACAGGCCGGGACGGAGCCGGCGAACGACTTCCTCGAGTTCCTGGTCGACATGTGCCGCGCCGAGGGCGCCCTCTTCATCTTCGACGAGGTCGTCACTGGCTTCCGGGTCGCCCCGGGCTCCTACCAGGAGCGCGTCGGGATCACGCCTGACCTCACGACGATGGGGAAGATCGTCGGGGGCGGTATGCCTGCCGGCGCCCTGGCCGGCCGGGCGGATCTCTTCGAACCCGCCCGCCCGGACAACGACACCCGGCCGGACGACCGTGTCCTCGCGGGCGGCGGCACGTATTCGACCGATCCCCTGACGGCCGTCGCCGGGCTGGCGACGCTGGACGTGATCGAGTCGGAACCGGTCTACGAGCACACCGAAGCCCTCGGCCAACACCTTCGGGACGGGCTCGACGCCGCCTTCGAGGCGGCCGGGGTAGACGGCCAGACGTTGGGATTCAGCTCGCTGATCCAGCCCGTCTTCAACGCCGACCGGCCGCTGAACTCCCCCACCGACGTCAAGGAAGCGACCGACGGCGCCGCCATCGCCGAGTACCACCGACGACTCCTCGATCACGGCTACTACTTCAACCGGGGCAGCATGGGCAACGTGTCCTACGCCATAACGGAGGCGCAGGTCGATGGCCTGATCGAGGCCACGCGGACGGTGGCCGCCGAGCTGAAGGACGATGGCGTGCTGTAGCGCGAACGGACACGGATAAATAGCCCTTCTCCCTCGGCGGCGTCATGGCGGGGGATCCGGCCGAACGACTGCTCACCGGCCGAGCCGGCCGGGTGTCGATCACCCTCGCGCTCGGCCTCTTCGGGATCAATATCGCCCGCCAGGCCCTCCCCCCGCTCCTGCCCGAAATCATCGCTGAGCTCGCGATCACCCCCTCGACCGCCGGGTTCGCCCTCACCGTCATGTGGGGGACGTTCGCCCTCCTCCAGTACCCCGCCGGCCGGCTCTCCGACCGGCTCTCGCGGCGGACGGTCCTGGTGGTCGCCCTGCTATTCGCCCTGCTGGCCGCCTGGACGCTGTTGAGCGTCCGTTTCTACCTCATGTTGCTGCTCGGGACGGCGCTGCTCGGCGCCGGCGCGGGTGCGTACATCGTGTCGATGCGTGCCCTGCTGTCCGACCTCTACGTCGAAAAGCGGGGCCAGGCCTTCGGGATCAACCAGGCGGCTGGGAACATCGGGAGTGCGGTGGCGGCCGGTATAGCGGTGGTCGTCCTGTCGATCGCGACCTGGCAGACGGCGTTCCTCCCAGTGATCGTCCTGCTCGTCGGGGCGATGCTGGGTCTCCACCGTTGGAGCCGGGAACCCTACGTCGTTGCGCGGGTCGAGCTCGACGTCATCGGCGGCATTCGGCGGGTGTTCGGCACGTCTGAGATGCGCTGGCTCGTCGCCTCGTACACGCTCGTGATTCTGACCTGGAACGGGGTACTCGGCTTCCTCCCGACGTTCCTCCAGGCCGAGAAGGCCTTCTCGCCGACGCTCGCCGGCGCGAGTTTCGCCCTCCCGTATCTCGTCGGTATCGTCGCGATGCCGTACGCGGGCGGGCTCAGCGACCGGTTCGACCGCCTCCGCGTGGGGGCGATCGCGGCGGGCCTCTCCGGACTCGGGCTCGCCGTGGTGACGTTCGCGGGGTCCGTCCCGGTCATCCTGCTCGGCGTCGTGGTGTTCGCGGCCGGGTTGATGGCCTATCCCACGGTGATGCAGGCACACCTCATGGACGCTTTCCCGGCGGACGACATGGGTGGGAACTTCGGCGCGTTTCGGACGGTCTATATGTTCATCGCCAGCCTCGGCCCGACCTATATCGGCCTCGCGGCCGAGCGGTTGTCATACGTTTTCGCCTTCGCCAGCATCTCGGTGGGCCTCTTCGTGAGCGCGGCGATCGTGGCACGGCTGATGGCTCGGCGACGGTGATTTAACCGTCCCCGCGCGAACACCCCGGACAACGATGGCGACGGACCCGTCGATCGAGCCGCTTACCCGGGCGCATGCCGACCTGATGTCGGCGTATGCCGAGGCGGCCGACGGGGACGCTGATGGGTCGGCCGACCTCTACGCCCACCTGCGGATCGCCCAGGCGCTCACGAACGAGCGGGACGATCTCCCGGCAGCACTGTCCAGCGCGGGAGACCCCCTGTCACCACCATCGTTCCCTGACACCCGAAATCCGGCGGCATCGCTCGACGCCGTCCTCGGCGACGGGTCGGTGTCCCTCGGGAACGATCCGCTCGGCCGGCTCTACGAGGCAACGCGCGACGAAGCCGACCGCCGGGGACACGGTCAGTTCTATACGCCGATGCCGGTCGCGGAAGCGGCGGCCGAGTGGGCGATTGCGGGCGTGGGTGACCGGCTGTCCGTCCTGGATCCGGGCGCCGGATCCGGGAGCTTTCTCGTGGCCGCGGCGAGGGCACTCCGACACCGGTCAGTCGAGCCCGCCGACGCCCGGCTGGTCGGCGTCGACCTCAAACGGATCCCGCTCGAACTCGCCCGGCACCGCCTGGCCCTCGCCGACGGGTATCACGCCGGGTTCACGTCGATCAATACGTCGTTTTTCGACCTTGAGCCTGGGGCCCGTCCGCCGGCCGGAACGCAACTCGATGACGCGACTGACGCTCCGCCGGTCGGGCAGTTCGACGCCGTCATCGGTAACCCGCCGTTCGTCCGGGGCGAATCCCTGGCGGACGACGCCGAGCACTATCGGGCTCACCTGGCGTCGTTCGGCCCGGCGGGTCGGACGCCCTACCTCGACGGAGACCAGGCAATCAGCCGTCGGAGCGATGCGTATGTCTACTTCGTCACCCAGGCGACACGGTTCCTCACGCCGGGTGGTCGCCTGGCGTTCGTCCTGCCGACCAAGTGGCTCATGAGCGACTACGGGGAGCACCTCCAGCGGTTTCTCTTCGACCACTATGCGGTGAACGCCGTCGTCGACCTCGGAACCGCCTTCGACGACGCCCTCGTCGAGACCTGCCTCCTCCTGGCGACCCGGGAGGTCGACGGGGAATCGAGGAACGACGCGACGGTCCGGTTCGTCACCGGCTCGCCGGACGACCCCGTGCCGATCGAAAGGCCGACGGATGGGGCAACCGGTCGAGACATCGGTGCGGTTTCGAGGCCTCAGGGGACCCTCGATCCCGGGAAACTCGATCGCTTCTTTACCGCTCCGGAGTGGCTGCTCGACCTCGACGACACCGACGGGATCGTTTCGCTGGAGTCCGTCGCAGCCGTCTCCCGAGGCGTGATGACCGGAGCGAACCGGTTCTTCTTCGTCGATCGATCCGACCGAACCCGGTGGGACATCGAGAGCCGGTTCCTCACTCCGGCCGTCAAGAGTCTCCGCGAAATCGACACCCCTGCCCTCACCGAATCAGATATCCATCGGTGGCTGATCGACGTCAACCCCTACGTTTCGACCCGGGCGGACGAGCCCACGGCCGACTCGGTCGTGACCGACCTCGCGAACGACGGATTCGACGGGATTGTCGAGTATCTCGAACACGCCGAGGCCGAGGGGTGGCACGATGGCCGGACCTGTCGACAACGGCCGGTCTGGTTCGACCTCGGCGACCTTCCCACCCCCGACGCGTTCGTGCCAAAACTGCTCCGGGAGCGGCTGTTCGTCATTCGTAACCGGGCGGGGGCCACGCCGTCGAACGCGATCGACTGCATTACCGCCGCCGGCGGCGTCGACCCGGACGTGCTCGTCGCGCTCCTCAACACCTCGCTCGTCCGGGCAAGCATGGAGGTCCGGGGGCGGAACGAGGCCGGCATGCTCCAGTTGATGACCTACGAGACCGCGGGGCTCCCGATCCCGGATCCCCGGCGGATTCCGGGAGCCGACCGGCGGGCGCTCGTCGACGCGTTCGAGGCGTTCGTTGACGGTGCCGACGGCGCCAAGCGAACGCTCGACCGGATCGCCCTCGAATCGGTCGACGTGGCCGTCGACGGCCGGACGGTTCGGACCGCGGCCGATCGACTCCGTCGCGATCGGTTGGATTCCTGAGTCCCCGCTGGGTTTATTCGCCGGGGGCCCTCAGGCCCGGACATGTTGGAGGTCCAGGGGCAGGCCGGCGGAACCTGTCTCACGGGGACGCTTTACGAGCGCGGGGAACACGCGCCCACCTTTCGGGGGGCGCCAGACGAGGACGCACCGTACGTCTGGCTTTGTGACGAGTTCTACGCGGTCGAGAGCGGCGGCCAGCGCCAGCGGATCGACGGGCGCGAGGTCAGGATCGCGTTCGAACGCCCGCTGCCCCGGGGGTTCGAGGACCGGGACCGCGCCCTGACCCAGGCCAAAGAGCACATCCTCACGCAGTTCGAGCGGATCGGCGTCGACCGCGCCGCCGTCACGCTCGCGGTCGATCGCGCCCCTCAGTAACCGAGGGCCGGCCCCCAGCGGACCTCGTCGAAGGACCGTTCCCGTTCGGCATCGAACGCCTCCTCCAGGGCGTCCTGGAGGGCGACCTTTTCCTCACGGCTGATGCGGGCCAGTTCGTCGGCCTTGGCGACGGCGGGCGGGGGCCCGCGCTTCAGAGCGATCCCCTGCAGGACCTGCCGGGTGAGTCGCTCGCGGCTTTCGCGGTCCCGCGTGAACGCCAGGGGGGCCTCGATCCGGAAGAGCTGGTCCTCGCGGGGGTCGTAGACCATACAGAAGGTCACTTCGTATTCGGCGGGATCGAGCGCGCGTTCGAGCCCGAGGGCGTTACCCTCGGCGGAGAGGACGCGGTCGGCACCGCCCCGCGACACGAACCAGTTCGTGGCCGTGAGCGCGTCGGTCCGGCGGTCGTCACCCTCGCGCCGTTCGAGGAGCTGTTTGAAGAACGCGGCATCGTTCACCCAGGGGGCGTGCCCCTGCCCCGACCGGACGGCCCTGGTGAGCGTCCGCGTCGTGGGTTCCTTGACGAATCCGATGAGGGGTACGTCGCGCGCGACGAACGTCTCGACCAGGTCGAGGTAGTTTCCGACCACATCGCGCGGTTTCTCCTCGACCAGGAGGTCCTCGAGGCGGGAGTCCCGACCCTTCCACTCGAGGAGTCCTTTCGGGTACAGCGGGCCGTCCAGCATGAGGAGGTCGTCGACGACCTCCGCGTTCAGGCTAGCGTGTTCGCTCTCGGCGAGATAGAGCGAGAGGACGTGCACGACCAGTTGCTCGAACCGGTCCATTCGTGGTGCTTGGAGGATCCGGCGGCGGGCATACCCGTCGTCGTCCATGAGCCATTCGTCGCCATCCACGTCGACGGTGACGTCGTTGGCGTGGACGGTCGCGACGACCGTCCGGCCGCGATGGAGCTCGAGGTCGGTCGGGTCGGCCGCCATGGCGGCCTGGGCCACGTCGATTACGAGGCCGTTCTTGAACGTGGTGGGGTTGATCGTCCCGGAGTCGAGGCCGTGGGTGGTCGGGAACGGATCGGCCTGGAGGGCGGCATCCTCGATGGGGACGCGGCGCCGCCGCTGTTCGCCGATCGGTTCGATCACTTCGATGTCGTCGTCCCACAGCGGGTCGAGGAACTCGTCCCAGACCGTCTTGGCGAAGTCGCGGTGCTCCTCCTGATCGACCGAGGGCCTGATGCGCTCGGCCAGGCTGACGATTCCATCGAAGTGCACCGGATCGAGCGTCACGGTTGGGGCTGGGGTCGACGACGATAAAAACCTACGCGAGCGGGGTGCTATTCAGCGGCGATCCGGTCGGCGAACTCCGTTCTGACCTTCTCGACCTTCGGGGCGACATTGATCCGGCAATAGCCCTGATCCGGGTTCTTCTCGAAGTAGTCCTGATGGTAGTCCTCGGCGGGATAGAAGACCTCCAGGGGTTCGATTTCGGTGACGACCGGGTCGTCGTAACTCCCGCTCGCCTCGAGTGCTTCCACGTAGGTCTCGACCGTCTCGCGCTGGGTGTCGTCGTGGTAGAAGACCGCCGACCGGTACTGGGTGCCGACGTCCGGTCCCTGCCGGTTGAGTTGCGTCGGGTCGTGGATCGTGAAGAACACCTCGAGGAGGTCCTCGTAGGTGATCACGGCCGGGTCGTACTCGACCTGGACCACCTCGGCGTGACCGGTTTCCCCGCGACACACGGCCTCGTAGCTCGGGTCCTCGACGTGGCCGCCCGCATACCCCGACGTGACCGACTCGACGCCGGCTAGCTCCTCGAAGGCCGCCTCGATACACCAGAAACACCCGCCGGCGAGGGTAGCCGTCTCCAGGTCGCTCGACATACCCAACTATTGGGCCTCCCGGCGTATGTAGGTCGCGGAACCGGCGATGCGAAGGCTCCTTGAGCGCCGGGGGCCGAACCGGGAGCATGGACGCGGCGCTGATCGTGCTCGACGGGTGGGCCCTTGCCGACCACGATCACCTCGATGCCGTCCGCTCGGCGGCGACCCCGAACTTCGATCGCTACCGGGAGGCCGGCGCTTTCGGAACACTCACCGCCTGGGGCCGAAGCGTCGGGCTTCCCGAGGGCGGCCTCGGGAACTCGGAGGTTGGCCACCTCACGATCGGCGCCGGCCGGATCGTCGAGCAGGCCCATACGCGGATCAACCGGGCGATCGAATCGGGCGAATTCTTCGGGAACGAAACGCTCGAATCGGCTTTCCACGCCGCAGGACCAGACGGTCGGGTCCACCTCATGGGGCTAGTGAGCGATGCCGGAGTCCACTCGGATCAGGCACACCTCCACGCGCTCATCCGGATGGCCGCCGACCGGGGGATGGAAGCCGTCACGCACGTCTTCACCGATGGTCGGGATACCCCGCCCACGATGGGACGGGAGTACGTCGATGAGTTGGCGGCGGTGATCGAGGACGCCGGAACCGGCGAGGTCGCTACCGTCGCCGGCCGATACTATGCCATGGACCGCGACGAGAACTGGGAACGGACCAGGCAGGTCTACGAGGCGCTCGTCGACAGGGAGGCCGAGCATACGGCGGCGACGGCCGCCCGGGCGGTCGACGCGGCCTACGACCGTGGCGAGACCGACGAGTTCATCGAACCCACGCTGATCGAGGGTGGGCCCGCGATCCAGGACGGTGACGCGGTCCTCACCTTCAACTTCCGGGCGGACCGAATGCGGCAGCTCGTCCGGATGCTCGCGGATATCGACCCGGCCTGGCCCTTCGAGACGGACCCGCCGGCGACCGAGGTGGTGACGATGACGGCGTACGACGAGACGTTCGACCTTCCGGTCGCCTTCGAGACGCGCATTCCAGAGGACATCCTCGGTGCGGTGCTGGCCGATCACGGGTTGCGCCAGCTCCGCATCGCCGAGACGGAGAAATACGCCCACGTCACGTACTTCCTTAACGGTGGCCGGGAGGTCGAGTTCGATGGGGAACGCCGGGAGATCGTCCCGAGCCCGCCGGTCCCGACCTACGACCTCCAACCCGCGATGAGTGCCCCCGAGGTCACCGATCGGGCCATCGATATCGTCCGGGAGACCGATACAGACGTGCTGGTCCTCAACTACGCCAATCCCGACATGGTCGGCCATACCGGTGACTTCGACGCGGCCGTCCGGGCCGTCGAAGCCGTCGACGAACAGCTCGGCCGGCTGGTTGAGGCCCTCGAAACGGCCGGCGCTGACGTGCTGATCACGGCGGATCACGGAAACGCCGACGACATGGGAACGCCCGATGATCCCCATACCGCCCACACCTACAACCCGGTCCCGCTGATCTACCTGGCATCGGACGGCACTGACGGCGGGATGATGATCAGGCGTGACGGCGGGTTGGCCGATATCGCGCCGACGCTGTTGGCACTCCTGGGGATCGACCGTCCGGACGCGATGACGGGCCGGTCGTTACTCGAGCCTCGGACCGAACCCCGCGAATAAAACAGCGACGGAGCGACCGTTAGCCCTCGACCTCGATCGAGTGGCCACGGTTCACGGCGCCCGTGAGGATGGGGAGGATGACCTCGAGGACGCCGTTTCGGTACCGCGCGGAGATCTCCTCGGGTTCGATCTCCTTCGGGAGTCGGAACGTCCGGTGATAGGTTTTCTTCTGGCCGCGGCTCTCGTTTTCGCTTTCGGCGGCGACATGCAGCCGGCCTTCGTAGAAGTTAACGTCGATCTCCTCACGTTCGAAGCCCGGCATCTCGATACTCAGCACGAACGCGTCGTCCTCCTCGTAGAGTTCGTAATCGTCAGTGCCGATACCGAACACTTGGGACGGGAGGTCGAAGTCCTGCATCCAGGAACTTGCTGGTGTGGTTGGCAGCGCCATCCTGGTACACCTCCGTGTGATATTATGTGATGATTTCAGTAAAAAGTTACGTGTGAATCGTTATCAAATCAGACGTTCGTGTGATTATAATCAAATTAAAAGCTGATACAACTTATTCTATCACTGTCCTCGTAACAGACGGCCCCGTCGACGATGGTCAGGGCCACGCCGCTCTCGTCGAGACGGTCGGGCACCGTCCACGGGGACTCCTCCAGCACCACCAGGTCCGCCGCGTTGCCGACGGCGATGGTCCCGAGACGATCCTCGTCGAACCCGGCGTAGGCCCCGCCCCGTGTGTAGGCTCGAAGGGCTTCGGTGACCGATAGCCGTTGGCTGTCTTCGGGGGCGGTGACCGCCTGGTGGATCCCGAAGAGCGGGTCCAGCGGCATGCAATCGGAACCGAAGGCCACGGGGACACCAGCATCCAGGAGATCACGATACCGGTTAGTTCGCCGCCGTCGGTCCGGCCCCAGCCGGTCATCATAGAGGCCGCCATCCCGTGCCCATTTGAGGAAGTTCGGCTGGACCGACGCGACCACGCCCAGGTCGGCCATCCGATCGACCGCGTCGCCTTCGGTGAGCTCTGCGTGTTCGATCCGGTGGCGAGCCCGCCCGGGTTCTTCCGTCTCCTCGTAGGCGGCCAACACGGCATCGACGGCAGCATCGCCGATGGCGTGGGCAGTCAGTTGGAACCCATAGTCCGTCGCCGTTTTGACGATCGACTGCAGCTCATCGGGATCGACGACCCATTGACCCGTGCCATCGCCGTCGGCGTACTGGTCGGAGAGTTTGGCCGTCCGGCCGCCGAAACTCCCGTCAGTATAGGTCTTGATCCCACCCACGCGCAGCCGGTCGGTCCCGTGGTCCGTCCGGAGTCCCGTCTCCATCGCCGCGTCAAGGTGGTCGGCCCAGTAGTTGAGGCGGACCCGGAGCTTGAGATCGCCACGTCGATTGAGACCACGGTAGACCGCGGGGGCGTGGGACCGTCTAACCATCTCGTGGACACCGGTTACCCCCCTCGCAAGGGCGTAGTCCTGGGCGGCGCGAATCAGTGATTCCGTTTCCGCCCGATCGGGTTCGATCGCGCGGTAGAGGACGTCGACCGCCCCCTCGACGAGGACACCGGTCGGCGAGCCGGCGGCCTCCTCGACGTCCGCCGGGGGCATCTCGGACATGAACCGCTCCAGAACGACGCTGTTGACCGAGGCCACGTGCATGTCTTCCCGAAACGCGACAACCGGCCGCTCCTCGCTCACCCGGTCGAGATCTTCACGGGTGAGATATCGGGACTCGTCCCAGGTGCTCTCGTCGAAGCCGAACCCGAGGATCCAGTCCGACCCCTCGTCCGTCGCCGACAATCGATCGAGGCACTCTGCCGGCCCGGCCGCCCCCCTGAGGTCGGCGTGGACCAGATACCGTCCGAGCATCTCGAGATGGGTGTGGGCGTCGATGAACCCGGGGATCGCCACCCGACCATTGAGGTCGATGACGGTCGTGTCGACCCCCTCCAGGAAGGTCACTTCGTAGGTGGTTCCGACCCGAACGATGGTCCCGTTCCGGACGGCGAGCGCCTCGGCCGTGCGATCTGGGTCGCCGAGGGTATGAACCTCGCCATCGATGAGGATGAGATCGGCCGCCTCGGTCATATGTCCGAAACCTGGGTGGCGGCCGCGTTAACCATTGGGACCGCCCCAATCGCCTGCGGCATAACCTTATATCGGATGCTACGAGAATCTGATATAATGGACGTTCCGGGTCGTGACGAGCACCTGAAGCAGCTAGAGGCGGTTATCGAGAACGCTCCCATCGTCCTGTTTGCCCTCGACGACGAGGGCACGTTCACCCTCTCCGAAGGCCGGGGATTGGAGTCGCTCGGCCTGGAGTCCGGTGAGGTCGTCGGCGAATCGGCCTTTGACGTCTACGAGGGGTTCGACGAGGTTCTGGAGATGGCCGAGCGGGCCCTCTCGGGCGAAGAATTCAGCACCACGGTTCCTGTCGGTGACAGGATGTTCGACGTCTGGTACCAACCGACGTTCGACGACGACGGTGAGCTCATCCGGACCACCGGGGTCGCCCTCGACGTGACCGACCGAGTTCGCCACGAACAGCGGCTCGAACGGCTCAACGAGGCCTCCCGGCAGCTCGCCACTGCTGAAACTCCACAGGAGATCGCCGACGTCGCCGTCGCCATCGCCGAAGAGGTGATCGATCAGCCGTTGACTGCGGTCTGGTCGTACGATTCGGAGGACGACTGCCTCCGGCCGATGGCGGCCACCAACTCCGCCGCCACGTTCGCCAGCGGCCAGGAGGAGACCGTCGGCCCGATCGAATCCGGGACCTTCGAGATGGACGTCTATCGGGGCGATGAAGCGGTCCTGATCGATGACTACCAATCGCTCGAGGCGGCGGCGCATCCGGAGACCCCGCTCCGGACCGTGCTGTTCGTCCCCCTCGGCGACCATGGCCTCCTGAGCGTGGGTTTCGCCACCGTGACCAAGTTGGACCGATCGACCCGCGACCTCATCGAGATCCTGGCCCGTGACGCCGCGGCAGCCCTGGATCGGGCGGATCGCGAGCACGAACTCGCTCGGAAGAACGAACGGCTCGAGGAATTCGCCCGCGTCATCTCCCATGACCTCCGGAACCCGCTGAACCTCATCGATGGCCACGTTACGCTGGCCCGTGACGACGAGGACGTCGACGAGCACTTGGACGCGATCGAACGCGCCGTCGACCGCATGGATCGGCTCATCGAGAACCTGTTGGCGCTGGCCAGGGAGGGACGAACCGTGGGTGAGCCGATGCCGATCGAACTGTCGTCGGTCGCCTCCTCGGCCTGGTCCGCGGTCGCCACTGAGACGGCCAACCTCGAGATTGCGGGGGACACCCGAGCGATCATGGCCGACCGAGACCGGACCCAACAGCTGTTCGAAAACCTGTTCCGGAACGCCGTCGAACACGGCGGCGCCGACGTAACCGTCAGGGTCGGCAGCACTGCCGACGGCTTTTTCGTCGAAGACGATGGCGATGGGCTGCCTGACCAGAACCCCCAACAATTGTTCGAGCTGGGGTATTCCTCAACGGACGGTGGGACCGGGATCGGGTTGGCGATCGTCGACGAGATCGCCCAGGGCCACGGATGGACCGTCGCGGCGACCGAATCGCCCGCGGGTGGCGCGCGCTTCGAGTTCGCCGGCGTGGACGAACCCTAACCCGCCAAACCGCCACACGTTAGGTCTCGCGCTCACAGGCGTGGATATGGATCCAGCTGAGCTCGCCGATCGTGTGCGCCGGGGCGTGCTCCGCCTTCACGAACTCGAGTCGGAGGCGGGGGCGCGAACGGCGGCCGAGGCCCGGCGTCGCCTCCTGGCGGACGAGACGGCCGCCGATACCAGCACCGTCGGAGCGTACGCGTTCGATCCGGAAGAGGCCGAGGCGAACATCGAGAACTTCATCGGGGCCGCCCAAGTCCCGATGGGCGTCGCGGGCCCGGTGCGCGTCGACGGCGCCGCCGCCTCGGGCGAATACTACCTCCCCCTCGCGACGACGGAGGGGGCGCTGGTCGCGAGCGTGAACCGCGGGTGTTCGACGATCAGCCGGGCCGGTGGCGCGACGGCCCGGGTCGTCGAGGCAGGAATGACAAGAGCACCGGCCTTTCAGGTCTGCAACGTCGCCGAGGCGGAGGCGGTCGTCGAGTGGGTTCACGACAACCACGACCGGCTCAAGGCGGCCGCCGAGTCGACGACCAGTCACGGGGAACTAACGCGGGTCCGCCCCTACGTGGTGGGGGATGCCGTGTTCCTCCGGTTCGTCTACGACACGAAGGACGCCATGGGGATGAACATGGCCACCATCGCGACGGAGGAGGCCTGCGACGTCGTGGAGGCGGAGACGCCGGCCAGGCTGGTCGCCCTCTCGGGCAATCTCTGTACGGACAAGAAACCCGCCGCCATCAACGCCATCGAGGGTCGGGGTCGGACGGTCACGGCCGACGTCCTCGTCCCCGCGGCCGTCGTCGAGGAACGCCTCAATACCACGGCCGATGGCATCGCCGACGTGAACACACGGAAGAACCTTGTCGGGAGTGCCAAGGCTGGGAGCCTCGGGTTCAACGCCCAAGCCGCC
>CAYOLR010000045.1:0-15276 GCA_964404815.1 uncultured Halobacteriales archaeon
GAGATCCCGCTGGGTGTTCGTCGGTTTCGTCGTGGCGATTTCGATCTTCCCGGGAGGGTCAGATCGGTGGTAGTCCAGGGCGTCCTCGTCCAGTCCCATGCGCTAGCGAGACCGCGCGCCGGCGTAAAAACCTGTCCTTGCCGTCGAATTTTCCGTTCGACAGTCGACGAAAACCGTGGATCGAACGACCCAAATATGTCGCCGGTGAAGCGGCGATATGCGCCTCCGGCGGCTGTCGGCCCTGACAACCGGGGTGACCTTCATCCTCCTCCTGATCGGGGTCTACACGAAAGAGGTCGGCGCCGACCTCTCCTGTGGGATGAACTGGCCCCTGTGTGACGGTGCGGTGTTCGGCCTGTTCCCCGCCAACATCCCCAGCGCGATCGAATGGTTCCACCGGTTGATTGCCCTGGTCGTCGGCCTCCTGATCATCTACACCGTCTACCGGTACTACCGGACCTATGGAACCCAGTCCCGGATCACGCAGGCGGCGGGGATCGCCCTCGTGATGCTGCCATTTCAGGCGATCCTCGGCGCCCTGACCGTCCTCAAGGCCCGGCTGTTCACCGGCGAGCATCGGCTCTTCCTGGAACCGCTGATCAGCGTCGCCCACTACGGCACCGGTGTCCTGCTCTTTACGGCCCTGGTCGCCGCGACGCTTTGGGCCTACGAGGAACCCCCCGAGAACCCGCCATCTTCGACATCCGCCGATAGGCCCACCGCCGACGACTGACCCTCAGGTGAAGTCGGTGAGGCCGGACTGGGAATCAGGCTCCGTTGCCTCCCGGTCGTCGTCCGCCGCATCCGCCTCGACCTCGCCGTCATCGATCTCGAGGTCGGCTTGGCCCGCGAAGGCCCCGCCGGAGTGCTCCTCCATCGTCGCCGCCCGGAGCTCGGCCGCGTCCTCGACGATCGACTGGACCTTGTTGGTGTCCTCCCCGCTGCCGGTGACGAAGGCGACGTGCTCGGCGTCGAGGTCGTATACGGCGGCCATCGCGACCGTCAGCTCGCGGTTCTTGCAGTGGTGGGTCATGGTAGCCAGGAACGGGAGGATCGATCGACGGGCGCTCCCCATGCTCACGCCCGACTGCTGGGCGATCCGGCGGGCGACGTAGTCGCGCTTCTCCCGGGCTGACCGGGACGACCCGAGTTTCCGCCAGAAGCTCGGGGGGCCGTACCGCGTCCACCCGCCCTTCTGGCCCTCGCGCGCTGCCGCCACGCCCGCGGTCATGTTGTCGGCCGCATAGCGCCAGTACGAATAGTCCTGCGTGGCCCGCACCCGGCCGAGCCAGCGGTCGGCGTTGGCGAGAAAGCCATAGGCGCCGGCCAGTTCGCTTCCCTGGTAGTCCTTCGGAACGTTGTCCTCGATCCACCCGATGAGGTCGTCCGGCGTCTCGTCGACATCATAGGACGCTGTCAATGACGTCTCCGCGTTGCCCTCCTTGAAGACGACATCGAGGAACTCGAAGATGCCCTCGCTCCGGTCGCGCGCGCCCATCACGACGTCGTCCGCCCGGAGGACCGCCGAGGTCTCGGCCAGGGCCTGGAGGTCGTTGATCGCCGACCGGAGGTCCCCGGCGTTTTTCTCCGCGATGGCTTCCAGCGCCTCGTCCTCGTATTCGATCTCCTCCCGCCGGCAGATATCCCGCAGGACGGGGAGGATCGACCGTGCGGACACGTCGCGGAACTCGATATCCCGGCAGTTGTTTCGCAGGCCCCGGCTCATCTCGTAGTAATCGTTCGCGATGAGGACGATGGGCTGGTTCGCCTCCTTCACCAGCGACGAGACCGCACGCGTCCCCCCGCGGTCGTAGTTCCCATGGATGTTGTCGGCCTCGTCGAGGATGACCAGCTTGCGGCCGCTCCCGCCGGCTGTGAGCGTCCCGCTCATCGCGGCCTCGCCCGCGACGCGTTCGATGACGTCCTTCGTCCGCTGGTCGGAAGCGTTGAGCTCGATGGCGTCCCAGTCGAAATCGTTCGCAAGGGCATGGGCGGCCGAGGTCTTCCCGACGCCGGGGCTCCCGTAGAGGATGACGGCCTCCCGGTGGTCGTCCCACGACTCGGCCCACTCACGGAGGGCGTCACGGGCCTTGTCGTTGCCGCGGACCTCCGAGAGGGTCGACGGGCGGTACCGCTCCGTCCAATCCATTGCTGATGGGTTGATCGGCTCCCAGTTTAGGGGTTGCGGGACGGGGCGGTTACCGACCGGTGATGAACACCCGGAGGAAGCGGTAGCTCAGCACGGCGACGGCTTCGACGGAGGCCTTCACGCCCGGCCCGGCGGGGGAAGACGAACTCGTGGTCCCACTCGACCATACTGGCGAGGGAGAACGCGGTGGACGCCGAGTAGTCCGGAAAGGGCCGCACGCCCAAGGTGGAGACGACGGAATCCGATGTGAGCGTCCGGGAGGCGAAGAGGTTACCGCTGCCGCTCCCTGAATATATCGATCCGAATTCCAAATAGGCTGCCGCCGTGATACCGGCGATGAGGAACGCGATGACAATACTGGCCCCGATTTCGGCGACGGTAGTGCCGGACAGCGAGAGAATCCGGCCGCGATCATCGGTCCACGCCCGATCGCGTAGGCGACCGTAAAGTCAAGCGTCCGCGTCGTCTCCACCGTTCACCGTGGCGAAGGAGTCAGGGATTGCTGACCGTCGTCGAGACGGCTTCGAGGGCCAGCCTCATTGTCCCGATCGGTCCCGCCGATCGAGTTCGAGGGTCTCCGGGTCCAACAGGTAATACCCCTCCCACACCGGCGTAAGGGCGACGACCCGCGTGGGGCCGAAGGTGCTCTCGGCGTGTTCGTGATGATGGCCGACGAGACAGAGGTCGGGTTCGACCGTTCTGAGAACGTCATCGACGTGGACACAGCCGGGATCGTATCCGTCGGCATCCAACAGCCCGTGTGGGGCCTCATGGACGAGAAACACGTCGACGTTTTCGAGGGATTTGGCGTGCTCGATATCGGCTTCGACGAAGTGCCGACGTCGGTCGCCTTGGAGATCCGACCGGGCCTTCTCGAACCGGGTGGGGGCGAAGTTTCCCGAGAGCCCCGCGATCCGGAGCCCGTCACGCTCGACGATCGAGCTGTCCAAGAGGTGAACGTTGGAGACACCATCGGGCGCTTCCCCCGATCGCAGGGCGTCGATGATGTCAAAGTCTTCGTTGTTCCCCGCGATGAACCATGTCGGTTCGGGGAGATCATAGTAGAGCAGATCGCCGGTCTGGATGGCCACGGCGGGGTCGACCGACCGATACACGTCCAGGAGGGCCCGGCGGTTATCGGGGTCATCGGCATGGGCATCGCCGAGAACCAACATCGCATCGGCATTCGGCCGGGCGTGGTAAAGGTCACCGGGTACCGCCACATCGACCCAGAAGGACCTTACCGTCGGTCGCCCACCACAGCCCAATGGCACCGGATGGCGGTGACGACGGGACGGTCGCGATGCTCGGCTTCGGCGCCCTAAGTGGCGCCGTCTCGTACCTGACCAGCTACCTCCTCACCTACCTGTGGAAGGCCCCTGCCGTCGCCGACGCCCTTCAGGGGATCAACATCATCGCGACCTTCCTCGGGGCCGACGCCATCCCGACATGGCGGGGCGTCGGCTGGCTGTTCTACAACGCCCACTTCGTCCGAACCCGTGTCCCGGGGCCGGGGGGGCCGTCGTTCGTGGATTTCCTCGCGAGCACCGACCAGGGGTGGGTCCTCATGGTGGCCGTCCCGATCGTCCTCATCCTCGCCGGCGCCGGCGTCGCGTACCGAAACGACGCCATCGTGGCCGGCCGCGCCGCCATCCACGGGGCGGCGGTCGGCGTCGGCTACCTTCCGTTGGCGGCGGCAGGGACGCTCCTCTTCGCCCAGCAGATCGCCGATACCGGGGCCCAGATCGCGCCGGACCTCCTCCCGGCAGTGCTCCTGGCCGGCCTGGTCTATCCGATCCTGTTCGGCGGGATCGGCGGAACCCTGTCGGCGCTCATTCGTTGAGCGGCCTGGCCACCATCTCGCCCCAGGGGGTGAACCCGTGCTTCCGGTAGAAGGCCGCTGCCCGCTCGTTGGTTGGATCGACGTCGAGGACCAGTCGGTCGAGCGGCAGTGACTGTCCACGGGCGACCTCGAGGGCCGAAGCCAGGAGCTCATCCGCCACGTCGCCACCGCGATGGGCAGGCCTGACGTAGATCTCGTTGAGGACCGCCGCATCCCAGATCATTGCCATCGATTCGGGAAGGACGAACACGTATCCGACGAGTTCCTCGGCCTCGGCGACGATAACGCTCCGTGGTTCGGCCGAGAGACACCGGTCGACCCAGTCCAGATACCGATCCCGGTACTCGCCCGTCAGCTTCGCCTCGTAGGCCGACCGTTTCTCGTCGTCGCCGGTACCGGTTCCGAGCTCGAGTTCGAAGGCCCGTTTGAGCGACCATAGGCCATCGCGATCGGCATCGGAATCGTACGGCCTTAACTCCATACTCGCCGTTGGCGGAGGGGTGTGTTACCCGTTTCGCGTTTCCCAGAGCCGGATGCCGCTGATGACGCTCGCCGCGATGAGCAATAACACCTGCAGCCCGCCGGCGGCGATGGGAAAGATCCGCTCGGCGTCGACCGGATCCGGCCCCCGGGTCGTATCGACTCCCGTGTAGAAGTGGGTGTTCGCGGTCGTCCCCTGGATGGATTGGGCAGGCTGCCAGAGCGTCTGGACCAAGCCCCGCTGGTCAGACAGGAAGACCCGACCGGAGACGGAATAAAACCGGTCGTGGAACGGGTAGAAGAGGTTGACGCCGTTGAAGAAGAGGTCGGGTCCGATCCCGGCCATAAGATAGGCGACGATCCCGACCCAGGCGACCCGAACCGTATGCGCGCCCCGGCTGCGGAGCCAGGAGGTCTCCCTGACGGCGGTATCGTAGTAGACCGCGACCGCCGCAATGAGGGGAACGACGAGGGTGTGGAAGGCGGCCCGATGGGTTCCCTCGAGGACGATGCCGATGAAGGTATCCAGGTCGGGGATCGCGACGATCACGAGCACGGCTGCGAACGCCTTCGGGGCGAAAGCGTCGTCCAGGAGGGCCGTGGCCACGAGGGCGCCGATGGCGAGGTGCACGACGGTGGAGGGCATGCCCGGGGAGTGGGTCCGGTCGCCGGATATCCCTGTCGTTCGTCACCTGTCGAAGGGAGGGTTCGATACGCTTTTCGGTGGGGGGTGTGTGCCCCGGGCAATGGCAAACAAGGATCCGAGGGGCCAGCTCGCCGAGAAGATCGCCGGCGAGATCGCCCTCTCGGATGATCCCGGAGCCACCCTCCGCAAGTGGCGGACGGATTTCGAGATCTCACAGACCGATCTCGCCTCGCAGCTCGAAGTCTCCTCATCGGTGATCTCCGATTACGAGAGCGGCCGTCGTGAGAGCCCGGGGATTGGTGTGGTGGCACGGATCGTGGCCGGCCTCCTGTCGATCGACGAGAACCGCGGGGGGTATCACGTCCGGCAATACGCCAGGGTTCTCTCGGCGGGGTTCGAGAGCGACATCGTCCTCGACCTTCGGGAATACCCGACCACGCTCGACCTCGTCGAGTTCTACGACCGGATCGGTGGCCAGGAGATCGTCGGCGGCCCCACCGGGATCACCGGGCACACCGCCATCGACAGCATCGAGGCCATCACGAGGTTGTCGAGCGACGAGTTCTACCGGCTTTATGGGCAGTCGACCAGCCGGGCGCTCGTGTTCACGAACGTCTCCCGGGGCGAGTCGCCCCTCGTGGCGATGCGGGTCGTCACCCCGACGCCGAACGCCGTCGTCCTCCACGGCCTCTCGCCCGAAGACCTCTGGCAACACGCGCCGGCGCTCGCCTCCAAGGACGGCTTCTCCCTCGGCGTGGTACAGACGCCGCTCGAGACGTTGCTCGATCGGATCCGGTCGCTTCCCTGACGCCGGTCACTCGATATATTCGTACATCCGCTCGTTCATCCGCCCCCAGCCCGTGAAGACGAACTCCGATTCCGGGGCGGTGAACTCCTCGGCCTGAGCCTCCATATCGTAATTGTGGGTATCGTGGACCTGTTCGTACTCGTCGAAGGAGAGTTCGTACCGGGCATCGAGCTGATCGAAGACCTCCAGATTCTCGATCTCGCCGCGCCAACCGTCCCGGACGGTCTCGGCATGGATCTCGGCCTGCGCGCCACTCCCGTAGGAGCCCACGAGCATCCGATCCCCGGCGATGTCGAGGTCGTTGTCCGCGGCGTGCTTCAAC
The DNA here is from genome assembly GCA_964404815.1 of uncultured Halobacteriales archaeon. GTDB lineage: Archaea > Halobacteriota > Halobacteria > Halobacteriales > Hikarchaeaceae > CAYOLR01. Next base: position 6,249 of record CAYOLR010000045.1, read on the forward strand.
GCGCTCACCCGGGCGATGTGGACCGAGCCGGTGTACCAGTTGCCGACGTGCCGAGCGAGGCCGAGCGTCGGGTCGATCGTGCGATCGTACCAGGCCTGATACTCCTCGGTCTCCTTGAGGTCGTCCATGTAGCCGAGAATGGCCTCCTCGTACTGCTGGAAGTCCTCGAACTCGGCCTCCCGGGGCATGTCGCCGATCGTCGCGTTGAGGGCGTCCTCGATTTCCGTGTCCCGGATCATATGCCGATAGCCCAACAGGGCGGCCTTCCGGACCATCCCCGGGAATGGCGTGTGGAACGGGATGAACCGGTAATGGTCCGGATGAGTTTTGCCGGAGACTGACTCGAAGTCCTCGAGGGCCTCACGCATGCGGGCCAGGTAGACCTGGACCGATCGTTTCCCGTCGACGCTCGGGAACTGCTGATTGGGCTTGAGGAAATCCGTCTCGTCGGCGCTCCCGTACCCCTGCTCGGGGCTCAGTTCGACCAGGTTAGGGTTCTCATCGATGTACATCGCCACGGCGCCCGCTCCCTGGGTGGCCTCCCCCGGGTCGCCCCTGGCGTAAAGGGCCGTGTCGGTGGCGATCACGAGGGCGCCCCGCCCTCGGTTCCGGCCCGCCCGAATCCAGTTGTATGCGTCGTCGACGCTCTGGGTACCGGAGATGCAGGCGAACTTCCGCTCGCCCTTGTTAGCGTGGTGGAAATCCTGGTCGAAGACGGACTCCAGACAGCCGGCGATGTACGTCGACACGGGTTTGGAATGATCGAAGGCGGACTCGGTGGCGACGTCGATCCGGCCGATGTCGTCGGGAGTTAGCCCCTTGCGCCGCATCAACTGGTGAGCGGCGTTCGCCCCCATGGTTACGATGTCCTCGTGGGCATCGGGCAGCGAACTGGAGAAGAGACCGAGGCCTTTGGTGTACTTCTCGGGTTCCTCGTCCTTGGCGGGGGCGAACACCTCTGGCAGGTCGAGCCGCAGTTTGCCCGTCCAGATAGCGACGCCGTCGATCCCGACGCTACTCATGACGTCTCGGGCTACTCCGAGCGGTTATAAGTGAGTGTCGATGCGGGCATCGACAAACGTCGAATAACCGCAGCAGGCGTGGGGTTACTCCTCGATGACTTCGGGGGCCGACAGGGCACTCTGCAGGCTGTCGAGGCCGTTCACCCACTCGGTGACCAGGCCGTATTCGAACTCCTCGGTGAGCGAGATATCCAGGTCCTCCCCGTCGATCACCCGGGTCCCCGCCGCCGCGACGAGGTCGAGCGCGCGGTCGAAGTCGTCCTCCGCCTCGGCGTCGGCCGCGCTCAGGATGTAGTCCTCGATGTCGGCGTCGTCGGCCACGCCGTCGGCGATGTACCGCTCCGCCGAGTAGAACACGCAAACGAGGCTGGTCTGAACGCCGTCGACCAGCATGGCCTTCTCCTCGTCCTCGATCCCCGGCTCCGCCAGGACGATATCGCGGATCATCGCGAGCTCGTCCATCGCCCCCTCCCCATCGAGCTCGTTCTCCAGGGCGCGCAGGATCTTGGCGACCGCGATCGAGACGTCGTCCTGCAGGTTGAGCAGGAGCCGGGCCGAATCCTCGTCCTCCGGGTCGAGTTCCTCGTCTCTGAGCCGGTCGATCCAGTTCTGCCAACGTTCCTCTGAATAGAAGTCCTCGGCGGGGGCGCTCATGCCCGTGACTCCCCTCCGCGCGCTGAAAGACTTTTCTTTCCTACAGGCCCGCCTGGGTATCGATCCCATAGACCCGTTCCGGAGCCTCGACATGGGCGGTGTGGACGGCCTCGTCATACCCCTGTTCGCGGAGCCAGTCGGTTCGGCGTGGGACGGTCTTCAGACCCAGGACGGCTCCCGGCCGGTCGGGGTCGTCGAGGTAGTCCGTCTCCATGAGGAAGGGGTCGCCGCGATCGGCGGCCGTCTCAAGCGGGGCCTTCCGGCTGATGACGGACGGCGTGACCCCCGCACACACGCCGCCCGCGTAGTGTTTGACGACCCGTTCGGACGGGAGCCCGGCGGCCTCCGCCCAGTCGGCGACGTCCTGGAGGGTTTCGGTGGCTTCGGTATGCAACTGGAGGGCCACGCCGGTCTCTGCGGCGAGGTCGAGGCCATGTCGGAGGACCTCGTTGGACGCCGCCCAAACGGTACCGGGAACCTCGTAATGGGGCCGACCTGATTTGAGGGCGGGGACGGCGGCCTCGGCAGCGTAGTCGGCGGCGACATTCAGCCCGGCGCGCATGAGCGCCGCCGCGTCATCGGCAGTTTTCCCCCGGTCGACCAGTCGCGAAATGAGGGCGGGATGGACCCCCAGGACCGGCCACGCCCGCCCGGGGAGAACCTCGCTCGCCCGCTCGGCCAGATCGAGCGTTTCGTCGAACACCGCCCGGAAATCATCGGGGGCTTCGACCTCGATCCCGAGCTTCCAGGACGGCTGGTTGACGACGAGGAGATGGGTTCCCCCGCTCCGAGCGAAGTCCTCGACCGCCTCGATACCCCGGTTGTCGGCGGAGAGGTGACAGTGGTTGTCGAGGACGGGGTCGGGCATGGGCGGTCGTTCAGCGCGGGTCGGCAAAACGCCTGCCATTCGGGGCGTTACCGCAATCGATAAATCGGCCGATATGTTCTTATCCGTCGACTCCTTCGCGGCCAGTACTCCCCCATGAGCAGCGAGTTGGCGGGATTCGAACGCGCCTTTATCCGGGCCAAAAAACGGATCGAATACGAGTACGCCGCCCCCTACCTGAATCCGGTGGCCAATCCCGGTCAGCAGTCCGAAACGGACCTCCGCGACCGGGTCCGGACGGCCATCGAAGAGGACCTCCCGGAACGCGACCGGTGGGACATGTGGGCCGAGAAGCGCGAGGTGTATCGGCAGCTCCGGCTCGAGTTCCTCTAACCGGCGTCGTCCAGGGTAAAGGCCTCGTCGGCCGCGGCGGCCAAGCCACCGGACCGACCGTGTTCGCCCGGGGCGATCGCGACGGTCCGGATCCCGTGGCGACGAGCCACTTCGAATGCTGGTTTGAAGTCCATGTCACGGGATGCGACCGCGAGGACATCGATCGTCCCCTCCACCGCGAGTTCGGTTGCGTCGACCGCGAGGCGGACGTCGACATCGCCGCTCGTGACGATCGTCTCGAACCCGTGGGCCTCGGCCGCCTGGAGGAGGCCCGAGCTCGCGTGCTCGTCGAAGTAGATCCGCGCGACGGCCAGGCCACCGAACCGCTTACCCGCCCGGCTGAGGTCGGCGAGGTCCACGTCGAACTCCTCACGGAAGCAGTTCGGGCCGTCGACCAACAGGGCGACCCGGTCAGAGCCGAAACGGTCCAGGAGCCCCATAGCCTACCCAGGGGCCCGGGGGCCGTAAGCCGTATCGGTTGTTAGTCGGCAATGGGCCGGGAGTTCCGGCCGTAGCTACCGACGCTGTCCGTTACGGCCCCGCGCCGGGACCGCAGATTTAATCCAGCACGCCTTGTACCGCGCCCCATGGCCGGGGTCGAGGCGGAGCTGTTGAACCTCCTCGCGGTCTTCATCCTGGCGGCGGTGGTCGGCATCGGCGTGGCCAAGGTCGGCCGGTTTCCATACACGATCGCCCTCCTCGTCGCGGGGCTGGCTGCCTCGGTCGCCGGGGTCCAGTTCGGTGTCGAGCTCTCCCACGATATCATTCTCCTCGTTTTGCTCCCGCCGTTACTGTTCGAGGGCGCGGCCACGACCGACCTCGAACGGTTCCGGGCAAACCTGGTACCGATCCTGGCGTTGGCTGTCCCGGGACTGGTGATCGCAGTCCTCGTCGTGGGATTCGCGGGCCAGCGTGTCTTCGGGTTCCCGTTGCTGATCTCCCTGCTCTTCGCCGCGATGATCCTCCCGACGGATCCCGTCTCGGGGCTCGCCCTGTTCGAGGAGCTGGGGGCGCCGGAACGGCTCTCGACCATCGTCGAGGGCGAGAGCCTCCTCAACGACGGGGTCGGCGTCGTCATCTTCACGGCCCTCCTCGCCTTGGTGACCGGCCCCCAATCGTCGGAAGCCCTCTTCGAACCCGGCACCGTCATCGACGTGACGCTCGGGATCACGGTCTCGAGCCTCGGCGGACTCGTCGTGGGACTCGCCGCGGGGTACACCGTCTACCGGATCATGGTCAACCTCGACGAACACATGACCGAGATCGTCTTGACGGCGATCCTGGCCTACGGGAGCTTCCTGCTCGCGGAACATTACCTCCACGTTAGTGGGGTCATCGCCACCGTCGTCGCGGGCCTGTTCATCGGGAACCGTGGCGCGGAATTTGCGATGAGCCCACAGACCAAGATCTCGATCTTCAATACGTGGGAGACCGCCGCATTCGTCGTCAACACCTTCATTTTCGTGGCGATCGGGGTCAAAACCCCGATCGATCAACTCGCCGCCCATTGGCGGCTGATCGCCATCGCGATCCTGGTGGTGCTCGGGGTCCGCGTGCTCACCGTTTATCCCATCATCACGGCCGTCAATCGGTCGCTCCGGAACAAGATTTCGCTCGGCTATCAGCACGTCATCGTCTGGGGCGGGCTCCACGCCTCGATCCCGATCGCGCTCGTCCTTGGGCTCCCTCGGACGCTCGACTCGGGGGCACCCTTCCCCTATAGGGAGGAGCTCCGGGCGATGGTCTTCGGCGTGGCGGCCTTTTCCTTGATCGTCCAAGGGCTCAGTATGGGACGGCTCCTCGACCGGTTGGGGGTCGTCACCAGGACGCCCGGGGAGAAGCTGTACGAACTGCTGGTCGGCCGGGCGCGTGCGGTCGACAACGCCCTCGAGGCCGCCGAGTCCCTCCGCGAGGCGGGCCAACTCTCCCCCTCAGTTTACAAGGACTTCACCACCGAGTACGAACGCGAGAAGGCCGACCTCAACGAGGCCATCGGGCAACTCCTCGACGAGCAGCCTCAGATCAGGCGGGAGGAGCTGCTGATCGGGGAACGGCAGGTCCTGCGGGAGGAGAAGAGTGCGATCATGGATGCGATGCGAACCGGTGTGATCTCCGACGATACGGGCGAGCAGTTGCTTGAGGAGGTCAATGTCAAACTCGATCAGGTCACCTCCGGCAAGTCGACCGTCGGCGGTCGTGGTCGGGAGGGGTATACGGAGTTCTGGCGCCGGCGGGCCAGGGACTTCGGCCTCGCGGCGGCGGACTTCGACGAGGATCTCGAAGCCGAGTAAGCGAACTTCTTAGTCGACCGGGGGAGTCTGTCTGCCCATGTCCCTCCGGAAGACACCGTTGTACGATCGACACGAGGCTCGGGATGCGCGGTTCACGGAGTTCGGTGGCTGGGAGATGCCGGTGGAGTACGATTCGATCACGGAGGAGCACGCCACCGTCCGCGAGTCGGCGGGGAAGTTCGACGTCTCGCACATGGGCCAGGTCACCGTCTCGGGCCCGGATGCGGGACAGCTGCTCCAGCGGTTGACGACGAACGACGTCACCGCCCTCGAGCCGGGGGATTCCCATTACTCGATGATCACAAACGAGGAGGGCATCATCCTCGACGATACCATCTTGTACCGGTTCCATGCCGAGGAGTACCTCTTCATCCCGAACGCCGGCCACGACGAGCAGATGGCCGATCGGTGGGTCTCCCATCGGGACGAGTGGGGACTGGACGCCGACGTCTCGAATGACACCACGGAATACGGAATGATCGCCGTCCAGGGGCCGACCGCCGTCGACCTGGTCTCGGGAACGGCCGACGAACCGATCGACCGACTTTCTCGGTTCGAGGCTATGGAGGCGACCGTCGCTGGAGTGGAGTGTTGGGTCGCCCGGACGGGCTATACCGGCGAGGACGGATTCGAGCTCATGGTGCCGGCGGCGGACACGGTCGAGATTTGGGATTCGATCGAGTGCGATCCCATCGGGCTGGGCGCCCGTGACACGCTACGGACGGAGATGGGGTACCTCCTCTCCGGCCAGGATTTCCATCCCGAGGACGATCCTCGTAACCCCTACGAGGCCGGGGTCGGCTTTACCGTCAAACTCGATACCGATTTCATCGGCCGGGACGCGTTGGAACAGGTGGATGCGGAGGGTGTCGATCAACGGTTTACCGGGATCGTGCTGATCGATCGTGGCATCCCCCGGCACGGCTACGAGGTGCTCGAACCGAACGGCGAGACCATCGGCCAGATCACCAGCGGGACCATGAGTCCGACACTCGGGGAACCGATCGGGCTCGGCTACGTAGACGTCGACCAGGCCGAACCGGACACGTTGGTCCACGTCGAGATCAGGGGCGAGCCGAAAAAGGCAAAGATACGGGCCCCGCCGTTCCTCACGGGCAAATGAGCTACGAGATTCCGGCCGACCGGCACTACCTCGAGACGCACGAATGGGCACACCTCTCCGACGGGACGGCGACCATCGGGATCAGCGATTTCGCACAGGACGAGCTCGGCGACATCGTCTTCGTCGAACTCCCGGCCGAGGGCGAGACCGTCGAACAGGACGAGGACTTCGGGGTGATCGAGAGCATCAAGGCGATCTCGGATATCTATGCCCCGCTTTCGGGCACCGTCACGGCCGTCAATGACGCCCTCGAGAACGCCCCCGAAGCCGTCAACGACGATCCCTACGGCGATGGGTGGCTCATCGAGATCGAGGTTTCGGATGCCGGCGAGGTCGACGACCTGTTGAGTGCCGACGAATACGAAGCCCAGATCGAGTGATCAGGTCGGACCGTACAGCGCATAGAGGTTCCCGTCGTGGTCCCCACCGAACAGGACGCCGTCGGCGATGACCGGGGAGGTATCCATCCCGTTCGACGGCTGGTACCGCCAGCGTTCCCGGCCCGTTTCCGCATCGATCCCGTAGATTTGCTCGGTCGTGAGGTAGACCACGCCGTCGGCCACCGCCGGTGACGCCTCCTCGAGGTACTCCGTGGGGAAAAACCAGCGTTGCTCACCCGACCCCGCGTCCCAGGCGTAGAACGGACCGGTCCGCGGACCGCCATAGACCGTCCCGTTCGCCACGGCCAGCGAGGAGTTCACCTGCGCATCGAGGGTTACGCTCCACTCGGTGGCCCCATCAGACACGGCAAGGGCGTGGATCTCACCCTCCGTTTGCCGATTGTCGGCGATGTCATCGCCGTCCGGGATGGTGATGGGACCGCCATCGTCGGTCGCCGTGATCGAACCGACGAAGACCGTCCCGTCGGCGACGGCCGGTGAGCAGAACACCGCATCGCCGAGGGTCTTCGTCCAGCGTTCCTCGCCGGTGATCGCGTCGAGCGCGAAGAGATTACCGTCCATGCTCCCCACGTAAGCGGTCCCGTCGATTACCGCGGGTGTAGAGCGGCCGATCGCCCCACCGGTTTCGAACCGCCAGCGCTCCCGGCCCTCCGTCGAGACGGCGTAGACGATACCGGCACCGTCGCCGAAATACAGCAATTCATCCTGGACCGTGACGGAACACATGACGCCGTTGCCGCGGTCGTCGGTATTGGCCTCGAATAACCACAGCCGTCGGCCGTCGTCGGCGGAGACGGCGATTACTGAGCCGCTCTGCGTCCCGATGTAGATGGTCCCGCCGACGACCGTCGGGACGGATCCGCCGCCGAATTCCCCGATCGTCGTCGTCCACGCCGTCTCGCCTGTCACCGCATCGATCGCGTAGAGGGTCTCCCGGTTGTTTGTCTTTGCGTAGATCGTCCCATCTGCGAGGGTGACGGAATCGTGACCGAACTCGCCGTCGAAGGTCGATACCCAGAGTTCGCCACCCATCGCCTTCGGACCGCTCGCCGAGGCGGCATGCCCGGTGTTGCCGACGTCGTACTGGAACTGGTGCCAATTGCCCGTTACCTCGGTTGGGGCGTCGGGGGCAGGCGTGTCGGTCTCGGTGGCCGGCTCTCCGGGCTCCGGAGAGTCGGTTTCCGTCGGGTCGGTGGTCTGGACGGGCGGCGCCGGTGTCGGCGACGATCCGGCGCCACCGTCACCCGTGGGCGTATTCTCCTGGGAGGAAAGCCGCAGACATCCGGTCAGGCCCATCACGCCAGCCGTCATCGCGGTGATGAACAGTCGTCGCTCGAGTCCAGGATCGGTCATTGGGTACCCGGGAAGCCCTCGCGCGGATCCTATTAATCCCACGACCGATCGGTGGGCCGACAAAAATCCACAGACGGTGGGCCGGCCAACGGTGTCGAAGCGCTGATATGCCCAGCGGGAAAACCTGTGGACATTCCATGATGATCCGTCAGCGAGCATCCGGTCCGTCCACGGGAGGCGAGCCATCGTGAGCGACGGTAGCCCCTTCGCTCCCCATACCGAGGCCGAGACGGCGGCCATGCTCGACGCCATCGGCGTATCCGATGTTGAGTCGCTGTTCGATATCCCCGATGACGTTCGCTACGACGGCGACTTCGGGATCGATTCCCACGACGAGAAAGCCGTCAGGGATGCCGTCGCCGGGACACTCGGCGACAACGACACCCTCACGGAGTTCCTCGGCCGGGGCCATTATGCCCATTACGTGCCCTCGCTGGTCGATCATCTAGCGGATCGGTCGGAGTTCCTCACCTCATATACGCAGTATCAACCCGAGGTCACCCAGGGGTTCCTCCAGGCCCTCTTCGAATACCAGTCGATCCTCGTCGAGCTGACCGGGCTCAAGATCGCCAACGCCTCGATGTACGATCACGCGACGGCGCTCGGCGAGGCAGCCCTGTTGGCCGGACGGGTCGGGGCGACCGGCGAACGGGTGTTGGTGCCGGACCTGATCCGCTCGGAACGCAAGGGCGTCCTCGAAAACTACGTCCAGGGGATCGGGGTGAGCGTGGAGACCTATCCGACCGAGGACGGGAACGTCGACCTCGAGGCCCTCGAATCGATGGCTGACGAGGACGTCGAGATGATCTACGTGGAAAGCCCCAACACCCGCGGCGCCATCGAGGAACGGCTGGCGGAGGTCGCGGCCACCGCCCACGACCACGATGCGCTCTCGTGTCTCGGCACCGACCCGGTCGCGTTGGCGTTGCTCGAGCAACCTGCCGAGGACGGCATCGACATTGTGA
>CAYOLR010000046.1:0-15195 GCA_964404815.1 uncultured Halobacteriales archaeon
CCGGACATGATCGACCCCGCGCTGATTCGATCGGGTCGCTTCGACCGGCTGGTGATGATCGGCGAGCCGCACCTCGAGGGACGCGAGGCCATCCTGAAGATCCACACGCGTGAAATGCCCCTCGCCCCGGACGTCAGTCTCCGCGAGCTAGCGGAGATCACCGACGGCTACGTCGGTTCCGACCTGGAGAGCATCGCCCGGGAGGCGGCCATCGAGGCGCTCCGCGACGATCCCGAGACTGAGGAGGTCGAGATGCGACACTTCCGGAAGGCGATGGAGAACGTCCGCCCGACCATCACGGACGACATCAAGGACTACTACGAGCAGGTCGAAGAGGAGTTCAAAGGCGGTACAGCGCCACCGGAGACCCGGCACGGCGGCCGGATCGGCTTCCAGTAAGCTCGTCTCGACTTTTCGAACCGCGTAAAAACAGGTCGATCAGTAGATCAGCTCGTCGCTGTTATCCACCATGTAGAGAGTCCTGGCGGCGATGTTGACTGCATGGTCGCCGATACGTTCGAGGTCGCGAATGGTGAGCAGGAGCCGCTGGACTTCGGCCATGAGCCGGTCGATGTCAGGTTCGGATTCCTCCTCGAGCTGGGTTTCGAGGAGATCTCGAACGACCACCTGGCTCGCCCGCTCACACCGGGCGTCGATATCATCGTCCCGCTCGGCGATGGCGAAACAGGCCTCCGTATCCTCGTCGTGATAGGCAGTCATCGCCGCATCGACCATCTCGCCGACCTCCGTCCCGATCCCCTGGATGTCGACGTCCGGATAGACGTCCCGTTCGGCCTCGAGGGCGTAGTCACCCAGGTTGACCGCCAAGTCGCCGATCCGTTCGAGGTCGGTGATGATCTTGAACGACGCGGCGATGAACCGGAGGTCACCGGCCACCGGTTGCTGGAGGGCGATCAGGTCGATACAGTCCTTCTCGAGCTCGAGGTAGAGTTCGTTGACCTCGTCGTCGCCATCGATTACCTCCCAGGCGAGGTCATCGTCCTTCTGTTCCAGGGCGTCGAGGCCCATCCGGAGCCGTTCCAGGACGACCTCGCTCATGTAGAGAACGTCCTCGCGAAGGTTTTCGAGTCCCTCGCGGTAACTTTGGCGGGGCATAGTGATGGTTTGATTTTTGAATATTTATGGGTTTGTCAGACAATGGTTGGCACGCGGATAAGTCGTCGAGATGGGTACGGAACTGCTCTCACCCTCGAGGGGATCTGCCGGCCCGTACTCATCCGAACTTCCCCGTGATGTAGTCCTCGACCCGTTGATTCGACGGGTTCTCGAAGATTGTCGTCGTATCGTCGAACTCGACCAGTTCGCCGCCGGTGAGGAAGACGGCGGTCTTGTCGGAGATCCGGGCCGCTTGTTGCATGTTGTGTGTGACGATCACGACGGTATAGTCCTCGGCGAGTTCCTCGATGAGGTCCTCGATTTGAGAGGTCGCCACCGGGTCGAGCGCGCTCGCGGGCTCGTCCATCAGGATGACCTCGGGGTCGACGGCGATGGCCCGCGCGATACACAATCGCTGCTGTTGCCCGCCGGACAGCTCGGTGCCACGTTCGTCGAGGCGGTCTTTGACCTCGTCCCAGAGTGCCGCCCGTTTGAGGGCGGTTTCGACCCGTTGATCGAGGTTATCGGTCCGGTCCTGGATACGGAGACCGTAGGCGACGTTGTCGTAGATGCTCTTCGGGAAGGGATTCGGACTCTGAAACACCATCCCGATCCGGCGGCGGAGCGCGACCGGATCGACGTCATCGTCGTAGACGTTCTTGCCCTCGAAGAGCAGTTCGCCCTCGACACGGGCATCGTCGATCAGGTCGTTCATCCGGTTGATGCAACGAAGGAAGGTGGACTTGCCACACCCCGAGGGCCCGATGATGGCCGTCACTTTCCGTTCGGGAATCGCCATCGAGACGTCGTCGAGTGCCTGGTCGTCACCGTACCAGACGTCGATATGACGGGATTCGATGACGGTTCGATCCGCGTGGGTCGACCCACCTTCGGTGACATCGGTCTCGATAAGTAGATCGTTCTCCGATTCCTCCGCTGACGTGACGGTCGCCGCCTCGCGACCGCCATTCTCGCGAGCGTCCGCGGAGTTCTCAGCCATTGTCTGTGGGTCAGGCTCGGTTTTGATATGTGTTGCGTAGCGCGATCGCGACAGAGTTCATTGCGAGCAGCGCCACAAGGAGGACGACGACGCCGGCGGGCACGACTTTCGTGTAGAACTCCTCGCTGGCGAACAATGATGACCACGCATAGATCTGGAGCGGCATGGCCCCCACACGTGACTGCAGATCGGTAGGCAGGCTGTAGAAGACGTTCGGCGCGCCGATCATGATCAACGGTGCCGTCTCGCCGATGGCACGCCCGAGGGCGAGGATCGTTCCGGTGAGAATGCCGGGGAAAGCCTGTGGCAGGACGACCTTACGGACCGTCTGCCACCGGGTGGCCCCCATTCCGTCGGAGGCCTGTCGGACTGAGTCGGGCACTGATCGGATGGCCTCCGCCGCGGCGATGATGACGATCGGGAGGATGAGGAGCGCGAGCGTAGCCCCGCCAACGAGGGCAGTCCCCGGGGGTTGGCCGACATACGTCACGAAGACGCCGAGGCCGAGGAGCCCGTACACGACGGACGGGACGCCGGCGAGGTTCGAGATGTTCACCTGGATGATCCGGGTAAATCGGTTCCGGGGCGCGTATTCCTCGAGGTAGATGGCCGTCCCGACCCCGAGCGGGAACGAGAGCACCGCGACGATCACCATCAGGATGATCGACCCGCCGATTGCCGGGTAAAAGCCGGCGTCTTCCGGCGTCCCGCTGTGGGGGCTCGTGAGGAATTGCCAATCGACCCAGGTTTCAGGACCGGCAAATCCCATCGAGTTGACGATCAGGAGCCCGAGGAGGGATCCGATGAGAATCAGGATTGGGAGGATTAAGCCGATTCGTTCGTCCCGACGATCCACGTAGCCGAAGCCAGCGACGGCGAGCGTTGGAAGGACGGCGAGTGTGAACACCAATGCTCCGGGAAGCGGATCGAGCCCGATGAACGGGCCGAGGAAGGTCCCAGTGGCCGCGACGGTAAAACTCAAGACCCCAACGCCGAGCCCGATCCGGGGTCGATCCCACCGTTGAGTGGCCTTATAGCCGATGATGGAAGCCGTTGGGCCGCCGAGGGTGAGCAGGAGGATCACGGCGTCCGTCGGGACGATATCAACCCCACGTACCAGGTCAGGGATGACCAGAACTGTCCCGATCAGTGTGCCCGTTGTGAGGCCGATCCGAGCCAAATACGGGATCCGACGGTCGAACGCTTGAATTACGAGAACGACGGCGAACGTGACTACCAGCGCGAGCACATAGCCGAGCCAAACCAGTGGGGGGACGATATCCAAGAACACGATCGCCATCCCGGCAGCGAACAGGAGACCGACCAAGCCCATGCCCAGCACAATCCCGCCGAACGTGAAGGCGGGGAAGTTCCGGTATCCGAGCCAGACGCTGACGCCGATGGTCGGGAGGACGAGGGTCATCCCGAAGGTGACGAGCCAGCCGGTATCGGCCGTACGCGGTTGTAAGGCGTCATTAGCGACGTAGACCAGCAATACCCCCAGCATAACGATCCCGGCCAAGGTAGCGGTCAGGAGCAGGTATCGGAAGGCAACGTCGAGCCGTCTGCTCACCCGTCCGAACCCGCTCGTTGTTCCGGATTCTGTCGCCATCGTCAGTAGCCCTCCCGATAGCGCTCGACGATGAGGTTGCTGATGATGTTCATCGTCAACGTGATGACGAAGAGCGTGAGTCCGATGGCGAACAGGCTCCGATAGGCCAGGCCGCCACCGGTGATGTCGCCGGTCAGCAGTTGGACCATCGCGGCGGTCATCGGCATCGCGCCCTCGAGGTAATCGACCGGGTTCAGCGGGTTGTGGAGGTTGGCCTGCGATCCCGCCGCGATCGTGACGGCCATCGTTTCACCGATGGCCCGTGAGAGCGCGAGGATAAATGACGACAGGATTCCGGAGATAGCTGCGGGGACGACGACCCCGACGGAGACATCGAATTTGGTGGCACCCATGCCGTAACCAGCCTGGCGGAGTTCGTCGGGAACAGCGCTCATGGCGTCCTCGCTGATGGAGGCCACCATCGGGATGATCATGATCCCGACCACGATACTCGCCGAGAGCATGTTGAAGAAGCCGATGTCCGGGATGACCGTATCGAGTCCGGGTGTGATGTAAATGAGGGCGAAAAATCCGTAGACGACCGTCGGGATGCCGGCAAGTATCTCGAGGGCGGGCTTCAGGATCGATCGCAGCTGCGGTGTGGCGTATTCGCTGAGGTAGATGGCCGTCCCGACCCCGAGTGGAAGCGCGACGACGGCAGAGCCGATCGTAATCTGGAGGGTAGCCGAGACGAGCGGCAGGACGCCGAAATCCCCGGTGTTGATCTGCCAGGTGGTACCCGTGAGAAACTCGACGATTGAGGCGGTTTTACCGGTGACGCCCATGAGCCCGGCGGTCAGCTCGAAGAACTTGGAGGCTTCCGTGACCAGCAGGACGAAAATGCTGATCGTTGTGACGACCGAGAGGATCGCACAGAGGAAGAAGATCGAGCGGGTGAGGAGTTCCCGGGGAGCGTTCTCCGTCCGTGTGGTGATGTCCCCGGGCACGTCATCCGTGCTCATCGTGGCAGGTGAGGATTGGAGAAAGGGAAAAAGCCTCGGGTTTCCTTTAGGTGGTTAGCCCTGGGCTTCCTCGATGGCCGCCTCAAGCGTATCCATCTGTTCGCTCTGCTGGTTATCGTCGAGGGGGACGTAGCCGACGTCATCGGCGACGATCTCCCGACTGGTCGAATTCTCGATCCAGAACCGAGCGAATTCCGCGATGTGTTCCTCGGCCAGCGACGATTTCGCCGGATACGTGAAGAGCGGTCGGGCCAGTGGCTTGTAGTCGCCAGCCTTCGCGGTCTCGAGGGTCGGTTCGACGCAGCCGTTCCCGTTATCGATGCCGAGGGCCTTGACCGTGTCCGTGTTCTCGCTGTAGTAGGCGAACCCGAGGTAGCCCATGGCGTATTGCGAGTCTTTGACACCCTGGATGATTGTCCGATCCTGCTCCGTCGCCTGGTGGTCCTGGCGATGGGTTCCCTCTTCGCCGATGATGGCCTCAAGAAAGTAATCAAAGGTGCCGGAGGCCTCGGTCGGCCCGAACAGCGCGAACTGCTCGTCGGGCCAATCGCTGTTGACGTCGCTCCACTTCTCCGGCGGGTTCTCACCCGACCAAATCGCCTTGAGGTCCTGGACGGTAATGCAATCGATCCAGTCAGCCTCGTTGTTGACGATGACCGTCAGTGCGTCCGTCGCGACCTGGAGCTCCACGGGCTCGATCCCGTTCTCCGCACAGAGGTCCTCCTCCTCCTGTTTGATCGGTCGGGAAGCGTTATTGAAATCGGTATTACCCGGGCAGAAGTGGTTCTGGAACCCTCCCCCTGACCCGGTTGACTGGAGGTTGATCGTGACGTCAGGATGCTGCTCCCGGAAGACCTCAGACATCTTGGTCGCCAGTGGGAAGACCGTCGACGACCCAGCGATGTTGATCTCACCGGATAGTCCCCCGTTCGCCCCACCATTTCCGGAGCCGTCACCACCACCGCCGCCATCCGTTGTCCGGGTACACCCTGCCAAGGCCAATGCGCTTGCCCCGCCGACCGCACCCAGGAATCCACGTCTCGGGATCGATCCGACCTGGCGACTTGTGTCGTGTGCCATTACCGAAAACAAGGCCACTGTATAATAAATAAACTCCTATGTTACCTATATAGATGTTTGAATGACAACGGTTACCAGGGTGATTTTATGGCGCTGGATCACCCATTGATGGGTTTTACCGAGTGAGTACCAAATCGCTGTCTCCTGTTTTTCGATGTTTTCTGCCCTCCATTGAACGAGAAACGAGATAGCTATATTACACGTATTAAATATATAGATATGGGTGGGCTTATTGTAACCCATCGCGAACTCCCCCCATGGAGACGCGCAAGGTCCAGGTCACAGGAGGGTCGACATACACCGTCTCGCTACCCAAACAGTGGGCGCGACAGAACGACGTGGAGGCGGGGAGCACGGTGGCCTTCTATCCTGACGCCGATACGTTAGTCCTCACGCCGAACACGACGGAGGAAACGGTGGAAGGAACGCTCGACATCGGGGACCTGAACGGGGACGAGTTGGTCCGTGCAGTGATGACCATGTACGTCAGTGGATTCGACGTCATTTCGCTCGTCGCCGACCGCATCACCACCGACCAGCGCCGGTCGATCCGAATGGCCACCCAGAACATCGTCGGCCTCGAAGTACTCGAGGAGACCACCGACCGGGTCGTCATCCAGGATCTGCTCGATTCGTCAGAGCTCTCGATCAACAACGCGATCACCCGGATGCGGCTCATCGCTGTCTCCATGTTGGAGGACGCCATCACCGCCCTCGCCGAGGACGACGATGACCTCGCCCGGGACGTGATCGAACGTGACGACGACGTCGACCGGTTGTGGTACCTCGTGTCCCGGATCTTTCGAGCCACTCTCCGGAGCCCGACGGCGGCCGAGGAACTCGGTCTACCCCGAGAACTCTGCTTCGATTACCACGCCAGCGCCCGACAGCTTGAGCGGGTCGCCGACCACGCCGCCAAGATCGGTCAGATCTCGCTCAACCTCGACCAAGTGCCAGACGATGTTGTCGGGGCACTTCAGAACCTCCACGGCGAGGCGGACGACGTCATCAACACGGCGATGGACGCCCTCTTCACCGATGAGTCGGATGAAGCGACACGACTCGCCAACGAGGCTCGTGGGGCGATCCTCGGGATCGACGAGCAGGCCAGACAGGTGGACGAACTCCTCCGGGACGTCGATCCCCACGAGGCCCAGAACCTCGGCCTGGTCGTGGATTCGCTTTCGCGGAGCGCCGACTACGGGGGAAATATCGCCGAAACAGCCCTCCAGAAAGCCGCGCCGCGACCCTGATTACTCGTCGACGGCGACAGCGTTAACTTGGCCCGTCTGGCCCGGACGCGAGGTGACCCGCGCCCGCCCCTCGCTCGTCTCGATGATCGCGCCCTTCGTGATGATGTTCCGCCGGATGTAGTTCGGGTTGGCCGGGTTTTCGACCACGTCCTCGATCTCCGCCTGGACCGTCTCGCCGTCACTGGCCACGCTGGCAGTATCGGTGGCGAGGGCCCGGAGTTTCCGGCGGCCGCCCCGAGAATCGATCACCCGGATCCGTGGTTCGCCGAGTTCTGTCTCGGCCGGTTCACGGCCGAGTTCGTGTTTGCGTTTCTTCTGTGATGGGCGAACGCGCCCGCCAGAGCGTTTCCTCGCGGAATTCCCCTGATATTTCATACCGGAAGAAGCCGGCGTCCGGACAAAAAGGACTCGGTCGGGACCGGAACGGTTAGGGCACGGCCGACGGTGCCAGGCCTATGAGCCTGCAACGGGTCGTTGCCGCCCCGTTCCAACAGCGGGGGCGCCAACGACTGGAGGAGAGCGAGTTCGTCGTCGCGCTGTCCCTCGACCGCGACTGGTTCTCGCCGGACCAGGCCTCACGAGTGGCCGATCTGGCGATCGGCCAGGGGCTTTTGCGCCGGGACGGTTCCGATCTGAGTCCGGAGTTCGACCCCGATTCGGTCGACGTCCCGTCCGGGTTCGCCCCCGACGAATCGATCCTGCAGGGGCCGTCACCGTTCGAGACGATCCTCGATCACCTGATCGACGCCGGGTTCGAGAAACAGGAGGCTGTCGCCGGTATCAATCGGCTCCAGGCCGACCTCGCGATCACGGTCGAGGCGGCGGCCGTCGTCTACGCGAGACGCCAGGGCGTCGACGTTCCAGCCGAGGCGGACGCCGCCCGGGCCGAACTCTGAGACCAGACGGAACGGTTCGGTCGAATCCTTTAGGCCGATGCCGCGAGGACCGCAACCGATGAGCTTCTTCGATCGGCTGGATACCCGGATCGCGGCGGTCGACAGCGTCGTATCCGTCGGGCTCGACGCCGATCGGGACCGGCTTCCGGAGCACCTCGATGACTCCGATCTCCCCCGCTGGGCGTTCAACCGCCGGATCATCGATGCGACTCACGAACACGCCGCGGCCTACAAGCCGAATGCGGCGTTCTACGAGGATATCGACGGCTGGCGAGCGCTCGAGGAGACCATCGCCTATGCCCACGGGAAGGGCGTCCCGGTGATTCTCGATGCCAAGCGGGCAGACATCGGCAACACGGCTCGCAAGTACGCCGAAATCCTCGACCGGGTCGACGCGATCACCGTCAACCCCTATATGGGGCAGGATTCGCTTCAGCCGTTCCTGTCAAAGGAGGACGCGGGGGTGTTCGTCCTCTGTCGGACTTCGAACCCCGGAGCGGCCGACCTTCAGGACCGCGAACTGGCCGACGGCACACACGTCTTCGAGTTGATCGCCGACCTCGCCGCCGACTGGAACGATGCCGGGAACGTGGGACTAGTCGTCGGAGCGACGAGTCCGGACGAGCTCGAAGCCATCAGGGAACGCGTCCCCACGCTCCCGTTCTTGGTCCCCGGCGTCGGTGCCCAAGGCGGCGACGCCGAGGCCGCCGTCACCCACGGCCTGGCGGACGGCATCGGACTGGTCAACTCTTCCCGTGGAATCATCTTCGCCGGCGAAGGCGAGACGTTCGACCGGGCCGCCGGTGAGGCGGCCAAGCGGTTGAAGCGCCGGCTCAACGAGTATCGATAACCGGGAAACCCTCCCCCGGGCGGGAACGCTTTGATCCCCGAGACAGTAGGCATCGACGTGAACCGCTCCGGGCTCCTGCTGGGTGTGGCCTCCGTCCTCGCGGGCACGAGCGTCCTCATGGTGGTCCTCGGGGCGGCATTCAACCTCATCTTCGCCATCCTGGCCGTCCCGTTCGCGGCGGCGGCCTATTTCCTCTGGATGGACGCGACCGGCCGGTTGGACGAGCGGTTCCGGCGGCAATGGTGGGCCACCGGCCGGGACCGCCAACAGTACCGGGCCACCAGGGGTACCACCACAAGCCAACGGGGACGGCCGCCACGGGGCGAAACCACCTCCCACTCACAGGCCCGGGAGATCCTCGGCGTCGGTCCGGAGGCGGATCAGGCTGAGATTCGGGCGGCCTACCGGGAACGGGTCAAGGAGGTCCACCCGGATGCCGACAATGGGAACGAGGAGGCGTTCAAACGCGTCTCCACGGCGTATGAACGGCTACGTGAGTGAGGCCACACCGCGGAAACACTCTTACGTTCCTCCCCCTAATCCGCCCCCATGAGTTCCGACCGGGCCGTGCTCGAACGGGCGGTCGAGCGCGGCGAGGAGGAGGGCGGGCCCGTCGAATTCAAGGAACGGCTCCGCAAGGATGTCCATCTCGGCGATGGCCGCCTGGAGAGCCTCGCAGCCCAGCTCCGCCACCGCGTGCTCTCGGGCGACGGGGAAGCCACATATGTTATCGGCGTGACCGATGACGGGGGAATCGCCGGCATCCCCTCGGCCGAGTTCTCCGAGACGATGGACGTCCTCTCGCTATTATGCGAGGAGGCTGGGGCCCACATCGAAGACGTCCAGACCTGGGGGGTCGAAGACGGCCTCGTCGGCGTCGCTTCGATCAGGGACGGGAGCGTCCTCGAGGTCGACGACGAGCACATCGTCGTCGGGACCGCCGGGCACGTCGATCACGGCAAATCCACGCTGGTCGGATCGCTCGTGACGGGGCAGGCCGACGACGGCCAGGGCGGGACCCGGGCCTTCCTCGACGTCCAACCCCACGAGGTGGAACGGGGGCTGTCGGCGGATCTCTCCTACGCCGTCTACGGGTTCGACGACGATGGTCCGGTTCGGATGGACAACCCGGATCGGAAGGGCGACCGCGCCCGCGTCGTCGAGGAGGCCGACCGGCTGGTATCGTTCGTCGACACGGTCGGCCACGAGCCTTGGCTCCGAACCACCATCCGCGGGCTGGTCGGCCAGAAACTGGATTACGGCCTGCTCACGGTCGCTGCCGACGACGGGCCGACGAAGACGACCCGGGAACACCTCGGTATTCTGCTCGCGACGGAACTCCCGACGATCGTGGCGATCACGAAAGTCGACCTCGTCGACGAGGCGCGGGCCGCCGAGGTCGAACACGAGGTGGAACGGCTGCTGCGAGACGTCGGCAAGACCCCTCTCCGGATCGACCGTCACGGCGTCGAGACAGCCGTCGAAGAAATCTCGGCCGACGTCGTCCCCGTCCTCCTCACGAGCGCCGTTACCCGGGCCGGGCTGGCGGACCTGGATCACCTGTTCGAACACCTCCCGAAAACCCGTCATCAGGAGGGCGAGTTCCGGATGTACGTCGACCGGAGTTACAGCGTGACCGGCGTCGGGGCCGTCGCGTCCGGGACGGTCAAGTCCGGGACGGTATCGGCCGGCGACGAGCTCCTCCTGGGGCCGTTCGGCGACGGGTCGTTCCGGGAGGTCGAGGTCCGGTCGATCGAGATGCACTACCACCGGGTCGACCGGGCGAAGGCCGGCCGGATCGTCGGCATCGCGCTCAAGGGCGTGAACGAGCCCGAACTCGAGCGGGGGATGGTCCTCCTGCCCATCGACGCCGACCCCACACCGGTTCGCGAGTTCAGTGCCGAGGTAATGGTCCTGAACCACCCGACCCGGATTCAGTCCGGGTACGAGCCGGTGGTCCACCTCGAGACGGTCAGCGAGGCAGCCGCCTTCCACCCGGACGACGGACAGCTCCTCCCGGGCGACACCGGGACCGCCAAGATCCGGTTCAAGTTCCGGCCGTACCTTATCGAGCCCGGCCAACGGTTCGTCTTCCGTGAGGGCCAGTCGAAGGGTGTCGGGACCGTCCGATCGGTCACCCCTGCCGATCGGTGATTCACTGCCAGGGCGGGTCCTGGAGTTCTCTAAGCGTGTCGAGCGAATAGTCGGGCTGAGGGGCGTCGTCGGGGCGGGGATGGCCGTTTCTGACCCACACGGACGTCAGGCCGGCGGCGTGGGCACCGGCGACGTCCGAGGCTAGGGAATTGCCCACGTGGACGGCCCTAGCGGGGTCTTCGTCCAGGGCATCGAGCGCGTGATGGAACGGTTCGGGGGCCGGTTTCGGCTCGGTATCGTAGCCGGCGAAGACGAACGTATCGAAGCGGTCGGCGATGCCGAGTGAATCGAGCTTCTGGGTCTGCATCTCGGGACCGCCATTCGTGACGAGTCCGATGCGATGGTCCGCGCTTAGCCGGTCGAGGGCGTCGGCGGCACCGGGCCGAAACCTGACGTCCCGGTGGTCGCGGCGCTCCCGGTAGATCTCGGCGATCCGCCGACCGAGCGATGGGTCATACCCCTCCTCTCCCGCCAACGCGGCGAAACATCGTGTCCGGATGGTATCGACGGGTTCGCCCCGCGCGGCGTGGTCATCGAAGACGGCCAGGTAATCATCGACCGTGAAGAAGGGATCGACTCCGACCTGCTCGAACGCCCGGTCGAGAATCTCACGGCCGGACTGCCGGTATTCACAGAGGGTATCATCGAGGTCGAAGACCACCGTCTCGATCATCTACGTCGCTGTAATCGCTCAACGGTCAAATCAGTCTCGGACGTAGCCCCCGTCGGTCCGTCGTGCCTCGCCGATGAGAACGAGCCAGTCGAGGAGATATCGAACCCGTTCCCGCCAGTCGGTTTCGGCGTCCTGTCGGCGGTGGCGTTCCCACGCCGGGATCGAGAACCGCTCGAAAACCGTCGCCGGATCGACGGGTCCCTCGGCCTCGTCGAGGGCTGCCAGGACCTCCCGCGCGCCATAGATCCCCTCCCGGAACGCCGTCGGGAGATCGATCTCATCCCGGGTCCGGACGAATCCCTGCGGGCCTTCCACGACGAGACCGAGTCCACGAAGGAAGGTAAGCCATGTCCGGGCTTCGTCGCGGCCCGGGATATCGATCCGAGTCATGATCCGGGCGCAGCAGTCCTCCTCGCCCCCCGGCACAAGCGGGACCGCCCGCCGGGCCTCGGCAAGCGTGTCGAGGGAATCCGGCGGCGCCGGCACCGGTTTTACCCTCATCGGTCGAAGAGGGCGTCGAACGCCGATTCATCCACGTCGCCGGACCGATACGTTTGCCCACCGAGGACATCGACGGTGATCCGTGCGGGCAGCCACCCCGCGTCGGACTCCCTGAGGCCCGAAAGGTCGACCTCGTCATGGCGGACGACCAGGTGTGCCTGTCCGGCACCGATAATCGCCCGCCGAGCGTGGTCGGATGCGGACCCCTCGGACGGGATCGGGGGCAGCGGCGCGCTGCCCGTCGCGGTCAGTATCGAGGTCGGATCGTAGCCCGAATCCACGAGGGCTTCCACGGCTCTGGCGGCCGTCTCCGAGACGGCTTCGACCATCCCGGCGATGCTCGCCGTCGGCGCCGTCGGCAGGAACACCCCGCTCGATGGTACGCCGGCCGCTTCCGCGATGTCGCCGGCGAGATCAGCGTCAGGGAGGGCCGTGTTCCGGACCGGGAGGACGGCGAAGTCGAAGTCCTCCTCGTAGTCGATCGCGCGCGACGGCCGGTCCCGAAACAGGGTTGCCGGCCCATATCCGACACCGTCGTCGACGTCGAGGGACCACTCGGCCAACTGCATCTCGAGGAGCGCGAGAGCGGGATGATCGGTACTGAGTTCGATGGCCGGTACCGAGGCCGCCGGGAGGTCAGCCATTCCGGTCTGGAGCGTCGCGAGTCCACCGGTCGCGATCTCGGCGAGGAGCAGCCCGGCCTCGATGCCGCCGTCGGCCTTCACACCGAAGTCGAGAACGACCGCTTCGTTGCCGAGGTGGTGGATCCCGACACCGAGCTCGTCGGCGAAGTCGATGGCCTCGTCGACGAGTTCCGTCGCGACCCGGTTCCGACTGTCCATAGGCCTCCTACTGCGGCCTGCTTAAAAACGGATTCCACATGGCCGGGCGGGTGCCGGGGACGGTGGAACAACATTGTCGCCGGGGATTACCGACGCTTGGAGATAGCTGGAAGGCCCCGGGGAAACGAAGCTCGCCGTCGCAGTCCTCGTCGTGGCGTTGATCGCGACTGCGCCGTCGATATTCACGTCCCTGTCGATCCGGTTGCGAAGGGGTCACCATCGCTTTGCACCCGTCGAGGCAACCCGGGAGTGCCCACCGCAAATTCCCCTGCATAATCTCACCGGTTGATAGGTCTGACTGGAGAACGGTCATCACCACGCATTCGAGAGGGATCGGGGTTATCGTTCGCGTCGGGCCGGCCGTCCGAGAACCGCCTCCACGTCATCTACCTTATCACGTGCGCGAGCATCGCTGGTCCGCTTGTCATCGATCTTGAGGAAGGTGCTGACCCGATCCGCGTCCACCGCGGAATGGGCCGCCTCGACCGCTTCGAGGAGCGTCCCGACGTCGTCGGCCTCGATCACGGTCCCCATCGGGTTGGTCTCGTAGCCGACGTCGAAGTCGTCGAGGGCCGCGACGGCCGTCGCTACGTCATCGACCATCGATCCTTCCCGGACGGGGGCAACGCTGAGGAGTGCGATCACCGTCATGCACCTCCGTAGTAGCCGCTGGGCCTTACGTATTGCCGGGAGAAGTGCGCTGGCCGAGATTTGAACTCGGGTTAGGACCGTGGCAGGGTCCTGTGATACCACTACACCACCAGCGCGCATGAGAAAGCAGTCGTGAGTCGGATAAAAGGATTCCGGAACGGTGAACCCCGGCGTGTGCGAGAACCTGACAGACGCGTAAGGAAAGCGCCATCCTTTTACACGCCAGAATGGTAGAATCGCCACAGTCTAGTGGCGAGGCGCCGAAGTGGCGGCGATGACGACAACGGTGCTCGTCCCGTCGTCCCTCGCCCGGGACGCCGTGAACAAACGCGAGGCAACCCGGAAGCTCGGATACGTCGCCCGTGCGGCGGCGGTCTTCCGGGTCGATCGCCTCGACGTGTTCCCGGATCCCGACGGCGAGTCGGCGTACGGCGGCGAGTTCGTGGAAACCGTACTCGCGTACGCCGCGACCGCCCCCTACCTCCGGAAGGACGCCTGGGGACGGCGCGACGAACTCGAGTTCGCGGGCGTGCTTCCGCCCCTTCGGATCTCGTCACGGACCGGCTCCGGATCTGACGGTTCGGGGTCGTTAAGACAGGGAATCGTGACCCAGGTCGGATCTGACGGGCGTGTCCGGGTCAATTGCGGACTGCAACACCCGATCTCCCTCATCGTCCCCGACGACATGTCGGTCGACGAGGGGGAACGCGTGACCGTCAGCGTCTCTTCGCGAGAACCGGTCCGTGCGCGGTTGGTCGACGACCCCATCCCGGGGTTCGTTGTCGCCCGCACGGCCCTCGAGGACGCGCTTGCACGCGACGACGCGGGCTATCGTATCGCGGCGTCACGGCACGGCGTTCCACTGACCGCGGGCAGCCTCCAGTCGCTCGTCACGCGCCTCGATCGCGAGGGCTTCACCCTCGCCTTCGGCGCGCCGGGCCGGGGGCTCCCCGCGATCCTCGACGTCGACCCCGACGACGGGCCCACCCCCGGGGGATTCGATCGCTGGCTCAACACGGTTCCACACCAGGGGAGCGAGACCATCCGCACGGAGGAGGCGATGTTCGCCTCCCTCGCACCCCTGTCACTCACGGAGTGATACGATGCCAGAAAAACACAGACCACGCAAAGGGTCGCTGGCCTACGGGCCGCGGAAGCGGGCGCACGACCCCGTTCCGCGTTTCAACTCGTGGCCCGGGGACGACGGACAGCCGACGCTCCAGGGTTTCGCCGGATACAAGGCGGGTATGTCGCATGTGGTGATGATCAACGACGAGGCCAACTCCACCCGACAGGGGATGGAGGAGACGGTTCCCGTCACGATCCTGGAGACGCCCTCGATGTACGCCGTTGCCCTCCGCGCCTACGAGGACACCCCCTACGGCCGTCGACCGCTGACAGAGGTGTGGACGGACTCCTTCCAGGACGACCTCGATCGCACGCTCGACGTCCCGGCCGGCCACGACGCCGAGGCGGCCGAGGCGGCGATCCGGTCGGCCATCGAGGCCGGCGAGATCGCCGACCTGCGGATGATCACGCACACGCTGCCGGGATCGCTCTCGAGTGTTCCGATGAAGCGACCCGCCGTCATGGAGACGCGGGTCG
>CAYOLR010000047.1:0-14700 GCA_964404815.1 uncultured Halobacteriales archaeon
CAGCCGTCGATGGACTCGGTGATCATCACCTCGTCGTTCCGCGACATGCGGAGGCCCGCCCGGACGCGCTCGCGAAGCTCGTCCAAATCGTCGATGACGCCCGAACCGGCGCCGCCGAGCGTGTAGGTCGTTCGCATGATGACCGGCAGACCGCCCACCTCGTCGACGGCGTCCTCGATCTCGTCGATCGAGTTGATGGTCACGGAGGCGGGAACCGGCTCGCCGATGCCCTCCATTCGTTGCCGGAATAGATCGCGGTCTTCCGTCGCATAGATGGTGTCCAGCGGCGTCCCCATGACCTCGACGTCGAACTTCTCGAGGACCCCCTCCTCGGCGAGTTCGGCGGTGACATTCAGCCCCGTTTGCCCGCCGAGGCCGGCGATGACGCCGTCGGGGCGCTCCTTCTCGATGATGGTGGAGATGGCCTCGGTGGTAATGGGCTCGACGTACACCTTGTCGGCCATCTCCGGATCCGTCATGATGGTCGCGGGATTGGAGTTGACGAGGACCACGCGCACGCCCTCCTCTTGGAGGGCTCGACAGGCCTGTGCGCCCGAGTAGTCGAATTCGGCGGCCTGTCCGATCTGGATGGGCCCGCTACCGATCAGCAGGATGGTCCGGTCGTCACTCGAAGACATTCTTATCGCGTTAACTCCGCACATCGTAATAAACCCGGCGAAACGGTGCGAGCATCGAAGCTACGTTACGATATTCGAAGACTTTAGTAGCCTGTGACGTCGTCGGCCGACAGGTCGCGTTCCGCTCGGTATTGGTCGACGAACGCGTCGACCTCGAAGGAGAAGAGCTGTTCCTCGAACTCCGCGGCAGCCCCCTCGTCGGCGTGGCTGATCGCGTGATCCATCAGCTCGATGACCAGCTCGACGATGACCTCGTGGAGCCGCCGGGAATCGAACCTCGACACCCAGAGGATGGCGTTGCCGACCTGGCCGTCGTCGCTCACGTCGAGGACGGCCACCGACTCCGGGAACTCCTCCAACACCAAGCCCATCAGGTGGGGCGTTCCGAACTCCCCGAACTCGTCGGCCACGTCGACGGTTTCCTGCAGCGTCTCGACGAGGAACTCCGGGAGGAACCGGGTCGGGGGATGGACGTCGGTGACGACCCCGTGATCGTCCCCGCAGTCACATCGGTACTCCCTGACTCCGAGATCGATATCGTGGGCGTGGAGAGTCTCGCCGCATGGGAGGCGGAGGACCGACCCTTCGTCTCCGGGGACCCGCGGCTCCGTCATGGACGCCGGTTGGCAACCTCGACGGTTAAGGGCCGCGACTCTCGCCGGTCGCCTCTATTCGATCGCCATCCGGTCCGCCCGAACCGCGTCGAGTTGGGCGTAGGAACGCGACACGACCGCGAGCCCGAACACGGTCGTGAGCGTCGAGAGGCCGATGCCGACGAGCGCCTGGATCATCGGCGACAATGCCCCCAGCACGAGGCTCGGAAGCGAGGCGACGACGGCTACGGCGAACAGCACGAGCAGGATGATGGCCACTTCGATCCGATCGCCGGACGTGAGGCTCCAGCTGTCGGCCAGGGCATCGACCACGGAGACATCGCGGACGGCGATCTCCTGCCGGACGAAGAGGAAGCTCACGGCGATGATGATCCCGGGGAGGATGAAGACCAACAACCCCACGATGGTGGCCACGGTGACGACGATCCCCCCGACGAACCCGTGGAGCGTCGCCGGCGCGAGCCGCCGGGTGAGGTCATCGCGCTCGACATCGACCGGATCGTCCGCGGCGACGAACCGGATCCCGGCGATATGGGCTGCCTCGGCGCCGAGGGCGGTCGCCAGTGCCAACACCAGGGCACCGGCCAGGGGGATCGGCAACGCGAGGGGCGTCGCCGCCGGCCCGATGTCGATCGGCGGCGCCCCGGCTGGCACCTGGTCCAACAGCACCCGGTTCGCCGCCGTCAACGTATGGGATACGACGGTACTCGCCAACCGGATCCCGAGAAACACCACGATCAACCGTTTCCCCAGGGGGGTCACCAATCGGGCGATCCCCTCGCGGATCGCCTGGCCGACGTCGAGACTCATTGCCGGCTCGTTGGAGGGTTGAGGGGTTAAAACGGATTGATCACGGCCAGTCGTCTCGCTGGTCCTCGGCGGGGTCGGCCTCCTCGTCGTCGGCCGAACCGAGGGTCCAATCGGCGGCGTCAGCGGCCTCGTCGATCGTGAGGAACTCCCAGCCGTACTCCTCGGCGAGCGTGCGATCCCCGTCGGTCGTGCCGATGAAGACGTGACGGTCGGTATCGAACTGACCCTTGACGGCCTCCAGGGATTCCCCTTTGCCCTTCGGGCCGGAGAAGAAGTCCTGCCTGATCCGGCGCTTCCGGGTGAAATTCGTCACGACGTAGGTCGGCTCGTCGGAGACCACCCCGACGAACTCGCTCCATTGGCGGGCATCGGTAAAGACACCCTCCGGGTCTTCGAGGGCCTTGAGGGCCGACAGCTCGAACGCCAGCGTCATTGACCCCTCGCCGTCCATGGCCCCCCTCGGTTCCAGTCTTGCAAAACCCCTTCGACTCGCCCGACCTCGTCCGGTCACCGGGCGACGGAGTCACGGCGGAACGGCTCGGTATGCCGTTCTTTATTGCCGATCGACCCCTCGCATCACTTGAGGTATTCTCCGTGACAGACGAGGAATTCACCGTGTCCGAACCGGAACTGACCGCCGATGACCTCCTCGTTTTGGAGGACCCACACTTCGGTTCCGAGACCGTCGCCTTGGTGACCGGCGCCGGCTCCGGGATCGGCCAAGCAACGGCCGTCGGCCTGGCGGCAAACGGCCTCACTGTGGTCGGGGTGGACATCGACGAGGACGGCCTCGAGGAGACGGTTGACCTCGCCGCCGCCGTCGGCGCTGCTGGCGAGGTGCACCCGGCACCCGGCGACCTGACCGACGATTCGGAGATGGCGGCCGTCGTCGACGCGGCGGCCGATCGCGGTGATCTCCGGTTCGTCGTGAATATCGCGGGCCTCCAGCACATCTCACCCCTCGCCGAGTTCCCGATGGAGAAATACGATCTCCTGCAGGCGGTCATGCTTCGGGCCCCATTTCATGTCGCCAAACTGGCGATGCCACACATCCGATCGACCGACGACGGTGTCGGGGCGATCGGGAACATGGCATCAATCCACGGCCATTACGCCACGAAGGACAAGCCGGCGTATATCGCCACGAAGTTCGGCCTGCGGGGGCTCACCCAGGCGATCGCGGCCGAAGGTGATGGAACGCTCCGGTCGTTCTCGGTCAGCGTCGGGTACGTCCTGACGCCGTTGATGGTCAACCAGATCGAGGATACGGCCCGGGAACGCGGTATCTCGGAAAAGGAGGTCGTCGAGGACGTCATGCTCGGCCAGGCCCGGACGAAGGAGATGATGACACCGGCCGAGGTGGCGAACCTGTTCACCTTCGGCTTCTCCCGCCATGGACGACACCTCAACGGCGGGGACCTCCTCTGGGACGGCGGGTACACGCTGACCTATGAGTGAGCCACAGGAGCCGACGAAGGTCGCCATCGCGTGCCAGGGTGGCGGGAGCCATACCGCGTTCACCGCGGGCGTTCTCAAGAGGATCCTCGATGAATGGGATGACGAGCGGTACCGCCTCGTCGGCATCAGCGGCACCTCGGGCGGCGCGTTCAACGCGCTCGCGACGTGGTACGGACTCCTCACGGGGGATGAAACCACCGCGAAGGATCTGCTGGACGCTATCTGGGCGGATATAGCTGCCACCGGACCAGCCGAACAACTGACGAACTCTTGGATGGTCAACGCCGCCAAGATCGAGTCCAGCGGCGTCCCGTTCCCGCAAATCAGCCCGTATTACTTCCCGGGTTCGACCTGGGGACAGGGCCGGATCAAGCGGCTCCTCACCGACCACATCGATTTCGATGCCATCCCCGACCTCTGTACCGAAACCGCCCCCGAACTGGTTGTCGGTACGGTCAACGTCAACGCCGGCGAGTTCGAGACCTTCACCAACGAGTCGGTCACCCCGGAGGCGGTTCTCGCCTCCGCCGCGGTCCCGAACCTCTTCGAGGGGGTGTTGCTCCATGGGCACCTCCACTGGGACGGACTCTTCTCCCAGAACCCACCGATCAACGACCTCATGTCGGTCGATCCATCCCATAAGCCCGACGAGCTCTGGATCATTCAGGTCAATGCCCAGGAGATCGAGGGGACGCCGACGACCGTCGATGAGATTGCCGACCGGCGGAACGAACTGTCGGGGAACATCTCGCTCAACCAGGAACTCCGGTTCATCGACTGGGTCAACGGGTGGATCGACGACGGCCTTCTCCCCAGGGACCGGTTCTCACGGACGGCGATCCATCGGATCGAGATGGGGAAGCGCTATCACTGTTCGACGAAGCTTGACCGCAGCCCCGACTTCATCGAGGAACTCATGGAGCTCGGGGAGACCAAGGCCGCAGAATTCATCGAGGCGTCCCGCTGAATTAACCGGAACCACTCTGCCCGCGGACCCGAGCTATATTCCTGTTAATGCGTGCGCGAATCGGTCCCCGGTCCACTCCGAATCGACGGTCGGTCGTCCGACGGGTCGAGTAACCGGTAGTACACGATGGGTCTCGCTACTGCTCCTGCTGTGGAGCCAGTTTGTCCTTGTCGACTCGCTTCTCGAGGAGGAGGTCCTTCTTGGCCGAGACTTCCCGTTCGCCCCGGATGAGGTCCTTGTACGCGCTCTGCGGCGAGAGGTCGCCGATCAGCACGCCGCCGATGAGCTTGCCCTCCTTGAAGGTCAGCCGGCGCCACTCCGTATCCGAGTACTTCCGCTCGCACTCGTCGTCACCCTTCGTGGGATGTCCGAAGGAGAGGAACGGGAAGTCGAAGTGCGTGATCGAATACGACGGGACCCACCGGAACGGCTCGTGTCCGTGGCCGTGTACCATGTTCGCCCCAGCGATGGCGCCTTGTTCCTTTGCCGACCCCCACGACCCGTTCTGGTTGCGTTCGTCCAGGATGACGTCGTGGAACTGGGTGATGTCGCCCGCTGCGTAGACGTTGTCGAGCGAGGTCTGCATGTACTCGTCGACGACGATCCCGTCGTCGGTTTCGATCGGGGTCTCATGGAGGAACTCGGTATTGAAGTTCAGTCCGATCGCGACGCCAGCGAAGTCGGCATCGTAATGCTCGCCGTTCGAATCCGTGACGCCGGTCAACGTCCCGGCGTCGTCCACCTCGAAGCTGTCGACGCCCGAGCCGAAGACGGGCGTGACGCCCTGTTCGCGCATTCCGTCGTGGACGATCTCGGCGCCCTCCGTCGAGAGGCCGTATCGCCACCAACACTCCCCCCGCATCAAGTAGTGGGCCTCGATACCCTGGGCGCCACAGATCGCGGCGAAGTCGATGCCGAGGAGGCCCGCCCCGATCACGACACCTTTGTCGGCTTCTTCCGCGTGGGAGGCGATCTGTCTCGCGTCCTGGAACGTCCAGAAGTGGTGGACGCCGTCGGCATCGCTGTTCGGTACGGGTAGCTGGATCGGTGTGCCGCCCGTCGCGACCAGCAGTTTGTCGTAGTCGATCGAGCCGCCATCGTGGAGGTTGAGCGTTTGGGAGTCGGTGTCGATATCGGTGACGACGGTGTTCAGTTTGAGGTCGATATTCCGGTCGGAATACCAGTCCTCGTCATGGATGGCGAGCGGAGCCTCCGGCAGCTTCCCCTTGGCGAACTCCTTGATTAGGATCCGGTTGTAGAGGGGCTCGCCCTCCTCGGTAATGATGGTGATATCCGCATCAGGGGACGCTTCGCGGATGGTTTCGGCAGCGGAACTCCCGGCCACGCCATCACCGATGATCGCGTACGACTCCCCCATGGCGGTGGTTTTCAGCCGGGGCTTAATGTGGATTGCTATTCCGTCATTCAGGAGGTCGAGGGGAGGAGTCCCGGGACGTTGAAGGGGGTGGCTCCCGTGGTTCACGGTAATGAAGATCCGTCAGAACGTTCGCCACTGGGCCACGAAGAAGGCCCTCACCACACCCGTCCTCAGGGACGTGATGAAGAACAAGATGGTGGACCTCCACACTCGGATATTCCTCGAGCGGGCGGATCCCGACCGACGGGAGGAACGGCGCGAACATTTGGACGCCCTCTTCGCCGGGACGATCGACGCCTATCTCGCCGCCCTCCAGGCGGGGTACACCGAGGCCGAAGCCCGGGAGATCACCCATATCCAGGCGAACTTCGACTTCTTCAACCACGGGTGGACCGAGATGATGGAGTTCCCCGTCGACGAGGTCGAACCCCATTACGATCGGTACGCCGACTTCTTCGAGGCCAACGACATCACGATCGCCGCACCCCTCGGCGAGTTCCGTCCGGAAACGATCCCCGACGCCCCTTCGACCCCCGACCGACTCGACGGGGCCGAACACCCCCACGCCGAAGGCGGGTTCGCCGACGACGTGTACGTGGAGGACGAAACCGGGACCCTCAGCGTCGGTGGCGGGGAGGAACCGGAGTCGGTGTCGGTTGAGGAGGCGCCGGGGGTCACCGGGGCGGAGCAGGATTGAATTCACGGCGATACTATTCCGGTGTCTCCCCGACGATCGCGGCGAGCGCGGCGGAGCCGTCCGTGCGTAACGGCGACCCGTGACCGGGACAGGCCACCTCGAAGGACGGGGCCCGATCGACCAGCGAACGGATGCTCTCCCTGATGACCCCGGTATCGTAGCTGATGAACCAGGGCGACGCCGCGAGTCCCCCGTTTGATGACCTGACGAGGTCACCCAGCAGGCCCACGCCGAGCGATTCGCTGATGTAGGCCGTGTGCCCGGGGCTGTGTCCCGGTGTGTGATAGGCCGTGAACGACCCCACCGATTCGCCATCGGCGATCGGGCGGACGTCCTGTGGTGGTGTCTCGACGAACACCCCCATCGCCCGCTGGAGCAGGCCCTTATGGTTCGACAATGGCGGGGACGCGTCACCCCGGAGGAAGGCGGCGTCGTCACCGCCAGCGTAGATCGGGACGGCCGCTGGGAAGGCCGACAAGCCGCCGACGTGATCCATGTCGTAGTGGGTCACGAGGATCCGATCGAGGTCATCGACCGCGTTGCCCGTGCCCTTGATCTCCGACCGGAGCTTCCCGCCCTGCCGGGCCAATCCCGCATCGCACAGCACCAGGTCGTCGCCGTCCTCGATCAGGTAGGCGTTGACGCCGCTGAGTTTCAACCACCACACGCCGTCGGCGAGTCGGGTAGCCATGCGGTGTCCTACGGGTCGGGTTCACAAATCGGTTCGGCGATGGTTCGGGCTTGCCGGCTTCCCGGCCGGCTACCCGTCAGATCCCAAGGCTTCGGCCGCGGCGAACCCCGCCTCGATCGCCCCGTTGAGGCTCCGTTCCGGATACTGGGCCCGGCTGGCCATTCCGGCATAATAAACGCCCTCGAGGCCGTCGTCCCCGAGATCATACGGCACCACCATGTCGAGATACCCACACTCGTAGATCGGTGCCGTCCGCGGGTTCCGTGCGACCCGCATCCAGCGTTCATCGCCCGGCTCGAACGCGGGAAATAACGACGAGAGCCCGTCAAGCCAGTAGTCCCTGATCCCTTCGTCGTCGAGCTGCCAGACCCGTTCGCTCGGATCCTGGACGTAGTTCGCCAGATAGAGCAGGTGCTCACCCCCGTACCGGTCGGCCGGGACGAAATTCGTGTGCTCGATCAGGACGCCGAACGGGGCGTCATCGATGAAGTTGAGCCAGTAGGTGTCCGTGAGCGAGTCCGGGAGGCTCACGACCGCACAGACCGTCCCCTGAAAGTCGATCTCGCATTCGTATCCCGTCAGGTCGGTCAACACGTGGGGCATCGTCGCCACCACGACGGCATCGACCGCCACCGTCTCCGGGCCGTCGTCCACGGTCACGGAAACCGAGGTCACCCCATCGTCGGCCCGTTCGAGGCCTGTCACATGCGTCCCTGTCCGGATCGACTTCCGACCCACCGCGTCAACGAGGGCGTCGATCAGGCGGGCGAAGCTGCCCTGGAAATAGCCGAGCTGTTCGCCCCTACGGAGGTCGCGCTCGCCCCTGAACTTGATCCGTCCCAGGAGCCAGGCCGCGCTGACGTCCTCGACCCGGGAGCCGAACTTGGCCTTGAGCAGGGGCGCCCAGAAGTTCTCATACACCGTCCGGGTCGTGTGGTCGCGGAGGAACTTCTCCACCGGGACGTCCTCGAAGTCGGTGAAGTCGTCGTACGTATCGAACCGAGGTCGGCCACCGCGAACGTCGATTCCGAGGGTGAGCATCCCGAGTCGGAACTTGTCGTACAGGGAGAGGTAGGGGTAGGCGGCGATCTCCCAGATCGTGTCCATCGGGTGGACGACGCCGTCGACGTAGAAGGCGTCCGACTTGTACCGCCATTCGATCGCGTCGCCGAGGCCGAGTTCCTCGGCGAGTTCGACGATGGTCTCCTCCGATTCAGAAAGGTGGTGATAGAACCGCTCGATTGGGTCGCCAGCGGTCTCGTAGGTGGCGGCGAGCCCCCCGATGTCCCCCGACGCCTCGAACACCGTGACGTCGTGGCCGGCGTTCAGGAGCCGGTAGGCCGCAGACAGCCCGGCCAGCCCGCCACCCACGACGCCGATCATGGCTTCGGTATGGGTGACCCCGAAAAGGGTCTTGTGATCACCCACCATGACGCCGCCCAGATCGTCCCGCATTCACCCGCTTCGACACGTCGCTATCCTTTTTACACCCCCTCGGGAAGGGCAGCCATGGTCGTGGTGCGAGCGCCGGCGACGAGCGCGAACCTCGGCAGCGGGTTCGACGTGTTCGGCGTGGCGCTCGATCGGCCTGCCGACGTCATCAGGGTCGAGAAAGCCGACCGAACGTCGATCGCTGTGAGCGGGTCCGGGAGCCAGTTCATCCCGGAGGATCCCGAAAAAAACACGGCCGGGATCGTGGCCCGGGCCCTCGACGCCCCGGCGCACATCGAGATCGACAAGGGCGTCCGGCCCTCGTCAGGCCTCGGTTCCTCTGCGGCAAGTGCGGCTGGTGCCGCCATCGCGCTCGACCGGCTGTACGATCGAGGGCTTTCACAGGAGGAGCTCGTCAGGGTCGCCGCCGAGGGGGAGGCGGCGGTCTCCGGGGACGCACACGCCGACAACGTGGCCCCGGCGATCTTCGGGGGGTTCACCATCGTCACCGATGACGAGGTCTCGGCCGTCGACGCCTCGATGCCGCTCGTCGCCTGCCTCCCGGATATCGTCGTCTCGACACGGGAGGCACGGACGGTAATCCCTCAATCGGTTTCGCTCGACACGCTGGTCGAAACCGTCGGCTCGGCGTCGACGCTGACGGTCGGCATGTTCAGGGACAACCCCGACTTGGTCGGCCGAGGCCTGCGTGACGATGTCGTGACCCCGCATCGGACGGCGCTCATCGACGGGTACGACGCGGTCAAGGAGGCCGCTCTCGACGCCGGCGCGACCGGTGTGACCGTCAGCGGAGCCGGGCCGACCGTCCTCGCGGTCACCCGGACGGGTGCTCGCCAGCGGGTCGCTGCCGCCATGGTCGACGCCTTCGATTCCGCGGGGATCGACGCCCAGGCGTACCAGACGGCCATCGGTGATGGCGCGACGGTCTGGCCGAACCGTTAACCCCCTCTCACCGTAGTGTCCGACACGTCACGGGTGACGGATCCGATCGACCTGGGATCCCTCACGGTCCGCACCCGGCATTACCGTGCTCCGTTGCAGGAGTATGCCGGGACTGGCGAGAACGCGGTGGGGATGGGCCGGCTGTTCTCCCCCGAGTCACGGCTCTCGGAGCGGCTGTTCGACGGCGGGGAGCGGGTGATCTGTGCGAACTGTACTAACTGTGTCATCCCGCAGGTCACCGGCGCGACGGTCGCGTGTCGGCCCCCAGTATTGGATTGTAGTCACGAACTCGAATGCGAAAACGCCTACCGACCGGGATGGGGACGGCGGAAAGGATGGACGCGTCCGAAACGCCTAATCCAAGGTTCGGCGTAACCCGAGACAACCAATGACGCGTTTCGAGGACATTCTTGACGTCGATCTGGGCCAGCTGAGCGAGCCGAGCGTGATCGCCATGTCGGCCGTGTTCGCTGCAGCGACCACGATCGGGACCATGGTCATCACCATCCCCATCGGTCCCGGGGTATTCAACGTCGGCGAGATCGTCATTTATACCGCTGCGTTCCTCTTTGGCGGGGTTGTTGGTGGGCTAGCGGGAGGTGTCGGTGCCGCGGCGGCCGATGTCCTCCTCGGGTACGGGATGTGGGCGCCGATCACCTTCGTCGTCAAGGGCCTCGAGGGGTTCGTCGTCGGCCAGGTCGCCGGTGAGAGCGGCCTGAGCAAAGCGATCGCCGTGGCGCTCGGTGCCCCCTTCATGATCGTGGGCTACTTCGTGGCGGCGTGGGTCTTGGTCGGCGGTCCGTATGCGATCGGGAACGAGCTCCCGATGGATATCGTCCAGGCCGTCGTCGGTTTCGCGGTCGCCTATCCCCTCTCGATGGCCCTCGAGGACCGTTTACCCGAGCTTCGATGACCGAGCTGGCGGCGACGGACCTGACCGTGACCGCTTCGGAAGGGCCGCCGCTGCTCGACGACGTTTCGTTTTCGGTCGATGACGGGGAGACGGCAGTCGTCTGTGGACCGCCGGGGAGCGGGAAGACGCTCCTCTTGAAGGCCCTTCGGGGGCTCCTTCACGAGAAACCCGGCCTGACCGTTGAAGGCGATGTGACGAGTGGTGTGGACGTGGGCTACGTGTTCCAGACGCCACGATCCCAACTCGTGCGCAAAACCGTGGGGCGGGATATTGCGTTCGGCCTGGAGAACCGCGGGGTCGACCCCGGAGATATCGATGCCCGGATTTCCACCCACGCCGAGCTGCTCGAGGCCGAGCCCCTCCTGGACCGCGATGTCGACGAACTCTCTGGGGGGGAGGCGACCAAGGTCGCCCTCTTAGGCGTCCTCGTGACCGAGCCTGACGTGATCCTCCTGGACGAACCACTTTCGCCGTTGGATTACGCGAACACCCACCTCCTGTTGGCGGCCCTCGACCGACTTCGAGACGCCGGTCGGGCCGTCGTGATCGCCGAACACGACCTCCGTGACCTGCTCGATCGAGCGGATCACGTCTCGCTGCTCGATGCCGGGTCGGTGGTCGCCAGCGGGCCACCGCGAACCGTTCTCCGGGACTTGGTCGACGCAGGCGTTAATGTCCCGGTTCACGTGGAGGTCGAACTGGCGATCACTGATCCGGGAACCGGGGGGCGGTTGTCGCTCGACCCGGGAGAACTCGAGGTCGACGGGCAGTGATCGACGTCGCCGGCCTCTCGTTCGCCTACGACGGCCGTGTCGTTTTCTCCGACATATCATTCGAGGTCGAACGGGGCGAGCGACTGGCGATCGTGGGCGCCAACGGGGCCGGCAAGACCACCCTTCTGCGGCTCATCGCGGGTCTCCTCGAACCCGACGCCGGGAGTATCGACCTGGACGGCGCGCCCGGCTTCGCCCCTGAGGACCCCCAGTCCGGCTTGTTCGCCGCGACCGTGTGGGACGAAGTCGCGTTCTTCCCCCGAAACCGGGGACTTGCCGTGGATCGGGCCGTGGCGGACGCGCTCGAGGCGATGGACCTGACCGACATCGATCACCGTAATCCGTTTACGCTCTCCGTCGGTGAGCAGCGGCGAGTCTCGATCGCCTCGGTTCTCGCCGGCGATCCGGACGTGATCATCCTCGACGAACCGA
Source organism: uncultured Halobacteriales archaeon (assembly GCA_964404815.1). Taxonomy (GTDB): domain Archaea; phylum Halobacteriota; class Halobacteria; order Halobacteriales; family Hikarchaeaceae; genus CAYOLR01. The sequence continues at coordinate 11,766 of CAYOLR010000047.1, forward strand.
CGACAGGGCTCGACCGACGGGGCGCCCGGAACCTCGCCGGACTGGTGGATGACGTCGACCACACGATCGTCTTCAGTACCCACAACACCGACTTCGCCTTCGCGGTCGCCGACCGGGTGGCCATCGTGGCCGACGCCGGCATCCGGCAGCTGGGGCCGGCTCGGGACGTTCTCGGTGACATCGTCTCACTCCGAGAAGCCGGGATTCGACCCCCTGGACTCGTGGAGTTCGCCAACCGGGAAGGCCTCGACCGGGTTCCCGTCGACGTCGATGCGGCGATCGCCATGCTGGAAGGGAGGCAGTAATGCGCTTCGAACACGCCGCCCTCGATCCCCGATCGAAACTCGTCTTCGTGCTGGGCGTCGCGATCGTGACCCTCGCGGTCCCAACGGTGCAGTCGTTGGGGATCCTGGCCGGCGTGGTCATCTTGGTCTTGGCCTTCGGTCGGGGCTACGGCCTCGCGGACGTGGCTCGATCCCTCTCGCCCCTCCGGGTCCTCATCCCGATCATCCTCGTCCTCAACTCGTTCTTCTACGTGGGCGGAACCGTCCTCTGGTCGGTTGATCTGGGCCTGTTTCCGTTGGCGTTGTCGACCGGTGGGCTGACGACATCGGCCGTCATCGCTGGCCGGCTGCTTATCCTGGCCGGCGTCGCCGCCTGGTTCGCGACGACGACGGAGACGGAGGCCTTCGAGGTCGCGCTCGTTCGAGTGGGGATCCCCTGGCCGTTCGCGTTCATGATCTCGTTGACGCTCAGGCTCATACCGGAACTGCGATCACGGTTTCGACGGATCGAGGACGCCCAACGGGCCCGAGGCCTCACCTTCGAGGGTGGCCCATTGGCCCGCGCTCGCCGGCGGATCCCGATGCTCATCCCCTTCCTGGCCGCCGCCATCCGGTATGGCAACGACCTCGGGGATGCCCTCACAGTCCGCGATTTCGGCCGGTCCCGGCACCGGACCTACACTGTCTCGATAACCTTCAATACCGTCGATTACCTGTTTTCGATCTCGACCGTCGCGGTGACCGCGGCCTTCCTGATCGGATTCCGGCCGTAAACGGCGGAACCGTCATTAATTTGCCCCCGTCGCCGAAGTGAGGGGTGATGGCCACGCTCCCGGACCGTGACCCCCTCCCGCGATACCTCGCGCCCCTCCCGGCCTGGCTCGAGGACCTGGGGCTGCGCCTGGCGTGGCCGATCGTCGCGATCAACCTCGTGGGAACGGCCTTCGGCTTCTGGTACTACCGCTTCCAGTTCGGCTACGAACCAGTCGTCGCCTGGCCGGTCGTACCAGACAGCCCGATGGCCACGCTGTTCATCGGGCTCAGCCTGGCGGCTTGGAAACTCGGACGCTCACGCGAGTGGCTGAACGCCCTCGCGTTTTACGGCTGTATCAAGCTCGGGCTCTGGACGCCCTTCGTCCTCCTCGCATTCATGGAGGGCTTTTCCGACCTCCACCCGGCGATGTACAACTTCCTGTTCTGGAGCCACCTGGCGATGGTCGTTGAGGCGTTTCTCATTCATCGGTATTCCGAGTTCCCGGTCGCCGGGGTGGCCGTCGCCGTCGTCTGGTTCGGATTCAATGACCTCGTGGACTATTTCGTCCCGGTGGGCGGCGGTCTGCACCACACCTGGATCCCGCCGCAGTTCGTCGGCTCCGGGGTCGGTCACCCGAGCCCGGCTCACGACTACGCCGCAGCGGCGGCGGTCGTGTTGACCCTGGCGGCGACCTTCCTCGCGCTGTCGACACGGATCAAGAAGCTCGAAGCCGCGGCCGACTGAGCGGCCCTTCAGCGATCGTCACGAAGCGCCTTCGGGGAGTGTTCGTCCCGCCTGATGCTGATGACGGTAAGCCCGACGAACGGGGCGATGAGGCCGACGAGGCCGACCACGGCGACCAGCACGGCCATGGGACTAAGTGGCATGCTAGACGCTAGCATGAAATAGCTATATAGCCGTATCGATCGTTCGACTTTATAAGCAGGTCGCCGCTATCCCCGAAACAGCCGATAGACCGTCGACCCGATCGCGACGGGCTGAGTCTGATCCGGCGTGGTCACCGTCCCCCGGGTCACCCCGATGGTCTCGCCGGCGTGGACCGCCCGCACCTCAGCGGTGAGGTCCCCCGAGGCCGGCTGGAGGTACTTGAGGTCCATTTCGACGGTGGCCAGGAACCCCTCGTCAGCGTCCTCGAAGGTCGATCGGAGGACCGCGCCGCTGGCGACGTCGACGAGTGCCGCGATGACGCCGCCGTTGATGACGCCGAACGGGTTGGTGAGCTTGTCGTCATAAGGAACGGTGGCGGTCGCGACGCCGTCAACGATCGAGTCGATCGAGAGGCCGTGCCACCGCTGGTAGTCGGTCCGAGGGTCGTCAGGGGCGTCTGGGCTCATGATAGCCGCTCGCCCAAGCCTCGCCACCCGGCCGCAAGAAGGTTACCGTCACCCGAGACGGTCGGGTTCCCGTCCGGCGTGCGAGCGGACCCAGAGTTCCCCGATCCGCGACAGCCGCGTCCGGTAGGACTTCCCCCGCTCCTCCTGTTCGATGTACCCCTTGCCGCCGGGGCCGAGACGGTCGACGTTGTAGATCACCTTTGATCGGAAGCTGTCGGTGTATTCCTCGCCCAACTCGGCCGCCAGGTTCTCGGCCAGTTCGCTTACCGACGAGAACTCGCCGTGTTCGCCCAGCATGAAGAGGATGACCTCCTCGAACGGCTCGACGTTCGAGAAGGAGGCGACCGGGAGTTCGACGATGTGGCTGTCGCCGATCTTCTTGGCCCCGATCGTGGTACCGCGTTCGTCGAACTCGTCGAGCAGTTCCCGGCTGGTGGCGACCCAGTCGGTGACCCGATCGTCGTCGATATCGAGCTTCTCGACGAGGCGAACGCCGGCCCGGAGTTCCTCGGCCAGCTCCGTCTCGAGGTACTTTTCGGGGG
>CAYOLR010000048.1:0-14649 GCA_964404815.1 uncultured Halobacteriales archaeon
GGTTGGTGATCAGGTGGCCGCCGGTCTCGGTCTGCCACCACGTGTCGACGATGACGGCGTCCTCGCCGCCGATGTACTTGTAGTACCAGAGCCACGCCTCCGGCTGGATCGGTTCCCCGACGGTCGTCATATGGCGGAAGTCGAAGTCGTATTCCTGGGGGTGTTTCTCGCCCCACTTCATGTACATCCGGACGGCGGTCGGCGATGTGTGGAAAATGTCGACGTCGTAACGTTCAGCGATCTCCCACGTGATGCCCTTGTGGGGATAGTCAGGGGCACCTTCGCGCATCACGCTGGTCGTGCCCAGGGCCAGTGGGCCGTACACGATGTAGCTGTGGCCCGTGATCCAGCCGATGTCGGCGGCACACCAGTAGGTGTCCTCGGGCTTGATGTCGAGGACGTACTTCGAGGTCCCGGTAACGTAAGAGAGGTAACCGCCGGTCCGGTGCTGGCAGCCTTTGGGCTTGCCGGTCGTGCCCGACGTGTACATCAGGAACAGGGTATCCTCCGCATTCCGGGTCACTGGATCGACGCGCCGACGCCGGTCATCGTGGAGGAGTTCCGAGACGAGGACATCGCGGCCCTCGACGAGGTCGACGTCCGGATGGAGATCGCCCTCGTGGCGTTCCCAGACGAGGACTGTGTCGACGTCGTGGTCGGCCATGTCGACCGCCTGGTCGGCCTTCTGTTTGTGATCGAGGAGCTCTCCCCGCCGGTAATACCCGTCGACGGTGACGACGACGTCCGACTCGGCGTCGTCGATGCGCTCGGCCAGCGCCTGCGCGGAGAACCCGGCGAACACCTCCGAGTGCGGGGCGCCGATCCTGGCCAACGCCAGCATGGTGATGGGGAGGGACGGCAGCATCGGGAGGTGGAGGGTCACGATGTCGTCCTCCTCGACGCCGACGTCCTGCAGGGCCGCGGCCATCTCGTTCACTTCCCGGTAGAGGTCCTGGTAAGTGATGTTCCGTCGTTCACCGTCCTCGCCCTCCCACCGAAGGGCCGTCTGGTTCCCCCGTTCGTCGAGATGCCGGTCGATACAGTTGTACGAGGCGTTCAACTTCCCCCCGACGAACCACTTGTAGAACGGCGGATCGGAGCCGTCGAACGTTTGATCCCAGCGTTGGTCCCAGTCGAGGAGATCGGCGTATTCCTCGAACCCCTGCGGGAAGTCATCGAACCGATCGTGGATGGCAGGATCGGAAACGTTCGCCTGGCCGATGAACTTCGCCGGGGGCCGAAAATACTCTCGTTCGGTCAATCGAGCTTCGAGTGTCTCGTCTTCCTCGGCTGACATTAGGTAACGCCCTCCATCCGCTAGTTCTATTATTATATCTCTTATTTCTAACGTTTATTTTCCTCAGATTCTCCCCCGGTTCACCATTGTCCCGTTTGGCGATTTCAGGGAGGAATGCTAACGGTTCCCATCCCGGGAAGGGGGAAACAATTATTCCGAACCATACGCATACCATCAACGTGTCCGGTGAACGATCATGAAGGTCGAAATGCTCACGACGGACTTCCTGGATCGCGCCGTCGACCTCTACGACGATGTCGTCGGGGTCATCGCGGACGACGGCACTGAATACACCTATGCCGAGTTCGCCGATCGGGTCAATCAGCTCTCGAACGCCCTCTTGGACTGGGGTGTCGAGGAGGGTGACCGGGTGGCGCTCCTCTCGCCGAATACCCACTACTTCCTCGAGGTGTTGTATGCCACCAACCAGATCGGCGTGGTCAACGTCCCGATGAACTACCGGCTCACCCCCGAGGACTACGAATACATCCTCAACGATTGCGAGGCGAGCACGGTAATCGCTGACTGGGCCTATGCGGACAAGATCCAGCAGATCCGTGACAACGTGGACGTGGATCACTTCATCGGGTACGGCGCCGACCAGATCGAGGGGGAATGGTGGGACTACATGGACCTCCTCGAGGGCCAATCAACGGCACAGCCGGCACGCCCGGACATGTCCGAAGACGACGACGCGACGATCAACTACACCTCCGGGACGACCGGCGACCCGAAAGGGGTGGTCCGGACCCATCGGACGGAGCACTGGCACGCGCTGGTGCTCAACCAGCACATGGAGATCACCGACGACGACACCTACCTCTGGACCCTTCCGATGTTCCATTGCAACGGCTGGGGCCACACCTACGCCATCACGGGGACCGGCGGTACACACGTCTGTCAACGGGCCTTCGAGCCCGGCCCGACGTTCGAACGGGTCAGGGATTACGACGTGACCTTCATGTGTGGGGCGCCGACGGTCCTCAACCGGCTCATCCAGTTTTACGAGGAGAACGAGCCGGAAACCACGGGTGCCCGCGATGTTCGCATCTCAACGGCCGGGAGCGCCCCCGCAACTGCGACGATCGAGACCGTCGAGGACGATTTCAACTGGCGGGTCATCCACATCTACGGCCTCACGGAGACCGCCCCGATCATCACCACCTCCAACTCCCCCCGGCGGCTCCGGGCCGAGGGTCGGGAACTGAAGGTCAAACAGGGTTTCGAGACCCTCGCGACGGACCTTCGGGTGGTCGACGAGGACGGCAACGACGTCCCGCGCGATGACGAGACCATCGGCGAGGTCGTCGTCAAGGGGAACCAGGTCATGGACCGGTATCTCAACAAGCCTGATGCGACCCACGAGGCGTTCAACGCCCGAAAACCGGGCTATTTCCACTCCGGCGACCTAGCTACCTGGGACGAGAATGGCATGATCTCCATCCAGGACCGCAAGAAGGATATCATCATCTCGGGCGGGGAGAACGTGTCCTCGATCGAGGTCGAGGACGCCCTTTACGATCACCCCGCCGTCCAGAAGGCGGCCGTGATCCCGACCCCCGACGACGAATGGGGCGAGTTGGTGACGGCGCTCGTGGTCCAAAAACCCGGTACCGAGGTGACTGCCGACGAGATCCAGGAGTTCTGTCGTGAGCGCATGGCCGGTTACAAGATCCCCCGGAAGATCGAGTTCGTCAACGATTTGCCGGAGACCGCCACCGGCAAGGTCCAGAAGTACCAGCTCCGGCAGCAGTATTGGGAGGGCGAGGAGCGTCTCGTCGGGCAGGGTTGATGCCTATCCGGAGACGTTGACGGCCCGGTCATACCACGCGGGCCGGCTAACCTCCGTCGTCCCGATCGCCCGGTGTTCACCGGTCAACCTCACGTGGACCGTCTTCCCCTCCTTTTCCGCCGTGTATGTCAGGACGAACCGTCTGAGTACCCCCCGTTCCTCGATCAGTAGCGTGAGTGAGACGTTCCGGGGGTTCGAGACGCTCTCCGAAGCGGCGAGGGCGTCTGATTGGGTGAACTGCGTCATTGCTAACCGGAGGACGGGCGTCCCGTTCAGTTCGGTCCGATCGGTTACACGAAACGTGCCGAGGGTTGCAAGGAAGAACACCTGGCCACCGCCCGGGGAGGGGACCAATGGACGGGATAGCTGGGGTTCGTAATCCGCGGGTTCGACCACGGCATAGTTCGACTGGTTGCCCCTGTCGAACCGTTGAAGCATCCGTTCGCCGTCGGACCAGAATTCACCCCGGCCATTCGGTCCGAAGAACCTGGCTTTCGGGCCTTCAACGGACAGGATCGTGTGAAACCGGTGGCGGTCTGCTGCCACCTTCGTCATCTGGACTGTCCGATCCCGCAAACTGCCGTTGGAATACCGGTTGGTGCGGGTCAATCGGACCGTCTCCGATCGGTTGTCGAGATACCGATCGTGCGCTTCCGACAGTTCCAGCGGGTTGACGATTCCGGCCGCCGTTACGCCAGGCGCTACCCGGGGACGCGGAGTCGGTACTGGTTCGTCGGTGGGGACTGGGGCGGGGCTGACGACTGACGGCGATGGCTCGGCCCGCGGCACCGTTCCCCCGCATCCGGCGAGGAGGACCACGAGGACGGCTCCGATGACCCGCCAGTCCCGGACCATAAGCCGGGTACGTCGCCATTCGGGAAAACCCCGATGTCTGCGGCTATGCCGTCCGGTTCAACGCCGTCTGCACCCATTCGGGTCGGTCGACGGTCGTATGTCCGACAGCGGTATGAACCCCCGACTTCGTGACGGTCACGTTCCGGCCGTCGACGGTCGCGTCGTACCGAAGCGTGTATTCGCGGAGGATACCGCGTTCGTCAACGATCGCCCGGAGCGTAGCGTTCCGCGGGTCGGTGACGTCCTCAGCCTCCGCGAGCATTCCCGGCCGAACAAGGCGACGCGACGTCAGCCGATATCGGATCAGCCGCTGGCCCACGATCCGATCGGCCAGGCGGGTGTCCATCACCGTGAAGAGGAGGAACACCGTCCCGGCATCCGGTGATGAGAGCACCACATCGATGTTGTTCTGTTCTCGATATCGGTCCAGGGGAAGCCGGTAATAGCTGCTCTGATTGGGAAGGACCGTCGCCTGGAGAATAGTCTGGCCGTCGGAGTAGAATTCGAGTCGATCGCCGCGGAACGGCGGAAAGGATCCCTCGCTCGTAATGACCGTGTGGAACTGCCGGCGATCCGCCGAAACGCGTGATTCCTGGATGCGCAGGGCCCGGAGGTCGCCGTTGGCGTACCGGACCTCGCGCCGGAGTTTGACGGTTTCCGACCGGTTCGACAGTTCGGATTCGTGGGCTTCGGCCAGCGTGAGCGGATCCTGGACACCGTTCTCGGTTATCCCTGGGGCTAACTGTTCGATGGGCGTCGGGGTCGGGGCCTCGGTCGGCACTGGTGCGGGTGTGACCGTTTCGTCCGGGGAGGCACTCGGTACCCCGCCACCGGAAAGGGAGCCACACCCGGCGAGAAGGGCGATCGCAATGACGATTCCGGCCACCCGTCGGCGGGACCGGTTTCCGGGGATGTCGGGCATCGTAACTCGGCTAAGACCGCCACGGCAGGGCTTTCGCCCCCGCGGCGAACGCGATTAAGCTCACCACGAAAAGAACCCCGAGGGGTGAGACCCAATCACCCGTCATGATTGCCGCCCTCGCGCCACGCGCGAAGTACGTCAACGGTGAGAGCGCGATGACCGGTTGAAACCAGTTCGGCAGGAGGCTCGGTGGAACAAAGGTTTCCGAGAGGAACAGGAGGGGGAGGCCGATGGCGTTGCTTGCGGCGATCGCCCCGTCCTGCGAACCGGCGAACCGCCCGATAAGCGCGCCGACTCCACAGAACAGCGCGACACCGAGCGCTATGAACGGGACGAGTGCCGGCGTGAGGTCGAACCGTGCACCGGCGAGGAGGATCACGAGGACGACGACGAGGACCGATGCGATCCCCACCAAGACAATGTTGACGAGGGTATGTGCCAGGAGCCATTCGCCGGGAGTCAAGGGGGTGGTGGCGAGCTTCTCGAACCGGTGGCCGTCGCGGTGGCGGGTGACGCTGCTCGAGATCCGCGATAACGGGGTGAACAAGACCACGACGGCGAGGTAGCCGGGGACGTAATAGGCGGCCGGTTCGGAGAAGAGCCCGGCTGCCTGCGTTCCGACCAGGGCCCCGAAGATAACGATCAGGATCGCCGGGAAGAAGAACGTAAAGAAGACCGCCGTTCGGCGGCGGACGAACGCGAGCCATGCCGCCCGAACCTCCGCCGTGATCCGTCCGTGACGACTCATCTGCCGGCCTCCTGGCTGGGGGCGACCTCTTCCCCGGTCAGGGCGAGGTAGGCCGACTCGAGGTCCGGTTGTCGCCAGATCAGCGATTCGAAATCCACCCCATCGGCCGCCAGCTGTTGAACGAGTTCGGCGATCTCGTCTGCTGCGACCTCGTGAATCACCACCGCTTCACCATCCCGTTCGATGCGGTACTCGTCGAGATCGATCGCGTCCCGGGTTCGGACGTGCAGCCGGCTCGACCCGCCATGTGCCCGGACGATCGCTTCCGGGGTATCCGTGGCCTCGAGCTCACCATCGACGAGGATCCCGACCCGGTCCGCCAACCTCGCGGCCTCCTCCATGTAATGGGTCGTGAGGAAGACAGTCGTCCCGGCCACCGAGAGGTCTTCGAGGAGGGTCCAGAGGGTCCGACGGCCGGCCGGGTCGATGCCGGTCGTGGGTTCGTCGAGGAACAGTACATCCGGTTCGTTCGTGAGGGCGGCGCCCACGCACACCCGGCGCCGTTGGCCGCCAGAGAGGTTCGCATACCGGGTACCCGCCACTCCGGTCAACCCGACAGATTCGAGGACCATGTCGGTCGATTGGGGCTCGTCGTACAAGCCGGCATAGTACTCGACGAGTTCCCGCGCGGTCAATCGATCCGGCGGGGAGAACTCCTGTGGGAGGAGGCCGAGCCGCCCCTTGTCGACCGCAGCCGTTGATTCCCCCAGCAGTTCGACCGTCCCGGCATCGGGCGTCGTGGTTCCGGTGAGACACCGGACGAACGTGGTCTTGCCGGCGCCGTTCGGTCCGACGAGGGCGAACACCTCCCCCTCGGGAACGGCCAGCGAAACGTCGTCCAGGGCCTGCGTCTCCCCGTAGGATTTCGACAGGTCCTCCGCGGAGAGCGCGTCCATGGGTGGTGGGTTTCAGAGGGCGATTACAGCCTTTCCGGATTACCGGAGCGGCCGCCAGACCAGGAGCCCGACCGCCGTGACGAAGACGAGGGTCGAGACGCCGTAGGGTTGGTTCGTCGCGACGGCGGCCACGGCCGATGAACTCCCGAAAATCCCCGTGATGACCGTCCCGAGGACCGGCCAGACACAGCTAACACACGAGAAGAGCCCGACGACACCGGTGATCGCTGAGCCGGCAGCGTCGAGAACGGTCGTATACACGAGGTACGAGAGCGCCAGGTAGCCGATGAGCTTGTACGGGACGATCGCAAGCCGGAGAATGTCGCCCTGATAGAGGAGCGCCGGGCCCCACCCTGGCGGGAGCTCCCAGGCGATCCTGAAGCTGTTCTCGAGCGGATCGAACGCGACCAGCCCACCGACGACGGCTAGGATGGCGAAATAGCCGATCCCGACGGCCAGCCCGAGGCGACGGTTCCGGGTCGACACCGGCGTGGGGGTGACGGTCGCGACGGCCCAGATCCCCAGATTGATCCAGATGAACGGATAGATCAGGAACCGCGGCGCCGTGATCGTCACGTCGGTCACCAACAAGTAGGCCGCGACCACCATCACTTCGACGTTGATCAACAAGGCAGCCCACAGGGCAGTGGTTCGGTCGGGCAACCACCGCTTCGCCGTGGTCCCGAGTGTGGTCATATCGCTAACGCATCGACGACGATCGCGACTAAAATCGCTCCGAGATAGGCGTTCGACGCATGGAAGGATCGGATCGCTGCGCGACGGCTGCCCTCGTGATGCAGCCGGATTACCGCCACGAGGAACAGGCCCCCGAAGAGCACGCTAACGACCGCGAAGAGGGGCCCCAGCCCACCGACAGCGGATAGGAGGGCGGCCGCGATCAGGGTGGCCCCGAGGTACAGGAGGATGTGCTTGTACGTCGTTCGCTCCCCCTTGACGACCGGGAGCATCGGGAAATCACCGCGCGCGTAATCCTCCCGGTAGGCAAGCGCCAAATTGTAGAAGTGAGCCGGCGTCCAGAGGAAGATCACCCCCGCCAGAATGAGCGCCGGCAGACCGATCGTATTGGTGGCGGCCGCGGCGCCGATGACGGCCGGGAACGACCCTGCCAGCCCACCGATAACGGTGTTCTGGACGGTGTTGGGCTTCAACACTAGCGTATAAATGACTGAATAATAGGCGATCGCCGCCAATCCAAGGACGGCGGCGAGCACATTGATCGTGAGGAACGTCCCGACCGCGGCGACCGCCAGGATGATGCCGAACGAGACGGCGTTCCGGACGCCCACCCGATCGGTGGCAAGCGGGCGATCGGCCGTCCGTTTCATCCGGCGGTCGACATCGCGTTCGAGGACGTGGTTGAAGGTCCCGCTCGCCCCGATCGCGAGGACGCCCCCAGTCAGGGTCGCGACAGCCGTCGGGATCGTCAACGACCGGCCGGCCGCCAGGGCCATTCCCGCCGCGGCGACGAGACACAGCAGCCACATCAACCGCGGTTTGGTGAGGGTGATGTAGGCTCGAAGCGTCCCGAGAAGACCATCGAAGCTCGGTTCGTTCCCGGAGTCGGCCCGTCGAACCCAGTCACCGGCGACCTGTTGAGTGGTATCACCGTCGGCCAACTCCTCGAGGGTCCACGTCAGCGAGAGGACGAACGCCGTGAAGATCGTCATGGCGACGCCGAGGTGGATCCCCGAGAGCAGTTTGGTCGGGCCGTTGATCGTCGTCAGGGCGCCGAGGCCGGCCTGGATCGGATAGAGCCCGAGCCCGGTCAACAGACCGTACCGAACCCGGCGGCGCTCCGTGGATCGCCATCCCAAGACGACCGCGGCGAGGACGAGCCCGCCAACCAGAAAGGCAGTCACGCGATGGCCCCACGCGATGAGGAGTTGGGGGTCATCGAGCGGGACGAGCCACTGGCCATTGCAGGTCGGCCAGGTCGAACAGGCGTTGGCCGCGTCAGTAATCGCGGTGGTGGCACCGGCCATGATCAAGACATAGATCCCGAGGGTGGCCCCTGCGATCGCGAGGGTCGCCCGGCGGGCCGGAGTTGCCATACTGGAGGCTGGTTGGGAGCCCCTGTATTTGAATAACACGACTCCGACGGCCGGTCCGGTGTTCGACGATCGCCGAAGGGTATAAACCGCCGAACCGATTATTTCTGTTGCCTCGCTAGGGGCGTAATAATACCTGGCCGACCCTTCCCCTTGGTTGTCAGCAAAGGGGACAGCCTCCCCGGTCCGGTCGGGTTTCGACCGGGCCGTTTTTCCCACGGTGAGAAGCCACCGGTTTCCCGATGGCGATGCGTTCGTCCACCCGTCCAGAGTATAGCTTTTGTGTTCGGATCGGGCACCCGGTTACCGGTCGCCAGCCAACCGATGAACGGCCCCAAGCTGGTCCACCGTGGGGGCGTTGACGATCGTCACTCGATGCTCGCTGACACGGATCGCGAACGCGTCGGCAAACGCGCTCTCGTTTTCGGGGATCCGCCAGATACCGGTCCGGTTGTCGACGGGAATGGCCCCCCAGTGTTTCAGGAGCTCACGATACCCCTTCATGAACTCCTGGGCCTCGCCGTCGGACTCCCAGTATATCCGCCACACGTAGCCGAGCTCGTCCGTCCGGTTCCGGTGAATCCAGAGGGTATCGCCCTCCCAGCCGTCGGCGTAGCCGAATCCGTACTCGAACGGATTCACCCCTCGAAGCCGGTCTCCGTCGCGGTTCAGCAAATCGTTCGAGCTCACGATGAGTCCCGGTCGCCCGTCGAAGGTCGGATTCGCGAACATCGCGGCGATTCCGGCCTGGCCGACCGTTCCAGACGGTGACCGGTTTGCCGGGCGGACCCGGCGCCAACCATCGGAACTCCGATCGAGGACGAACACGTTCGTCGGGCTGTCGTTCCGATACCTCGTGGGGTTCGTGATCTGTTCGGCGCTTTCCGGGGGATGGGCATACAGGTCGTTCACGCCCTCCCACCCGCGACGCTCGTGGAAGTGATCGACGAAGAGCGGACCATCGCTGTACGGGAAGTAGGTGAGGTAGTACAGCCCGAAGTGTGAGATGCCCCCGCCGCCCCCGAAGGCGGCCCGTGGCTGGACACAGGACCAGTTCGACCGACATTCGGTCGAGTACCGCCTATCGAGGTGGCGTGCATCGCCCTCGAGCAGCCCCGAGATGGCGTTGGATCGATCGAGGGTCGACCGATCGAACCGCTCGGCATCGAAGCGGTGATACTGGAGTGCATGGACCAGTTCGTGGGCCAACACCGCTTCCGAGATGGCGACGCTGTCACGGTTTGAGACGATGGTGATCCGATCCGCCTCGGCGTCGTAGAACCCGACGACGGCCGATTGGAAGTTCCGCCGTTGCTCCTCGACAGCATCAGCGTCCTCTCCCACCAAGAACAAGGCCTCGTATTTCCCGTTGTCAAACCGTCTGAGCGCCGGAGAGACGTTCCATCGGGTATACTTTTCCCGGAAGGTCTGTCGGCTGATTACCTCGACCGGGACGTCGAAGTCGAATTCGAGGCGGCGAAGGTGCTCCACACGGGCCATCGATCGCGAAACGACCGCCCGAAGCTCGGTATCATTCAGGCCGTCGGTGGCGTTTACCCACAGCAGGGGATCCCGGTACGAGCGGCCGTTTTCGACCCCGAGGGTTCCCGCCGCCGTCGGTATCGGGTCGGTGGTCGGAGTGGCGGCCGTCGTGGGTCTCGGGGTGGGCGTGTCGACCGGCGTCCGCGTGGCCGTGGCCGGTTCGACGGTCGGGGTTGGACCTTCCCCTTGGGGGGCCTGTGCACACCCGGCGATGAGGATAAGGAGGGCGATGAGCAGGGCGGCCCGGACCATGTGCTATCGGGGTCAACCGTGGCAAAGTCCCTTACGGCTCGGTCCGGATCGGGGTCCCCGGGAATTCGGCGGGGTACGGGTTAGGAAAAGGACGGCGCATCCATGGAAGATGACGCCGTATGGCATCGGACGGACGGTGGCGGAACTCGGCGGGTTTGGACGTATTGGGGGTTGTGGCTGGTTTCCCGGTATTGTCGCCCCGGGAACCGGGCGAGGGTACCAGACACGCGGAACACGCAACGGATACTTGTTTCGCGCCTCCATGCGGGGCGCAATGACCCGCACCGGGATTCGAACCCGGTGGACGCACCGTGCACGGGTCGGGATGGCGGCATGTCAGGAGTGCGGCGTCAGTCGACGCAGACTCCAAGTGAGGGATTACCAAACGCACCTAATAAGGCCACCGCCCCCTCTATCGATACTGATAACTCACTCGTCCGACTCGTCGGCTTTCTCGATCTCCGTCTCCGGATCGAACATCACCAGCCCTTCCTCGCTCGTAAACTCGTAGGCGGTCCACTCGGGATACGTCAACGCGCCGTTCATCTTGCGCACCCGCATGCGTTTGATCAGGGTATCCTCGACGAGCTCGGTGTTGTGTTCCAAGTCCACGATTCCGTCGACCATGTACTCGAGATCGTGGGGGAACTGCTCGATATCCCCGACGAACGAGGCCCCGGCGAACACGGGAACGAACCGGCCCTTGCAGATGTCCGCCCGAACGTCCTTGACGAAATTGTACGCCCTGACCGGCTGCACCAATGATCCGAACTCGGTCAGCGAGTCGATCACGATCACCCCAGAGTCAACCATGTCGAGGGCCTCTGTGCAATCGTCCAGCCGGTTTTCGATTTCGCCGATGTTCGTCGGATCCCTGACGGCCGTGATGACGTCCTCGGCGATCCGATGGATGTGGCTGTTCCAGTCGTTCATCCGATCGAACATCCGGGACCGGTCCTCGACCCGGTAGGTGAAGCAATCGAGGATGTGGAACTCCCCGTCTTCGAGATAGGGGAGGACGTTCCAATCCAGGCCGAGGAACCGGTCGATCACCGCGATCGGGGGTTCGTTGAACGACACGAAGATAGCGGGTTCGGCCCGTTCGAGCGCGCGCCAGACGAGTTCCGCGTGGAGCTCCGGCTCACGGGTCCCTGGCTGGGCTGAGAGGAGCACCATCGAGTTCCGCAGGATCCCCTGAGGGAGCTTCGCGTCGAGCGCCGTCACGCCCGGCCGGAGCCAACGGTGTCCCCGATATTCGGTGAACACGCGGTCCCGGGCATCCATCGCCGCCCGGCAGGTTTCGGTGCAGAACGCGTACTCCCGGTCGCCCTGGACGCTGGTGATCGGTTCCTTCGAGATGGGCGACCGACAGAAGTCACACCGTTCGAGACCGCCGTCAGTTAGACGCCTAGTGAGGGGATCTGGCTGCCGGTCACGCATGACTGACGGATATTTCTCCCAACCAATAAAACCGTCAGCAATGCGGAACCCTCCTCGGCAATCGGCACGGCCCTACTCGAGCCACTCTGCCATGCCGTCGGGGAGAATGATCGGTTCGCCCCTGGTTCGGGATTTGCCAAGCTCCGCCGCGGACTCGAACGGGTATTCCTCGCCGACTTCGTCTTCGCCGAACGCGAACTCGTGGGCGATGCCGTCGGCGTCGACGAAGCCGACCACGTCGCCATCGCCATCGAGGAGTTCGCGATGGTCGACCTCCCTCATCCCCATAGATAGTCCATTCGAAAGAGGGACAATGAGTCTATCGCCGGTATCGAAAACGGGGCCGGCTTTGCCCCTGATAAACAAGCTGCCCTCCAGCAACGCAACGGCCGTTCGTAATAGATAAGTACGGAACGGAGAAACCTCCACAAAATCGTGTTGCCGAACGTCCTACTCAAGCTCTTCGTCATGGCGCCCTTGCAGGCTGGCGGCCTCGTCCCGCGGGGAACCAGAGTGCAGGTGTTCCAGCGGATTTTCTGGGTGTTCCTCCTCCTGGGAACGCTCGTCGGGATCGTCGTCATCACGTACATGCTGTGGAAGGCCTACAAGTACCGCGATGACGGGAGCGAAATGGGAGCCGACGAGGACCGGCCCGAACTCGGCGAACTCCCGAGCGGCGGTGGTGGCGGTCGAAAGCTCCTCCTCTCCTTCTCTTTGAGCGCGATCATCGTCATCTCGCTCATCATATGGACCTATGGCACGCTCCTCTACGTCGAACAGGCACCCGCCCAGCAGACCAACGAGATCACCGTCGAGGTTGAAGGCTTCCAGTTCGGATGGCGGTTCACCTACGAGGACGTCCCGGGCCACGAGAACGGACTTGAGACCCAAGGCGAACTCAGGGTACCGACTGATCGGATGATCAGATTACGGGTGACGTCCGCCGACGTGATGCACAACTTCGGCATCCCCGAACAACGCGTGAAAACTGACGCAATCCCGGGGACTTATACCGAGAGTTGGTTCAAAGCGACCGACACAGGGAGGTCCGAGGCCCAGTGCTACGAGCTCTGTGGTGCCGGTCACTCCTATATGACGGCCGACCTGGTCGTGGTCGAACCGGGCAAATTCGATTCATGGTACACCCAGCAAATGGAGAGTTCATAAATGACTGACGAGGACCAGACACCGGCGACCGACGGTGGACATCCGGAGAAGACCGACGGCGGCACCGCCACGGCCGAGCTCCCCGCGGGCGAAGACGAACACGAGTTCCCACCGCTCGGCTCGGTCAAGCGGTGGTTCATCACGACCAACCACAAGGACATCGGCCTGCTCTACATCCTGACCGGCGTCTTCTTCTTCGGCTTCGGCGGCATCATGGCCCTCCTGCTCCGGCTCCAGCTGTGGGCGCCACGGGCCGTCGGGGAAGGGCTCCTCTCGGCAGGGGCATACAACCAGACGGTTTCAGCCCACGGGCTGATCATGATCTTCTGGTTCATCTCCCCCTACGCCTTCGGCTTCGCGAACTACATCGTCCCGCTCCAGATCGGGGCCAAGGACCTGGCGTTCCCACGGCTGAACGCCCTCTCCTACTGGATGTACCTCTTTTCCGGGATCCTGGTGTCCATCTCCTTCTTCCAGGGCGGCACCTACGCTGGCGGCTGGACCATGTACGCTCCCCTGAACACGCCGACCTACATGCCGAACCTCGGGGGCACGACGATGATCCTCGCCCTCATCATCTTCGTCGCCTCGGTAACCGTCTCGTCGGTCAACTTCCTGACGACCTTCCACTGGATGCGGGCCGAGGACCTCCGGCTCAGGGATTTACCCCTGTTCAGCATGTCGATCCTGCTGACGGTCTGGATGATGCTGTTCGCCTTCGCGGCACTGTTGGCGGGACTCATGATCCTCGGCGCCGACCACCTCCTCGGCACGACCTACTTCGCCACATCCTCGCCCGGCGGGTCCGTCCTCTGGACCCACCTCTTCTGGTTCTTCGGCCACCCTGAGGTCTACATCGTGTTCTTCCCCGCCCTGGGGATGATGGCGGAGATGTTCCAGACCTTCACCGGCCGCCGGATCGTCGGCCGGAAGTGGTTCATCGGGGCGATGGTGCTGGTGGCGCTCCAGAGTTTCGTGGTGTGGATGCACCACATGTTCCTCACGAGCATCAACCTCGAGATCAAGACGCTCTTCATGGCGACCACCATCGGGATATCGTTACCGTTCGACCTGATGGTGTTCGCGCTCATCTACACGATGATCAAGGGCCGGATCAAGTTCACCACACCCTTCCTCTTCGCCTTCGGTTCGCTCGTCCTCTTCATCGTCGGCGGCATCACGGGGGTCTTCCTCGGCGCCGTCGTCCTCGATTACGAACTCCGGGGCACCTACTGGGTCGTCGCCCACTTCCACTACGTGATGCTCGGCGGCGGCACGGCCCTGTTCGGGGGGCTCTACTACTGGTTCCCCAAGTTCACGGGCCGGATGTACGACGAGTTCCTGGGCAAGGTCCATTTCGTCCTGTACTTCGTCGGGTTCAACCTCCTGTACTTCCCGATGTTCATCGCCTGGGAGACGCCGCGCCGGGTCTTCCAGTATCAGGAGGGCTTTACCATCTGGCACCAGCTCGCCACCATCGGATCGTTCATCCTCGCCATCGGGTTCCTGGTGATGTTCTGGAACCTCTTCAAGAGCCTCTGGGAGGGCGAGGAGGTGGGCGACAACCCCTGGGAATATTCCACGACGGCCGAGTGGGCCATCCCCTCGCCGCCGTCGTCGACTACTACGTCTGCCGTGACTGCTACGAAGATCGCATCGCCACGCTCTT
>CAYOLR010000049.1:0-14592 GCA_964404815.1 uncultured Halobacteriales archaeon
GGGCGGCTACACGATCCACCATCCCACCGGCGAGGAGACCACCGTCTTCGAGGCCAGCCAACGGTATCGCGAGGCGGGCACGCCGCTGGTCGTGCTCGCGGGCGTCGAGTTCGGGACCGGCTCCAGCCGTGACTGGGCCGCCAAGGGGACCGACCTCCTCGGCGTCCGGGCGACCATCGCCGAAAGCTACGAACGGATCTTCCGGGACAACCTCGTCGGTATGGGCGTCCTCCCGCTCCAGTTCGCCGAGGGTGACTCCTGGGAGTCCCTTGACCTCGATGGCTCGGAGGTCTTCGAGATCCACGGCCTCGACGACGGTCTCGAGATCAATGACGAGCTCTCGGTGATTGCAGAGCGCGACGACGGCTCGACCGTCGAATTCCCCGTCACCGCCCAGGTGGGCACCCCCGCGGCCGTCCGCTACGTCGAAAACGGTGGCATCCTTCACCTCGTGCTCCGCCGGCTGCTGACCGAGGAGTCGGGGTAGGCCGGCTCAGTTCAGCATCCAGATGGCGTAGTTGAGGTAGCCGGCGAAGGACACCCAGACGAGGTACGGGACGAGGAGCAGCGCCGCTCGGCGGTCGACGCGATCGAAGGCCCACATCGTCGCGACGATCGACAGCCACAGGAGGACGATTACCGCGAAACCGCCGGACAGCGACTGGATGCCGAAGAAGACTGCCGACCACGCGAGGTTGATGACGAAGTGACCCGCGAACACCCAAAGGCCGAACCGGGCGGCGGGGGTGTTCGGACCATCGATCGATCGCCACACCAGCCAGACCGCCACCCCCAGCAGCGCGAACAGCGTGGTCCAGACGGGGCCGAACACCCAGTTCGGCGGCGCCAGGGTTGGTTTGGCCAACGACGGATACCACGACTCGAGGCCCATCGACGTGAAGACCGCACCGGAGGCGCCGACGACCTCGCAGGTGATGACGGCAACGAGGAGGCCCATGATCGGACGGCGGCGGGGCAGGGTCACCAACCATGTCGGGACCGGGACCATGGTGTCGACTTCGGCCCGTTTACGGATAATACCGTCCGATGGATTGGCTTCGGCGAAACCCTCTTTTTTCGGGGCGTCGAGCCCCGCACGAGATGGGCACGGATGGAGACGACGGCGTCGTCGGGCTCGTCGAAGCCGTCGCCATCGAGGCCGGCCTCATCGTCGGGGCCGGGCTGTTCTCGCTAACCGGCGTGGCCGCGGGGTTTGCCGGGACCGGTCTCCCCCTCGCGTACCTGATCACCTTCGTGGTCGTCGGGGCGAGCCTGATCCCGACGGCTGCCCTCGGGGCAGCCTACCCGACGATGGCGGGCAACTATCGGTATCCGAGCCGGCTCTGGTCGCCGACGGGTGCGTTCATCGCCGCGTGGGGGCTGGCCATCAGCATGTTCGCCGGGGGGCTCCCGGTCTACGCGATCGGGTTCGGCCAGTACGTCGACGCGTTGATACCGGTGGATCCGACGGTGGTGGGCGTCGTGATCCTGACGACATTCTTCCTCGTCAACCTGGTGGGCATCCGGCTCGCCTCGCAGGTCCAACTGCTCCTGTTCGGCACCCTCGTCATCAGCCTGTTGACCTTCGGGGTCCTCGGCGCGCCGGCCCTTGAGCCGGCCAACTTCACTCCGCCGCTTTCATCGGGCATCGGCGGGCTCCTCGCCGGTGCGGCCGTCCTGTACTTCGTCTGTCTGGGCGCGAACTTCATCGTGGATCTCGGCGAGGAGATCCGATCGGCCACGGTCACGATCCCGAAGTCGTTCCTCGTGAGCGTCCCGCTGGTGTTCGGGCTGTACCTGCTGACCAGCATCGTCGCCCTCGGCACCGCCGGGATCGACGCCATCGCCGGCCAGCCGCTGTCGGTCCCGGCGAAGGCCGTCCTCCCGGAGGCCGCCGCGACGTTTTTCATCGTCGGGGGCGCGCTGTTCGCGATCGCCACGACGATCAACGCAGTGTTCATGATCGCGCCGATGTACATGCGGGCGCTCGCCGACGACCGGCTGTTCCCGACGGCCCTCGCCCGTGAGAACGATCGGTTCGGGACGCCCCATTGGTCGCTCGTCCTCGTGTGGGTCGTCTCGGTCGCCTCGCTGGTGAGCCCGCTCCCGCTGGAGGACCTCGGATCGCTGCTGGCCATGGGTGGCATCCTCCTCATCATCGCCGTCATGGTGGCGGGTGTGCGGTTCATCAGGGATCGGCCAACGGACTATTCGGCGACGGCGTTCCCGCTCTCGCCTCGGACGGTGGTCGTGGCGGCCGTCTTCGCCGCCGTGATGAACGTGCCCCTCCTGGGGATGCTCGCGGTCCAGACCCCCGACGTCTTCCTCGGATGGTCGACCCTGACGTTCGTCGGTGGCGGCCTTTTCCTCGGGGCACGGGTCCGGTACTGGCGCCGCCGTGGCGTTGCCGTCCTCGATATCGACGGGGAGCTGTGAGACATCCCCGTCGAGGCCTTTTACTCGACCCGGGGGTTGGACTCACGTATGGAGCAGGATCGGGCCGGTGTGGTCGGGGCCGGTGCCATGGGTCGGGACATCGCCGCCCTCCTGGCCGCCAGTGGGTTCGAGACCACTGTCGTCGATATCGACGAGGGTGCGCTCGACGCCGCCCGGGCGTTCCACCGCACGGCGGCCGAGGCGGCGCTGGCCCGGGCCGGGCTGGACACGGAAGCGATCGGCGACCGGCTCGACTATGCCACGGACGTCGCCGCGCTGGCCGACTGTGGGTTCGTCGTCGAGGCCGTCAGCGAGGATCTCGGGGCCAAGCGGGGACTGCTGACCGAGCTCGATCGGGTGCTCGATCCGAACGCCGTCATCGGGACCAACACCTCATCGTTGACGCCCGGCGACATCGCCGCCCGATCGGGCAACCCCGAGCGGATCGTCCTCTTTCACTTCGCCAAGCCCGCGATCGATCGGGCATTGGTCGAGATCGCCGGCGATGAGGCGGCTGACTGGGCCATCAACCGAGCCGTCGAGGTCGGAGAGCTGATCGGGAAGAAGCCGATCGTCTTCGACCGTGAAATGCGCGCGAACGGGTTGAGCCGACTGTCCGCGGCCATCAAGTGTGCCGCGAGCTGGGAGCTGGAGCGTGCGAGCGCGGCCGCGATCGACCACGGGGCCCGCGCCATGGGATTCGATCGGGGTCCATTCGAACTGATCGACGACATCGGCCTCGACGTACACCTCGCGACGGTCGGCCACCTCAGGGAACCCTACGACGGCCGGTTCGACCCACCGCCAGCGGTCCTCGAGCGGCTGCAGGAAATGCGCGAGGCCGGCCGCCGTGGTCGGAAGGACGGCGAGGGGTTCTTCCGGTGGACGGACGACGAACCCGTGCTCCCGGATGCCGACGCCGCAGACGTCCAACCGATCGTCGCCGCCCTCGTCGCCGAGGCCCACCGAATGGTCGACGACGGCGTCGCTGATGCCGACACGATCGACCGCGTGCTGGTCCTCGGAAGCGCCGGCGAAATGGGGCCATTCGATATCGAGGCGATGGTCGGTCGGGACCACCTGCGGTCGGTACTCGACGACCGCGCGGGGGCGACCGGGGCGGCGATCTACCACCCCTGGTGAACCGGTGGCCCACGAGCGTCAGTCCACGATTACCGGCGGGACGGCGGCCGGATCCACTCGGACGCTCACGACGACCGGGTCGTCGCTGGCGATCGCGTCCTCGAGGGCCGGGCGAACCTCAGACGGGTCTTCGACGAGGACCCCTGAACACCCGAAGCCGCGAGCGACCGCCGCGTAATCCACATCGGGCGAGAAATCGGTAGAGAGGTGGGTCCCGACGGTGGCGAGCTGTGAGAGTTTCGACGACCCGAGCGACTGGTTGTCGAAGACGACGGTCGTGAGAGGGAGGTCCTCGCGGACGGCGGTTTCGATATCGGCCAGGTGGTAACCGAACCCGCCGTCGCCGGTCGCACACACCACCGTCCGGTCGGGCGCCGCCAGCTGTGCCCCCAGGGCCATGGGGAAAGCGGCGTTGATCCCGTCGCTCCCACGGGGCTGGAGGTAACCGATGCCGGGTTGCCTGATCTCGTGGAAGGCCGCGGTCATGAAGCCCGGGAACGACGTGGCCGCCACCAGGAGGCCCCCATCGGGCATAGCGGCCGAAATCTCGGCGGTCAAGCGGGCGGGGTCGATCGGCGTCCCGTCGGCCTCGAGCCGGTTCGCGAAGGAATCTCGCCAGTCGGCCTTGGCTGCCGCCAGCGAGTCCATGGAGGGCTCCGTCCCGCCTGCCTGCCCGTCGAGCTCCCGCCGGAGAGCGTCGATCGTCGCCCCGATATCACCGAGCACGGGCACGTCCACGTCGACGGTCCGGCCGAGCCAGTGAGGATCGAGGTCGACGTGGGCGATCGTGGCACTCGGATCGATAAGGGTCCAGCCGACGGTCGTCAGTTCACCGAACCGACAGCCGATCCCGATCACCAGATCCGCCGCCGAGACGGCATCGTTCGCGACCTCGCAGTACCCCCATCGGCCGGCGACCCCCACCGCAATCGGCTCGTCCTCCGGGACCGCCCCTTTGGCGTTCATTGACGTTGCTACCGGGATAGCGGTTTCACGGGCGAAGGCGGTCAGCCGATCGGCCGCATCCGCACGGTGGACCCCCTCACCCGCCAGGACGATCGGCCGATCCGCAGCACGGATCGCGGCGACGAGTGCCTCGAGTGCCTCCGCGTCGGGTGACGGGCGCTGTTGGGGGACGGTCACGTCCACCCCCCGGTCGCCATCGCCAACCATATCGTCGACCGGTTCGGTCAGGAGGTCTTCGGTGAGATTGATATGTGTCGGCCCGGGGACGCCCGTGACCGTCGTCGAGAGTGCGCGACCGACGGCGGCAGCGGCAGCGTTGGGTGTGTCGGGATCAACCTGGTCGTCGACGTGTGGCGCGAGGATCCCCAGGTTGTCAGCGTCCTGGATGGCCTCGTCACCTCTGAATGCCCGGTCGTTATCGCCTGTCAGCGCCAGAACGGGGCTTTGGGCGCCCGCGGCCTCGATGAGGCCGGCCGCTGTATAGGTGGCCCCGGGGCCCCCAACCCCGTCCGTGATGCCGATCGACCGCGAAACACGCGCATATCCGTCGGCCATGAGGGCTGCGCTTGCCTCCGATCGGGCGTGGACGTGCCGGATGTCGGAGCCGGCGAGGGCGCCGTAATAGGGTTCGAACTGTTCGCACGGAAAGCCGAACGCCACGTCGACCCCGGCTGCTTCGAATCTGGCGACGAGGGCCTCCGCCACGGTATCGGTCATACTCGGGTGTCACTAGCCCGGGATATAAGACTGGGTCGACGGGCCGTCACCGGGATAGAGCGGTCCGTACCGGAATCAATGGGGACCCGTCGCCGTTGGCAGTATACCCTCGAGACCTCGGGCGGCGTCAACAGTCTGAGGAGAAGCGGGGTGCTGCTCGGAACGGGGCCGAGAGGGACACACAGCGGGCGGACGCATCGACCCCTGTCGACTTATGGCTGCGCCCCACGGGACGCTGGACGAGGTGTGGACGTTGCCCGTATTGACTGAACGTTCATTCAACAAGTATTAGTCCGTCCGCTGCCAAGTCCTCCCTCGATGGCCACCCAATCGTCCGAACCACTTGTCAGGGAACGGGGGCCCCCGGCCCAGTGGTTCTTCCATACCGTCGTGAACCCGCTGATGTCGCTGCTCCTCCGGTCGCCGCTCCACTCCGTCGTGAGCGATTCCCTCATGCTCATCACGTTCACGGGCAGAAAAACCGGCCGCGAGTACACGACGCCGGTGGGCTATCACGAATACGGGGATGGGATCATTGTATTCACCCACAGCGACTGGTGGCGGAATCTCAAGGGCGGCGCCCAGGTGAAACTCCATATCACCGGCGAGCGGCGGGTCGCCCGGGCCACCCCCATCGAGGATCCCGATCGTGTCGCCGAGTATATATTGGCGTTCATGGAGGACCATGGGATCGATTCAGCACGGCGGCTCGGCCTCGAAATCGCAGGTGACGAGCCCCCGTCCAAAGCAGAGCTCGCCGATGGGCTCGACCGAACTGTCGTGATCGAAATCGAATTGGACGGGAAATCCGATGGCTAAGCGCCGTTCCCTCGGTTGGATCATCCGTCGCGGGCTTGCCGTCGTGGTGCTGTCCGTCCTCGCGAACGGAGTGCTCCTGTTCGCCGTTCGGACCTCCGAGGCGGTACCGGTTTTCCGACCGCTCAGTTGGGGGAGCGTTATCCTTCTCACGACCATCGGGGGGTTCGGGGCGACCGTGGCGTTTTGGCTCGTGGATCGGTTCGCCACCGATCCACCCCGAACCTACCGAACCCTCGCGGTCGTGTTCCTGTTCCTCTCGTTCGTGCCGGATATCACGCTGGCGCCGGGTTTTCCCGGCTCGTCGGTGCCGGGAATCGTCGTCCTAATGGCGATGCACGTGGTCGTCGCCGGGATCGCCATCGGATTGTTCACCGGAGACTGAGCGAGCGCTGGGCCGATCCGATCGAGATCGTGGGACTCTTATTGAATGAATGTTCAATCAGCGTTTGATGGACCTTCCCTTCGATCGGCGCGTGCTGGTGCTCGCCCTGGCGAGGATGGCCGATTCGATGGGCAATTCCTTCCTCATCGTGGTCCTCCCGCTCTACATCGCAAGCGGGGCGCTGGGCGGGTCGACCTTCGGTCTCTCGGAATCCTTGATTACTGGCATCGTGCTCGGATTGTTCGGCCTGTTTAGCAGCCCGCTTCAACCCTTCGCCGGACGGTTGTCGGATCGGCTCCGAAGACGAAAGCTGTTCGTGGTCATAGGGCTCGTAGTCCTCGCGGTGACGAACGCAGCGTTCGCCTTTGCCGCCGATTACCTCTCGCTCATGACGATCCGGGCGATCCAGGGGATCGGTGTCGCACTGACGATCACGGCGACGATCGCTCTTGTAAACGAGTACTCGACCGCGGAAACACGGGGCGGGCATATGGGCCTGTTCAACACCTTCAGGCTCATCGGATTCGGGGGCGGCCCGGTGGTGGCCGGAGCAATCGTCCACCAAGGCCCGTACGAGCTGGCCCGGTGGGGAATCGGGCAGCTGACCGGGTTCGAGGCGGCATTCTACGTCGCCGCCCTGGCTGCACTCCTGAGTACGGTGTTGGTCACGCTGTTCGTGTTCGATCCGGCGGAGCTCGAAGAGAGTGCCGGTCAGGACCTCTCGATCGCCATCCTGGCCGAGGAGGACGACCGGCTCCTGGATCCGGTCTTCACGCTCGGGGTTGCATCCATGTTCATGGCGCTCGGCATCGCCCTCCTCGAAGCCCTCGAACCGATCGTGAACGCCCGCCTCGAGCAGGGGCCAACCCTGTTCGGTATCGAGTTCGGAGCCTTCGTCCTGGCGCAGCTCCTCTTCCAGATCCCGATCGGTAGCGCCAGCGATCGATTCGGTCGCCGGCCGTTCCTCCTCGGCGGCATGTTGCTGTTGATTCCCACGACACTGGCCCAGGGGCTGGTAACGACGCCGGTAGCGATGATCGGGGCCCGGTTCGCCCAGGGCGTTGCCGCCTCCATGGTGTTCGCGCCGGCGCTTGCCCTCGCGGGTGATCTGGCACTGGTCGGCGAGTCAGGCACCAAACTCTCGGTGTTGACGATGGCTTTCGGCCTCGGCGTCGCCATCGGCCCGATCGCTTCGGGATTCCTCGTCAGATACGGGTTTGTCACCCCGTTCGCGTTCGGGGCGGTCCTGGCGGCGCTGGGCTTCGTTCTGATCTACACGCAGGTCGAAGAGACCGTGGTCGATACCGACGAGGAAGGCTCAGCCCCAGTGCCGACGTAGGGCCCGGGACAGTGCTTCTTCATCGATGGCCGGCGATGAGGCGGCGTTCGAGATACTCCGAGAGTTCGTCCCTGACGGCCTCGAGGTGATCGCCGTTGTCGGTCGTCGATGCGACTAGCATGGCCCCGTTGATGGTCGTCAGGAGCAAGGCGGCGACGGCGTCCGGGTCGACTTCGTGGAAGCTCCCATCCTGGATCCCGTCGTCGACGATTGTGGCCAGCCTGTCGTGGAAAAAGCGGTCGCTCCGGGTGAAGTGATCGCGGAAGGCGGGATTGTGGGCCGCTTGGCCGCGCAGTTCGATGAGGGCGGTCGTGAATGCCCGACGCTCTTCCGCCTCGGTCGGAGGAATGACGTGGTCGAGGAGCCGGGTGAGCTGCTCGTTGGCGTCCGCCGTATCGTCGCCCGGGACGTCGGTTTCGAGCCGATCGAGCATCGATTCCAGGAAGTCGACGAGGAGTTCGTCCTTGCCGTCATAATGATGGTAGAGCAGTGACTTGCTCTTGGGGAACTCGTCGCCGATCTTCTGGATCGTCAGGCCGGCGTAGCCGTGATCGCGGAGCGCCCGATAGGTGGCTTGCATGATGGCCTCACGAGTCCCCTCCGGTTCCCCGTCGAACAGCTTCCCCGGCGCCATACTGATTGAATATTCATTCAACACCTATATGGTTTACCACTCCTAACGGTGCGGTGTGCCCAGCGCCACATCCGACCCATCGGTCGACGGCTCCATCGAGCATGTCCTGGTCTCACAGGGAACCGGGAGGCTCCATCTCCCCAGCGAGGACGGGCCACGGTGTGCGACGAACGGCCGGTTCAAACCGAAGCCGCTCGCGGTCTATCCACCGGCCCATCGGGACTGGTGCCGGGACTGTCAGCGGCTCTGGGCGGCGGCCCAGTGATCCAGGGACGGCTCAGTCGCCGTCCCGCGTATGGGCCCGGACGAACGCGCGACGGAGGGCGGTCAGGAGGAGATAGGTCTCGTATTTTTGGGTGCGACAATGTTCGCAGGGAGCCATCTCAGCGGCGATCTGGTTCAAATCGGGATCGAACTCCTCGTGAAGCGTGGTCAATACCTCCCGAACGGCCGGCTCGATCCGCTCGGCCATCTCGGTGAGCGTCGACTCGGCGGATTCGGGGATGGAATAGGACAGCACGATCGTGTTCGCCCGGTAGAACTTCGTGGTGCCACCCCGGCGTTCCTCGAGCCGAGCGACGCCGACGAGACCGGCGTCGCGGAGCTCGTTGATGTGATGGCGGATCGTGTTCTCCGTCCGATCGATGCCTCGGTTTCGAAGGGTGTCGTGGACCTCCGACACAGAGAGTTCGTCCTCAGAGAGCATGTCGAGGATCATGGCCCGGATAGGTTCGTCGACCGCGGTGGACACCCGCGTGTCACGGACGGCGATGTCCTCAAGGGCGATGTCGGTCTCGAATTCGGCCATGGATACGCGTCATTGGTGAAGGACGGGTTTAGCTGTAGGGTTCGAACGCCCTAGGTGGCCTCTCGAACCGGTCGGAGAGTCCGTCCAGTCGTCCAAACAAATTATTTAATTGATACGTTTGTCGGTGCGCCAAGGAGGGATAATCGGGACACCCGATGACGGAAATTGCCCAGTTCAGAGTGCTCGATCTCGACGCTCCGACCTGTGCGGGCGGCGTGCGTCGATACTCCCCGCGGAGAAACACGCCGCATTGACCTCCCCCATGGCCTGTAGGCCGTTGAATCCCGTCACGGGAATTCGATTCGTGCTACCGACCCTTCGAGGGTTCAAGGCGCAAACGGTCCACTCGTCGCCATCGGAATCCCCCCATCGATCCTCGACGGGAGTGCCTCGGCCGGGGACAAAGAGCCCTTCACGGAGGTCCGGCACGATCACGCCGGTAGGCGAAACTTGATCCGGGTCGAGCCCCTCATTCGGGGATTGGAGCCATGCCGGAATTCACTTGCGACGCCCCGGACTGTACCTTCAGCATCCGGGCGAACGACGCCGAGGAAATCATCGAGCACGTCCAACAGCACGCCAGAGACAAACACGACCGCACGGTCGATGCGGACCACGTTCGGTCCCGGATCGAGGACTGATCCTGCCGGGGTGGTTTCGAGCTTATCCCCTGTCAGGGGACGTCGGCGGCCGTAGATGCGGCCGCGTTCCGCAACCGCCACCGGAGGCGGGCGGCCTGGGCGAGTTCGTAGCCCCAGATGACAACCGCGACCGTATACCCCACCCCGAAGAAGTACGCCGACCAGGCGAGGTCCTGATAGAAGAACCCGACCCCGATCACGAGAATCGCGACGTTCCATACCCCGATCGTCCAGCGTGACATGACGGCCGGGACGGTCCCATCGGGGAGGATGTCCGTCGGGTCCACACGGTCGGCGATCCCGAGCCGGCCAGGCCGGAGACCGGGGAGATTCCGGAAGTAGAGGAGGATACCGGCGAGCGCGATCGGGAGTGCCCAGCCCAAGAAGAAGAAATGGAGGGCCCCGTCCTCGATGTACGCCGGTCTGACCCACTCGATTCCGAACAGGACGAACGGTGCGAACCCGGCCGGGCCGAGCAGCCAGAATTGCGCCGCGAGGATGGAGGTGGCGAGCCCGTTCTTCGTCCCGCCACGGTAGGTCCGGATGAGGTTGTATAGGTAGAGTGCGAACCCGCTCGCATAGAGGATGAGACCGACTGCGGTGACGGTCCTGCCGAGCCCCATCCAGGGGCCGGTAATGAGGGGAAAGATGCCGAGGCCGAAGAGCCAGACCGAGTAGTCTCGCAGCCGCTCGCTATAGAGCTCGGTATCCAAGAGTCGAGGGAAGAGATCGTAGAGCGTTCCGATCGCCGCCAGGCCGAGGAAACCCCAGGCGTTGGCGTGGACGTGGGCCTCACGCAACCCGAGCCATCCCCCGGGGACCTCCCACATGTGGATGAATAGCCCGTAAGCATAGCTGATGCCCCAAAGGAACACGAACACGGCAATGAGATAGAGTCCGACCGTCGCGTCCCAGGCCTCATCGCTTTTGAGGCTCATGCGCAGGAGGACAACGAGCAGCCCGGCCACCGTCAACCAGACGGCGTAGAGGCCGAAATCGAACGCCCAGGCGTGCCCCCAGCCCCGGCCGTACCAGAGGAGGAGGAACCCGCCGTTAAGTCCGATAAAGGACAGTCTAGAAAACCACCGACCGGGCACCGGCCGTCCGAGCTTCCGGGCTGCCAATTGCGGAAGCATCCCGAAGAGGAGTTGGGTGAATCCCCC
The DNA here is from genome assembly GCA_964404815.1 of uncultured Halobacteriales archaeon. GTDB lineage: Archaea > Halobacteriota > Halobacteria > Halobacteriales > Hikarchaeaceae > CAYOLR01. The sequence continues at coordinate 11,049 of CAYOLR010000049.1, forward strand.
GATCGTCACGAAGTGGATGTGGCTCCAGGACATCCAACCGAGCCTCGGAACAATGCCGAACTGGGTGAGGCCGTGATAGACGGCAAGCACCAGTCCGGATGCGATGAACACGAATCCCATGAGGTGAAACGGCGTGAACCGTAGCCGGTCAGTCTTCGACATGCACGAGCCAAGGCCATGCCGTTGGTTAGGGGTTCTCGCGAACCCGTCGGGTGTGAGCGAACATGTTAGGAATGGCTGACCCGGAACGGCGGCCATCTCCCGTTAAATCGATAGACAAGCCCGATTCGGCGGCACGGTTATTCGCATCCAGGTTGAACGGACAACCGTGTCAAGCCCTCGCCTCCCGGCCGACGCACGGATCGGCATGGTCACGCTCCGCGTCGGCGCCATCGACGAGGTCCTCCCCTTCTACCTCGACACCGTCGGACTCGCCATCATCGAGCGGCGCGACGGGAACGCCATCATGGGGACGGATTCGACCCCATTGATCCGACTGGAGGAGCGGCCTAACATCCCAGGCAGACCGAACGACGCTGCGGGGTTGTTCCACCTCGCGATCCGCGTGCCCGACCGGATCGCGCTGGCCAACGCGCTCGAGCGGGTTCGCGAACACGCCACGCTGACTGGTGCCTCGGACCACCTCGTGAGCGAAGCCCTGTATCTCCGTGATCCAGAAGGGAACGGCGTTGAAATCTACCGGGATCGGCCGCGTGAGGAGTGGCGGACGACCGACGACGGCCGGGTCCTCATGGACACCCTCCCGCTCGACCAATCGGACCTCCTCGACGCCGCAACGGGTGCTGATCAGGTACCGGCAGTGACGGATATGGGTCACGTCCACCTCGAGGTGACTGACCTCAATCGCTCAGTCGCGTTTTACCGTGATCGGATTGGAATGAACGTCAGGGATGACGGTTGGCAGGGTGCGACGTTCCTGGCGGCGGGGGAGTATCACCACCACGTCGGGCTCAACACCTGGAACGGGCGGTCATCGCCAGCAGGTGAGACCCGCGGGTTGGAATCCTTCGAGCTGGTCCTTCCGGACAGCCAGGCGCTTGCGGCCCTGGAGTCGGCACTCGACCAGGAAGGGGAACCCAGAGATCCGGTAACCGATCCGGACGAGATCCGAATCCACCTCCGAACCCGGTGACCGGTGCGGATCCGTGCGTGCTATCGCAAACAGTAGAACCGGTTTTCATGCAGTAATTAGGGGTTCGAACCGGTAGTGAGAACCGAGTCAGTCCTCGTGTGTTTCGGAGTGAGTAGGTTGTCAAACGCTTGCCAATCACGCGTGGTCGTAAACGTGTACCTCGACAGTGTGGTCAAGTGGTAAATGTGCGTCTGATTTGGTCGAGGACTCGACCGTAAGTGGCGAGGGAAAAACCTAACAATATCTCGGTAACGCCCGTCCTCCTCGGTCGAAAGGACTGCTTGAGCTCCATGGGCCGGCGTACGGATCGTGAAGGAACCGGCTATTTACAACGGATCGGCTCATTGCCCTGATGATGAGGAACTTCACGGTCACGAAGGTCTGGGGCATCCCGATCAGGATCAATGTCTCGCTCGTCGTCTTCCTCCCAATCCTGGCCTGGCTCATCGGTAGCGGCGGGCAGATCGAGGTTTACGCCGGGTTAATCGAGACCCTAACCGGTGTCGGGTTCGACCTCGGTGCCCTTCGGGCGGGGTCGATGCCGTGGATCATCGGAATCCTGGCCGCGAGCGGGTTGTTCGTCAGCGTGACGCTTCACGAGTTGGGTCATTCGTGGGTCGCCCTGCGGTACGGCCTATCGATCGATTCCATCACGCTATGGATCCTCGGAGGGATCGCCGCACTGGGGTCGATCCCCAAGGAATGGAACAAGGAGTTCTGGATCGCTATCGCCGGGCCGCTCACGAGCATCGGTGTGGGCGCGGTCTGTTACGTCGGTGTGCTCGCCCTCCCAGCGTCCTCGAATATCGTCCGATTCGTGATCGGATGGCTCGCCATCGTCAATATCACGTTGGCGGCATTCAATCTCCTGCCGGCCTTCCCAATGGACGGCGGGCGGATCCTCCGGGCGATCCTCGCGCGGAATCGGCCCTACGGAACGGCAACCCGAATCGCTGGGCGGATCGGCGTGATTTTCGCCATCCTGTTCGCGGTGGTCGGGGTCATGGCCTTCAACGTCATCCTCCTTCTGCTCGCGCTGTTTATCTACGGGGCCGCAACGACTGAGTCACGGACGGTCCTCCTCGACGAACTCCTGGAGGGCACGAGCGTCGGGGACATCATGACCCGGAGCCGGGGTTCCGTCGACGCCGCGAGTTCGGTCGCCGACCTGATTGATCGAATGATCCGCGAGCGTCGGACGCTCTATCCAGTCACCGACGCGGGCGGCACGGTCACGGGGATCGTTTCACTCGAGGACGTGCGCAAGGTGAAGCCGGAGAACCGCGATTCCACGGCCGTGGAAGCGATCAAACGTGACGTCGCCCGGATCCCGGCGACGGCAGACGCGTTCGACACGCTCGCCGCACTCCAGGGGGCCGGCGGCGTCTTCGCGTTGGTCGAGGACAGGGGGGAAATCGTGGGGCTGCTTTCCGAAGCAGATTACGCCCACGCCATGTCGTTCAGGCGGGAGTTCCAGTCAGGACCGCCCCGATAGGCCTGAATCCTTAACATCCGATCCAGCCCAATGCCGAGGCATGCGTCTGGTAGACTCGATCAAGGACAGCTTCGTCAAGGGGTTGCTGCTGATCGCCCCGCTGGTAATCACGCTGTATATTCTCCGGCTGATGGTGGGGTGGGCGCTCCTCGTGGTCGACCCGGTCGTCAAAAACATCGGGCTGACCCAGTATACGGCGAACGACGAGCTGCTCGCCCAAGTCGTCGCCGCTGTCCTCATCGTCGCCGTCATCGTCGTCCTCGGCTACCTCGCCAAACGGACCGTCGGGCGGCGGATCTTCGGGAGTTTCGGCCGGGTGGTGAACCTGGTCCCCCTCGTGGACACGATCTACTCGAGCATCCGGCAGGTCGCCAACTCGCTCGTCGAACGGGATTCGAGCTTCCAGAGTGTCGTCCTGGTCGAATACCCGATGGAAGGCGTCTATTCCGTCGGTTTCGTGACCGGGGAAGGGCCCGCCGCCTTCAAACGCGCTGCCGGCGGCGATTCCATGGTCACGGTCTTCCTGCCGAACAGCCCGAACCCGACGGGAGGCCGGCTGGCAGTCATGCCGGCTGATGCCGTCTATGAGGTGGACATGAGCGTCCGACGCGGGTTGCGGTTGCTTGTCACTACGGGGATCGGAGATGAGCAGGCGGCGCCGGAGCTACCGACCAGTGAACAGTCGGCGATCGGTTCCGGATGAATGCGTTTAGTCACCGCTCGCCGACAGCTAGGAAACCGCTGAAAACGGTACCGTTATAGTCGCTGTAGGTTGGTCGCTCGTGGACCCTTGTCGGCCTGCTCGATGTCGAATTCGACTTCTTGCCCCTCCTCGAGGTCGGGGCCGCCCACGTCCTCCATGTGGAAGAACACGTCGTCGTCCGCTTCGTCCGTCT
>CAYOLR010000050.1:0-14582 GCA_964404815.1 uncultured Halobacteriales archaeon
ACGTCTTCTTCCACATGGAGGACGTCGGTGGGCCCGACCTCGAGGAGGGCCAGGAAGTCGAATTCGACATCGAACAGGCCGACAAGGGGCCACGGGCGGTGAACGTCGAACGGGTTTAGGGCTCGCCGACGGGGAGCACGGCCGGCGGCTCGGCGTCGATCCGTTCCTCCACGAACGCGTGGGCCGCTTCGGTTTGCGTATCGCGATCGAGGAACGCTCGCAATCCCTCCCGGTAGCGGTCGGTTGACCGGTCGTCTGGGATCGCCAACACCAGTTCGACCAACCCCGTCTCGGTCCCTACGTACCCGAAACCTGCCTTATAGCACGCTTCGTACGCGAACGGGTTGTTCACCGCGATCCGGATCTCGTCGATACCGGTGTCGAGCAACCGTTCCGCGGTGTCGGCAGCCAATCGAGCCCCGATCCCCTCTCCCTGTCGATCGGACCTGACCGTTAAAAAGCGGAACCAGACGGTCGATCCATCGGTCCGATCTCGGTTGAATGCCACGGCCCCCACAACGGTCTCGCCCTCCGTCGCGAGGGCCTTTCCGTAACTCGACATCACGAACTTTCCGGCATAGCTGAATCGCGTGTGATCCAGGTCGATCGGAGGGCCGCCGTCCGGATCCCCAACGATCCGAACCTTCATGGGGACCCAAACGTGTGCTCGCGTATCAACGTGTCGCGGGAGTTTTTACCCAGGCCACGGTCGTGACCGCATGGCAGCCGGGGACATCTGGTTCTTCGATCGGGTTGCCCCGTTTTATCACCTGTTCATGCCAGCCGCGAAGCGCTCGATGCTCAGGGCCGGTCTCGATCACGCCACTCGGCCGGTCGATCGGGTGATCGATCTCGGCGGCGGCACCGGTCGAGCCGCGGTGGCGATCCGATCACTCGACCCCGTCGTAATGGACGCCTCGCGCGGGATGCTGAAGCGGGTCCCCGACGACCTTACCCCCGTCCAGGTGAGTGCCACACGAATGCCGTTGGCCGATAAGGCGGTCGACGCGATCGTCGTCGTCGACGCCTTTCACCACCTTCCCGCCCATGCTCAGGTCGTCGAGGAGATGGTCAGGGTCCTGAGACCCGGAGGCGTGGTGGTCATCCGCGACTTCGATCCGACGACGGTCCGCGGAAGGGCAGTCGAGGCGATGGAACACCTGATCAGGATGCGGTCTCGCTTCGTATCCGCCACTGCCCTCACCGACCGCCTCGACCGGGCCGGTCTCGAGACCTCGATCATCGAATCCGGGTTTGCGTATACCGTCGTCGGGCGGAAACCGGGACCGAAATAACCCCATCCCCGCAAGCCACTACCATGGCTCGAGTACTGTTCGGCGGGCGGGTCGTCCTGACCGGCAGGATGGGTGCGGTCGCACTCGTGGATGGCCTCGCCATCGCGGTCTTCGTGGGGCTGGGGGAGCTCCGGCACGCAGGAACGCTCGCCGGCGGGGTCGAAACCTACCTGCAGTTCCTCCTGGGGTGGCTGCTCGCGGCGGTGATCCTTCGGGCCTACACCCCTCGTGCCGTCTCTACTCCGAGGCGGGCGGCCCTCCGGGGCGGCCAGGCATGGTTCGTCGCGGCGCTGCTCGGCCAGGTTATTCGAATCATATTGGAACCAATGGCCCGGTTCGCCCCCTCGTTCGTTCTCGTATCGATCGTGGCCGGCGGGGTTCTCGTCGCCGGCGGCAGGGCGCTGGTATCGAACCGATAGCACGAAGTAACCGAGTTGTCAACGTTCAGGATTTCGGAAGAACGACGACGCCGGTTTGCTATTTTTCCCATATTGTGCGTTGATTTAAACCCGTAAACTATGGATATAAGTTATGGAAATTATTACTATCTATTCGATAGTGGCCATTCAACTTCACCACAGCAAATATTCCCGGGTTATGGGAAACAATTAAGACAGGGACTCCCATACTCACATTATAGATGATGATTGGGTACTACGACATGATCCTCGGGCTCATTCCCCTCTCCCTCCTCGGGGTCGCGGGAACCCTTCACGGGATCGGTTTCGAGACTGCCATCGCCGTCCCCATCGCGGCGATCGTGGCGACGGCTCTCGTCGCTCACGCCATGTTCGTCAAGGCGCCCATCGACATCGCCACCGACGCCTCTACCGGTCCCGCCCTGGACTGATTCGGGACCGCTGGATTTTTTCGGATCACTCTTCTCAACACCCTTCTTCGGCAGCACGGCTAAGTCGGTCCACCTCAAAGCTCGCTCCGATGTCGGAGTTCGCCGACCTGGTTCGGGAGTCGCTGAGTAGCGGAGCGCTCGATCGCTTCGGCGCCCGGGTTCGTCGTCAGGCGGAATCGCTCATCGACGAGATCGAACGTGGCGAGTTGGACAACCCCGGATTCGCGATCGGCCTCGAACTCGAAACCTATGCTGTGGACGCCGAGGGCCGACTTTCGCCCCTCCCTGACAGTGTCTTCGAAATGTGTAACAAGGAACTGGGACTCCACAACGCCGAAATCAACAGCCCGCCGTCACCCTTCGACGCGACGGGCCTCACCGAGCAGGCCGAGTCGATCTCCCAGGGCGTATCTGCCGCTCGAGCGGGCTTCCGCGAGGAGGGGCTCGAACTCGTCCTCGATGCCATGTGGACAATCCCGCCTGCCGAAGGGACCGGACCATACCTCCGGGCAACCGATGCCGATAACGGGATCACGATCGCCCAAAACATGCGGCGCAGCACCCGCTATTGCGCCCTCGATAACGACATTCTGTCACGGCGGAATGGGGCCATTGACCTCGACCTCCCCGGGTTTACCGGATCCTTTCCGAGCATCCTCCCCGAATCTCTAACGACCTCAATCCAACCGCATCTCCAGATTCCGACTACAGCGGAGTTCCCCCGATATTACAACATTGCGATCCGAACGATGGCCCCGATCCTCGCCATCTCGACGAACTCCCCGTTGCTCCCGGCCGACCTCTATACCGCCGTCGAGGACCCGGCTCGGCTCCTTCGGGAGACGTTCCACGAACTCCGTATCCCGGTCTTCGAACAGTCGATAAACGCCGGCGATGCTAAAGTCAGATTCCCCGGCGACATCGAGTCGGCCAGCGACATCGTCCGCCGGATCGCCGGCGATGCCGTTCGGGCCCCCTTCCTCCGGGAATGGGTCGAGGATGACGACCCGGCGGGGTTCCGGGACGGCTTCTGGGAACTCGATCACCAGCGGGGGATGTACTGGCGATGGCTCCGGGGCATTCCCGGCGGGCAACCCGTTGGGAACGGGACCGAGCGGTCCCTCCGGATCGAATATCGGCCGCTTCCCACGCAGCCATCCGTTCGCGACACGGTCGGGCTTCAGTGGCTGACCGTCGGGCTCATCCGGGGATTGGTTGAACTCGACCACCCGCTCGGGGACGTGGACTGGGAGGCGGCCCGAACGAGCTTCTACGACGTCGTCGAACGGGGGCTCGACGCCGACATCGTCTGGATGACACGCGACGGCGAACGGACAACCGACCAGTCGGCGATCTATCCCGAACTGTTCGAAGTGGCCAGGGAGGGCTTGGAGACGACCGGGATCGCCCCGGAGACCCTCGATTCCTACCTCGAGCCGATCGAGGCCCGCTGGGAGGCAAGAACGACGCCGAGCCAATGGAAACTCGACACGGTCAGTCGGTACCTTGACGACGGTGCCCCACTCGACACCGCGATCATCGAAATGCAGCGGGATTATCTCGAACACACCCGATCCGAGACGCCCTTCGCGGAGTGGGCCTGACCGGCGACACTTTTTACCCCGCCCCCCTGGCTTCAACCGATGACCGAGACCCTGTTCCTTCGGAGCGATGAAATCGAGGGCTTAGCGACTCCCGGGGAATACGTCACCGCGGTTCGCAAGGGCTACCAAGAGGTGGGCGAAGGCGCGCCCGCCGAACCCCGGACGACGCTCCCAAACGAGGCGCCACCGGGAATGCTGACCTCCTACATCGCGATCCTGCCGGAGACGGGGGCGATGGGAGGGTATACCTATTCGGCCGGCTTCGGGGCCGGCGACGCCTGGTTCGTCACGCCGCTCTTCGATCCCGAGTCGGGCGAACCGAAAGCCATCCTGGATGGGGCCCACATGAATCCCTTCAAAACCGGGGCCGTCGGGGCCGTCGGGATCGACGCTCTCTCTCGGTCTGACGCCGCATCGCTGGCCGTTATCGGGAGCGGCCGGCAGGCACGTGGCCAACTGCTCGCGGCCGCCACCGTGCGGGACTTCGAACGTGTCTCCATCTATTCACCGACCAAGGAACACCGCGAGTCGTTCGCCGCCGCGATGAACGATGAACTGACCGCCACGGTCGCCGCGGTGGCTTCGAGCGCGGCCGCGGTCGAGGACGCTGACGTCGTCATCACGGCCACCAACGCCAGCCAGCCGGTGTTCGACAGCGAGCACCTGGCCGACGGGGCGCACGTCACCGCCATCGGACAGTACGATCCCGAGAAACGCGAGCTCGATGCTGATACCATCGAACGGGCCGTTTACGTCCCGGACCTCCGGGCCCGCGCCCTCCAGGACGCCGGGTCATTCCTCCATGCCATCGAGGAGGGCCGGATCGACGAGGACCACATCCACGCCGAACTCGGCGAGGTGGTCGCCGGCGTGAAACCCGGTCGAACGTCACCCGATGACGTGACGGTGTTCGATAGCGGCGGTACCGCCATCGAGACGGTCGCCGCAGCCCAGTTGGTCTACGACAAGGCGGTCGATGCCGGACTCGGCTCGACGATCGATTTTGCCCCGGCGAGTCAAGCGATGCCCGACGGTCACATGTAGGGTGCGATCCCGACGGCCTCGACCACCGGGATCCCCGCCAGTACCGCCCCGAGGAGGTACCCGCCGATCGCCCCACCGTTCAGTAACGGCAAGCCGGCATGCGGACGCCCCTTGAGAACCAGATACAGGAGGACGCCCAGGCCGATCAGTGTCCCGATCATCGCCAGCAATGCGGGCAAGTTGAGGGCGAGGCCCGGAACGCCGAGCGACGGGGCCCCGGAAAAGAAGGCTGCGCTAGCGACCATGATGGTCGGCATGACGGTATCACCCAGCCCGATGAAGAAGGCGTCACGTTCTTCGGGATCCTCGCCCTCTGTATCGACGCCCTCCTCTTCGAGGAAGGAATACGACAGCGAGAGCGGGATCACGAGGACCAGCGGGAGCTTCAGGTCCGTCACGCTCTCGGCGAGCGTGAGCATGTGCTCGGTCCGATAGACCGCGATGGCGTCATAGACCGCAAGAAGGCCGAGGAGGACGATCGCCGGGAGGGGCCCGAAACTGATCCCGAACAGCCCGGCACCGGCCGCCCCGATGACGACGCCCGCGAGGTCGATGACGTACCACTCCGGATATACATAGAGCGCGAGCGTGAGCGCACCCGCGAAAAGCCACGCACCGACGTTGATCCCGTCGACGACGAACGTCGGCGGCACAACCACCGAGAAGACGTAAAACGAGAGGAAGCCACTCATGACCGTCACGGCCGCCCGGAGGAACCGTTTGGCGCCGAGTTTGACGATCACCAGGATCACGCCCGTCATCACCAGGATCGCCAGGACGTACGCGACGCTGTTGGCGGGATCCGACGGGTCCTCGACGGCCTGATACCCGGCCGACAGGAACGGGTCCACCAACGCCAGCGCCCCGAGCTGGACCCCAAGAAACAACGCGACGGTCGCTCCGATGGCAACACCGAGCCGTCGACCTCCCTCCATGGGGTAAAATCCCGCCCGGGAGGTTTGGTGGTTTCGTCTCGCCCGTGATTCGGAAGGTTTCAGTGACTCGCCACCCCCAGGCCGGCTAATGGCCCGGCTGTCGCGGATCGCGATCCACCCGATCAAATCGCTCGATCAACACGTTCGCGATCGGGTGACGATCACCGAGCATGGCGGCCTCGAGGGCGATCGGGAATACGCCATGGTCGACGACGATGGCGAGTTCGTGAACGGCAAGCGGACGGCCGCTGTCCACGGCCTCGAGGCATCCGTCGATCCCGCCGGGTCGGTCACGTTCGGGGGCGGAGGCGACTGGTCATCCCGGACGTTCGACCTATCGGGTGATAAAGCCGCGATCAACGACTTCCTGACCGACTATTTCGAGTTCCCCGTTCGCCTCCGACGGACAGACGGGCCGGCCATGACGGACATCGGTGATCCCGGGCCGACGGTCATCGCCCAGGCGACCCTCGATACCGTGGCGGATTGGTTCCCGGGCATCGATGCGGCAGAGATGACCCGCCGTCTCAGACCGAACCTCGTGGTCGACGGGGTCGAGCCCTTCTGGGCTGACCGGGTCGCGATGGGGACCGCAATCCGGATCGACGACGTCCGCCTCGAGGGGGTCAAGCCAGTCCCACGATGTGTGGTCCCCACCCGGCACCCGGAGACGGGCGAAACATACGACGGGTTTCGGGAGACCTTCATTCGGAACCGGAAAGCCACCTTTCCGGACTGGGCCGACGTATCGGCCTTTCCCGGGTTTTTCGCCCTGATGGCCGCGACGCACGCACCCGCCGAGGCCCGGGGCCAGTCCATCTCGGTCGGCGCTCGGGTGAGCCTGATCGACGAAAACGGCTGACTACCGGAGGTAGACGCGTTGATTCAGGAGGCCCGCCGCGTCGACGGTCGACGGGTCAATGACGATATAGGGGGTTTCGACCGGCCCCATCACGTCGACGATCCGCCCGACCGGGTCGAGGGCCTCATCGACGACCTCCGCCCCGATCGTCGGGAGCCCGTCAGTGGCACCTTCGGCGATCAGCATGCCCTGTGCGACGCGAACGATCGTCCCGACACGTTTCATCCGCGTATCGCTCCGACGTAAGCCGCGACGGCCTGGATGAGGTCGTTTTTGGTCGAATCGTCGGCGTCCTTCACCCGGACGCGGCCAGCCGGTTCGTGTGGATCCCGCGGGTACGCCACGTCGTGTTCGATCACGGCATCGTAGCCGACCTGCTGGACCGCCTTCGCGATCTCGTCGACGGTCGGCTCATCGATCGCCATGTCCGACGGCACCCGCCGGCCCTCCCGTCGGGACCGATCGGCGTCGAGATAGGCCGGCCAGATGATCTTCTCGACCATGGCTGGTCTATCCTGGCGGTCCCTAAACCCCTTTGGCTCCGACCGACGGCCACCGACCGTTCATCCGAACGCCACCACTTCCCGAATCCCCTCCTTGATCCGTTCCGGGCTGGGCAGCTGGTAATCCTCGAGGTCGTAGAGGGGATACGTGACGTCATATCCGGTGACACGTTTCACGGGGGCCTCCTGGTAGAGCAGGGATGCCTCCTGGAGGATCGCCGTGATCTCACCGGCGAGGCCACCGGTTCGGGGGGCCTCGTGCACGACGGCGGCGCGACCGGTCCGTTCGAAGGACGTGACGATCGCGTCCCTGTCGAGCGGCTGGAGGCTCCGGAGGTCGATGACCTCCACGTCGATGTCATCCGCGAGATCCTCTGCTGCGATTGCGGTCGGCTTCGTCATCGCCCCCCAGGTGAAGACCGAGACGTCGCTCCCCTCGCGTAACAGGCGGGCTTCGCCGAACGGGACGGTATGGTCGTTGTCGGGCACCGACCCCTTGACCGACCGGTAGAGGCGTTTCGGTTCGAGAAACACGACGGGATCGGGGTCCCTGATCGCCGTCTTCAGGAGGCCGTTGGCGTCATCCGGCCGGCTCGGCGCGACCACCTTGAACCCAGGGTGGTGGACGAACAACGTCTCCATCGATTCCCCGTGCATGTCCGGCGCCCTGATCCCGCCGCCGAAGGGTAGCCGGAGGACCAGCTGGCAGTTGTACCGACCGCGCGATCGGGCGTTGATCCGGGCGGCCCGCGTGAACAGCTGTTCGAGTGCCGAATAGACGAAGCCCATGAACTGGATCTCCGCGACCGGGCGCAGGCCGGCGGCCGCCAAGCCGACCGCGACGCCGGCGATGCCGGTCTCCGTCAATGGCGTATCGATCACCCGATCGTCCCCGAACTCCTCGTAGAGGCCCTCGGTGGCCCGGAACACGCCGCCGCTCCGCCCGACGTCCTCCCCGAGGACGAGGACGGAGTCGTCGCGGGCTAGTTCGTCCCGAAGGGCCGTCCGGATCGCCTCGACGAGGGTAACGTCGTTCGCCATCGTTACCACCCGAACCCCGCATCGCCATGGCGGTCGTAAAACGCCTCGAACTCCCGCCATTGCTCGTCGATGAAGTCCGGGGGATCGGCGTACACCTGGTCGAATGCCTCCCGGGGGGTCTGCTCCTCGGCGATGTCCAGTGCGGCGTTCGCCGCCTCCTTGACGTGTTCGTCGGCTTTCGCCCTGATCCGTTCACCGTCCGACTCCGTCCAGAGTCCCCGGTCCTCGAGAAAGGCCTCGAACCGGTCCATGGGATCGCGCTGTTCCCACGCCTCGACCTCGGCATCGTCGCGGTATCGCGAGGGATCATCGCTGGATGAGTGTGCCGCGCGGCGGTACGTCAGCGCCTCCACGAGCGTGGGTTCGTTGTCGTGTTTGGCTTGCAGGATGGCCTCCCGGGTCCCCTGATAGACCGCCAGCGGATCGTCACCGTCGACGAGGACCCCCTCGAACCCATAGCCCGGGGCCCGCTCGGTATAGCTGTCAGCCGCGAGCTGGCGCTCGACGGGGACAGAGATCGCCCACTGGTTGTTGAGCAAGAGGAAGACGATCGGGATCTCGAACACGCCCGCGAAGATCATCCCGGCGTGAACGTCGCCCTTGCTGGCCCCGCCGTCACCGAACCCGACGATCCCCGCCTCCTGGTTCCCCTGGAGTTTCCGGCCCCACATGAGCCCCACCGCTTGTGGTACTTGGGTGCCCACCGCCGTGATATGCGGCAACCGGCGTTCGTGCGGGGGTGCCTCGTCCGGATCGGCCGTTTCCCACTCCTCGTACCCGCGAAGCCAGAAGAGCAGGATGTCCTCGATCGAGCGGCCACGGTGGATGTGGGCGCCGTACTGTCGCCATTCGGTTTGTAACCAATCCTCGGCATCGAGCGCCGCCGCGGACCCGACGTGGGCCGCCTCGAGCCCCCGCGCCTCCATCCAGAAATGGAGTCTGCCCTGCCGTTGGAGCGTCAACCCACGCTGTTCCAGGGCCCGGGCGTAGACCATCGACTCGTACATATCGAGCATGTCATCCTCCTCGATATCGAGCGCCTCAACGGCCGCCTCGTCGTAGGAGCCATCCGGGCCGATCAACTGGACGCAGGAATCGAATTCCTCGGGAAACCGGGCCATACCGAACCTCGGGCGCACACCGCTAAGAAAATTGCCAACGGGCCGTCCTCAGATCGCGTCCGCGTCGCGCAGCCGATCGATCTCGGCGGCCGAATACCCGAACTCCCGGAGGACTTCCCTCGTGTGTTCGCCGAGGAGCGGGGGGTGTCGCCGGATCTCCGCGGGCGTCCGAGAGAAATGGAGCGGCACCCCGGTGAGTTCCAGGTCGCCGATGGTCGGGTGATCGATGGCAGCCCGCATACCCCGTGCCAACACCTGATCGTGATCGAAGACCGCCGCCATGTCGTTGATCTCCGTGGCCGGGACGCCGTGCTCGGCCATCCGGTCCAGGATCTCGTCGGTGGTGTACTCGGCGACCTCCGCAGCAAGGATCGGTTCCAGCTCATCGCGCCGTTCGACCCGGTCGGTATTGGTCGGGTATTCCTCGACGAGATCCTCGCGCTCGATCGCTCGACAGAACTTCGGCCAGAGGTTCGTCGAGGGGACCCCGATGACGGCCCAGCCGTCACGGGTTTCGAACGCCTGGTACGGGACGATATTCGGAATCTTGCTTCCCTGTCGACCGGGCGGTTCACCGGTGGCGAAATAGAACTCCGCCATGTATGACATCAGCGAGACCACGCCGTCGAGCAACGAGATATCGATCTTCTGCCCACCGCTGTGGCCGATTTCGCGTTCGAGCAGAGCGGCCTGAATCGCCTGGGTGGCGTACAGGCCGGCCGCGATATCCGTAATGGCGACGCCGACCCGGACGGGGGCCTCGTCGGGAATCCCCGTAATCGACATCATGCCGCCCTCCGCCTGCATGATGAGATCGTATGCCGGACGGTTTCGATCGGGCCCCCACTCACCGTAGCCAGTGATGTGGCAGTAAACCAGGGCCGGATTGATCGCCGACAGGTCCTCGTAGCCGAGCCCCCAGTCGTCCATCTTGCCCACGCGGAAGTTCTCGATGAGCACGTCGGCGTCCTCGGCCAACCGCCGAAACACGGCACGACCGTCTTCGGTTCCTAGGTTGATGGTGACGGAGCGCTTGTTCCGGTTGATGCTGAGGTAGTAAGCGGCCTGATCGGAATCCCCGTAGGTCGGTGGATGCCAGCCCCGGGTCTGGTCGCCGCCATCAGGGCGCTCAATCTTGATGACGTCCGCCCCGAGGTCGCCCAACTGCATCCCGCAGAAGGGCCCCGCGAGCACCCGTGACGCATCGATGACCGTCAGGCCATCAAGCGGGCCGGCCGATCCCGACGAGGTTTCCGCTTCCCCCGTCATTCCCGATCACCCTGACGGGGTGAACGCTCGGATTCGTCGAACCCGAGTCGCCGGACACGATCCGGGTCGATACGCTCCAGCACCGACAGTTCGGTATCCGTCGGCGGACCGTGGCGGGCCGGATCTTCGAAGGCGACCGCCCAGCCGGTCCGTTCCCGCACCGTTTCCCTGTCGACATCGGGAAAGAGCCCAGTCACGCGGAGTTCACCGTCCATGGACTCGAAAGTGCACAGCGGGGTAACGAGAAACGTGAGGTTCCCGACGGCGGTCTGGTGCTCGACCGTTTCCGGAAGGGTTCGGGGCGAGTGTTCGGTCCGCCAGGCCCAGCCCTGGTCGACGAGGGGGAGTAACGAACCGCTGCCGCCGGCCCCGGGGAACCGGATCTTCGGGTCGTCGAGCGGGCCGATGCCGGTGGCGTTTAGCCGCCCGGCTCGATCGATCTGCGGACTCCCGACGAACATGACGTCCAGGTCACCCCGGGCCGCCATATCGAACGCCTCGGGCGAGGTGAAGTGGGCGACGGCCCCCTCGAGAAGCCGCGCGGATTCCGTGGACCGTGGCATTCGTTCGGGCGTGCCGTTGACCGACCCGGAGGCGCTGAGATGGGTGAGCGCCCCGTCACCATCGAGTTCCCGGGCCAGCCTGATCGCCACCGTCGGCAGGGGCGACGCGAAGCCCTGGAAGGCCGTCTCGACCCCCTTGGATCGGAGCCGCCGGCCGATGACCGCCGCCATCGCCTCGGCCGCGGTGCTGCGGGCGGTCATCGATCGATCACCGGACCGGGCATCGGTCCGTTCCAGGCGAGCTCGGCTTCACGACCGTCGATACAGGTGGCTCGGTAGTCCGCTTCCGTCGCACCGATCGTGTCGGAGAGGTAGGTGTCGACCTCGGACGGAGAGCGGTCGAGATAGGCCCGGAGATGAGCGGTATCGTAGTCGTACGCTCCCGGGTTTGACAGGGGATGGGCGCCGTAGCGGGCCTCCGCCAGGCCATCGACCAGGAATGCGGGAACGGCCGTCCGATCGGGCTCGGCCCTGAAGGCGTCAGTGTCGATGACCCGTTCGGCCGTGACGAGGACCGTCTCCGCGGCCCTGGCGAGCAGTCGTTCAGTCAGATCGGCCCCGTCAAATCTGACATTGCCCGCTCGGTCGGCCTCGGAGGCGTGGATGACGGCCACGTCCGGCCGGACGGTCCGGACGGCCGTCATCCGTTCGCCGGTAAACGGATCGGCGACGGTATCGAGAACCGGGTTCTGATCAAGGAGGTCACTGCCCTCGAGGCCGCCGACCGGGAGGAAGGGAACGCCCTGCTTCGCCCCCCGTAACATGGTCGCAACCGAGTAGCACGTTCCCTCGACGGGGTCGATCTCCCCGGCCTCCGCCGCCCGCCTGAAATTGGGAGCCAGTCCCAACCATTCGAACCCGACGTACCCGTAATGGACGGCGTGAACCTGTCCGCTGGCACACAGGAGATCGACGTCCAACGAGTTCGCGAGGCCGACGATCGTCAGGTCGTCGGTCCCCGCCCGGACGAGTTCGCGGACGAACGCCATGGGCGCCCGATGAAGGGTTTTCCCCCCGATGGCCACCGTCGACCCGTCGTCGACGGCCGCAGCCAGCTCCGATAACCCCATGATCGACATAGTCTCGTGGTCTCCTCCCTCCGATTTTACCTTTTGTATCCCTCGACGCGATCAGTCAGCGGAGACGGCACAGGAATCGACGTATTCGACATCGTGAACGGATTCGATCGCGGGTCGATCGCCACAGACGGGACAATCGGGGTTCTTCCGGATGGTGACCTCGTCGAACGTCATATCGAGGGCGTCGTAGAAGATCATGCGACCGTCCAGGAGTTCGCCCTTGTCGATCAGGTACTTCACCGTCTCCGTCGCCTGGATACAGCCCACGGTTCCCGGAAGCACGCCCAGCACGCCGGCGGTGGCGCAATCCGGGACCATCCCCTCCGGCGGGGCCTCCGGGAACATACAGCGGTAACACGGCGAATCCGGCTCGTCGGTGAAGGTCGTGATCTGCCCTTCGAACCGGAAAATGGCGCCGTGGGCGAACGGGATCTCCTGCAGGGTACAGGCGTCGTTAACGAGGTAGCGTGTCTGGAAATTGTCCGTGCCGTCGACGACGAAGTCGTACTGAGCGATCAGGTCGTCCACGTTGGCGGGGGCGACCCTCGTTTCGTGGGGAACGACCTCGATATCCGGGTTGAGCCGTTCGACGAAATCGATCGCGGAATCGACCTTCGGTCGCCCGATATCCGCGTCGCCGTGGATTACCTGTCGCTGAAGGTTGCTCCGTTCGACGACGTCGTCGTCGGCGATGCCGAGCGTCCCCACGCCGGCTGCGGCGAGATACTGGATAATGGGAGACCCGAGCCCGCCAGCCCCCAACACGAGGACCGACGAATCGAGCAGGGCGGCCTGGCCGGACGGGCCCACGCCGTCCATGATGATGTGGCGGGAATACCGGTCGAGCTGCTCCGGATCGAGGTTGAGCCCGCTCATTTACCGGCCGTTCGGCCGCGGCGCAGATAAGCCATCGGGTCGTCACAATCCCGGGTCCGGCCCACCGGCAGCGGTGGCCGGGGGCGCGTCGCTTTTACCCCTTCCCCGAATAGTATGGAATCATGCCCCGGATCAAGGTCCCGGCCGTCCTCGCCGGAAACGGCGGGTCGCGAACCCACGAAGTCGAGGCGACCACCCTCGACGAGGCCTTTCAGGCGCACGCGGAGGCCCATGGCCCGGCACTCCGGGATAGCGTCATCGAGGACGGACGGATCAAGGAGTTCGTCAACGTTTACGTCAACGGCGAAGAGATCTCCCATCTCGACGGCCTCGATACGCTCCTCGACGAGGACGACCTGATTCGGGTTATCCCGGCGGCGAGCGGTGGCGGTTTCTGACGTCCGGACCGCTCAGAAGAGGTGATCCCACAGCGGGATGTCCGCATATTTGTCGCCCCGATCGGCTAATATCACGACCACGACGTCGTTTTCGGTCAGGTTACCCGTCTCGTCGAGCTGATAGACGACGTCCACCGCGCCGCCGCTCGAGGTCCCGACGAGGAAGTCGTCGCCGGCCTCGGTCGCCACACGGAGATGGTCCCGAACGGTCTTCCTGTCGTGTTGTCCGGTATCGGCCACACTGATCGACCGATCCCGATATCGGTTGCGGAGCCCCCGAGCGCGGTCGTAGGCGTCGGCGGTATCGACGTACACCTTCCGGTCGAGGACTCCCTCGTCATACGTTTCCGGCCGGTAATGGTCCCCGGATTGGAGGTATTTGAGGCCGTCAATCGCGTGGAGCGCCTCCCCGGGTTCGAACCCGATGACCGCCACGTCGCCCGCCTGGTGGAGTCCTCTCCCGGTTCCAGTGACGGTCCCCCCGGTTCCGACCCCGGCGACGAAATGGGTGACCGACCCATCGGTTTGTCTCCATATCTCCGGGGCCGTCGTGCGCTCGTGAGTGCCGGGGTTGTGTGGGTTGACGTACTGGTTCGGCCGGTAGTAGCGATCCGGTGACTCCGCGATCAAGGTATCGCAGCGGTCGATAACCGCATCGTACCCGAGGTCGGCGTCGACCATGTGGATCGTGGCCCCGGTATCCCGGATCGCGTTGATCTTGCCGCCGCTTGCGTTGTCCGGCATGACGATCTCGACATCGTACCCCCGCTCCGTTCCGAGTCGGGCGACCTCGCTGCCGGTGTTCCCGCTCGAAGGTTCGATGATGGTGATATCGACTCCGAGCTTCCCGTCGGCCTCCGCCGCGTCCAACATCCCCTTGGCGATCCGGGACTTCACCGAGCCGCCACCATAGGGCGCCCGATAGAGGTTGAACCACTCCACCTTCGCGAGGACGGTCGGGGCGACGTCGAGGCCGAGCGTCACTAGGGGGGTCTCGCCGATCGTCCCCTCGTCGTAAGTCGCCCCGGCATCGCCGCGATTGGCCATATCGTTCCAACGCGTTCGAGAACCATGGGTCTGCTGGGGATTTCTCCGGCGAGAACGCACGCTTTATTAGTCCCACCTGATAATAAGCGTCAACG
>CAYOLR010000051.1:0-3297 GCA_964404815.1 uncultured Halobacteriales archaeon
CTGGAGCTTCCCGGTGGCGATGACCTCGCCCGGGCCCTGTGAAGGGGTGACCTCTGCCATCACGGGCAGGACGATCCCGGAGTCCTGGCCCATGACCGCGAGGCCGTTGACGCGGCCGACGACCGAGCCCTGATCGACGGTGAGCTCGTAGTCCTTGCGGCGCTCGATGTAATCGTCGGCGAGCTGTTGTTCGATGGACCGGGAGCGGTCCTTGGCCTGGAGGACATGGTTCCGCGTGACCCTGTCGGCGCCTTCAGCGCGGGCGATGTCGCCCGCGACGCGGACGAGCCCCCCCAGCGACCGAAAGCCGAGGGTGAGGTGGCCCTTGCGGCCCGACCGCCGGCGTGCCTCGAGGATGACCTCCTCGACGGCGTCGGCGTCGTAGGGCGGGAGCCGGCCGTCCTTGTCGATTTCCTGGGCGACGAACCGGACGTACTTCCGGCGCATCTCGGGCGTGTCCTCGATGGTGTCGTCCATGTAGACCTCGTACCCGTAGCCCTTGATGCGGTTGCGGAGGGCGGGGTGCATGTTCTCCATGGCGTCGAGGTTCCCGGCGGCGATCATGATGAAGTCCGTCGGAACGGGTTCCGTTTGGACCATCGCGCCGGAAGAGCGCTCGGACTGGCCGGTGATGGCGAACTTGCCCTCCTGGATCGCGGTCATCAGTTTCTGCTGGGACCGGATCTCGAGGGTGTTGATCTCGTCGAGGAAGAGGACCCCCTTGTGCGCCTTGTGGATCGCGCCGGCCTCGACCCGCTCGTGGGCGGGGGTCTCCATCCCGCCGGACTGGAAGGGGTCGTGGCGAACGTCGCCGAGGAGCGCCCCGGCGTGGGCGCCGGTGGCGTCCTCGTAGGGGGCCGTGTTCTCGTCGGCGTTATTGATCAGGAGGTTCGGCACCATCGCGTCGCTCCCGCGTGACCCGTAGCGGAAGGCGAGGTAGATGACACCGGCGGCGAGGATTCCGAGGAGGGGGTCCTGGGCGATGAGGAGTGAGTAGCCCACGACCACCGCGATGATGATCCACATGAGGAAGCTGCGCATCTGATTGCGCTTTCTCGCCTCCTCCTTGTGGGCCTCGACGATCTGTTCGCCCTTGCCCGCCGGGACCGTTCGGATCTTGGGCTCGTTGCCGTCGTCGGGATTGTGATAGACCAGGACGTCCTGGAGGTCCTCCTTGGGGAGGAGCTCGGTCATGGCCTTGGCGAGCATGGACTTTCCCGTCCCGGGGGAGCCGATCATCATGACGTGGCGGTGCTGTTTGGCCGCCTTCATGATGATATCGCGCGCCCGCTCCTGGCCGATGACGTGATCGATCAACCGGTCGGGAACCTTGATATCAGCGGTTGTCTCTATCTCGAGCCCGCCGAGCAGATCGTCCTCGTCGACGTCTTCGTCGATATCGGCGTCGGTGTCGACCTCGACTTCGCTCCCCAGGTCGTCCTCGACCAAGGGGTTCTCGTCGTCGTCGACCTCGGTGACCTGACCGCCGGGATCGTCTCGGGGGTCGGTGCTGTCGTGGCTCATATAATTCTCGTGACTACACTAATTCCAAGGCTTGGCCAGTGATATACTTTCTCCCCGATTTCCGCCCTGTGATAACGGTTTACAGCGACGCAGTCTAGCGATTTTCCGGCCCCGCCGGCGGACTCGCCAAGCTTAAACGCTGGCCCACTGAGGCTCGGGATATGCGCCGGGGTTGCTATATCGGACGCTTCCAACCCTACCACAACGGACACCAGCGGGTGGTCAAGTCCATTGCCGACGAGGTCGACGAGTTGGTGATCGCCATCGGGAGTGCCGACGCCTCCCACAGCGTGGACAACCCGTTCACCGCGGGCGAACGGATCATGATGATCACGAAGTCGCTGGTCGAACTCGACCTTGACCTGGTGACCTACCCGGTCCCGATCGAGGACATCGACCGCAATTCGGTCTGGGTCAGCCACGTCGAGAGCATGAGCCCTGATTTCGACGTCGCGTTCTCGAACAACCCGCTCGTCATCCAACTGTTCGAGGAAGCCGACGTCACGGTCGAACAGTTCTCGATGTTCAACCGGGAGGAGTTGGAGGGGACGGAGATCAGGGAGCAGATGGTCAATGGGGGGGAGTGGCAGTCGCGGGTCCCCGATCCCGTGATCGGTGTCATCGAGGAGATCGACGGCGTCACACGGATCCAACGGGTGAGCCGGTCCGATGCCAACGGCGAGTGACCTGATCACGCTCAGCTCCGATTTCGGTGCGCCGTACCCGGCGGCCATGAAGGGGGTCCTGCTCTCGAACACGTCCGGGGCACGACTGGTCGACGTATCCCACGACTTCCCCCGTCAGGACGTCCGTGCCGCCGCCTTCTGGCTCCGGGAGGTCCTTCCGTGGTTTCCCCCGGCGGTCCACCTGGTGGTGGTCGATCCGGGCGTGGGAACGGACCGGTCGGCGATCGCCGTCCGCGCCGGCGCCCACGTCCTCGTCGGGCCCGATAACGGCGTCCTCTTCCCGGCCGCAGAAGCCCTGACGGAGACGAGTGAAGCCATCGAGCCGTTCGAGATCGCCATCGATGATCCCGAGAGCAGCACCTTTCACGGCCGTGACGTCTTCGCGCCTGCCGCCGCCCGCATCTTCGAGGCGGGAAGGGGTTCCTTCGAGACGCTCGACGGGATCGACGACGTGTCCGGGATCGAGACGATCGAGTTCCCGTCCCCCACAATCGAGGACGACCGGGCGCGAGGGGAGGCCCTCGTTGTCGACGGGTTCGGGAACGTCATCACGAACATCCCGGGCTCCGTCCTCGACGAGCGGTTCGGGGAGTCAATAAGCGTCAACGGCGTCTTCGCCCGGATCGCCCGATCCTACGCCGCCGTCGAGCCGGGCCACCGGCTCGTCACGATCGGCAGCCACGGGAACGTCGAACTGGCGGTCAATCAGGGTCGCGGCGACGACGTCTTCGGGATCCGAACGGGGAACCGCGTCACTCTGTCGTGGTGAAGCGGCCGGACAACGGTGCGGTAAAAACGGGGAAAACTCGACGTCGGCGTTATTCGGCCGCGATGACGTCGTCGATCCGGACGATCATCGTCGCGGCTTCGGTGGCGGACTCGACGGCCTCGTGTTTCACGGCGGCGGGGTCGAGGATACCGTACTCGACAGGATCGCCGATTTCGCCGGTCTCGCCGACGGCGAGAATCCCGGCCCGACCGGATTCGTTCTCGGCGCGGAGGTCGACCAGGGCGTCGATCTGGTCCATACCAGCGTTCTCGGCGAGGGTTCGCGGGAGGACCTCGATAGCGTCCGCGAAGGCCTCGA
>CAYOLR010000051.1:3314-6018 GCA_964404815.1 uncultured Halobacteriales archaeon
TGCTGGCGGCCGCGTCGCGGACCTGGCTGGCGATGCCGATCTCGACGACGCCGGCGCCGGGCACGACACCCCCGGACTCGATGGTCGCGACGACCACGTCGATCGCGTCCTGGACGGCCCGCTCGAGCTCATCGACGACGTGTTCGGTCCCGCCGCGGAGGAACAGGGTGACGGACCGGGCGTCAGCGCCGCCCTCGACGAACGCGAGCTCGTCATCGGAGTACTTCTTGATCTCGACCGACTCGACGTAGCCGAAGTCGTCCGGGTCGAGGTCGTTCAACGTGCCCAGGCGCTTGGCGCCGGTCACTCGGGCGAGCGCCTTGGCGTCGCTGCCCTTGATATCCTCGAAGGCGAGGATGCCGTAGTTCGCCAGGAAACCGGCGACGCGGTCGTCGATGTCGTCGGTGCAGAAGACGACGTCCACGCCGGCGTCGGCGAGCGTCTCGGCGTAGCCCCTGAGCTCCGCTTCCTCGGACTCCAGGGCGGCGTTGAGCTGGTCGACATTGGTGATGTTGATCTCGGCGTCGACCTCGGTCTCACGGACGTCGAGTTCGACGTCCAGGATAGCCGCGGTGGCGTCCTCGACGTGACGGGGCATGTTGTCGTGGATGGGCTCCTCGTCAATGACGACGCCCTCAATGAGTTCCGTGGCACCGGAGGAGGCGCCGACGCGGGTGTGGATATGGATATCGTCCTTGTCGACACCGTCGTCGGTGCGGACGTGGGAGATGGCACTGACGACACGCTCGGCGAGGGTATCGGCGTCGACGTCGCCAGTGCCCTTACCGGTCATACTGGTCGCCGCGACCTTGCTAAGGACCTCGTCGCTCATCTCGTCGTCGAGGACGTAACTGTCGACGGCGTCGTGAGCCAGCTGAGCGGCCTCGTGATACCCCTCGACGATGGTCGTCGGATGGACGTCGTCGTCCAGCAGGTTCTGGGCCTTCAGCAGGAGTTGGCCCGCGAGCACGGCGGCGGTGGTGGTCCCGTCACCGACCTCTTCCTCCTGGGTCTCGGCGACCTCGACGATCATCTGGGCCGCCGGGTGCTCGATATCCATCTCGTCGAGGATCGTGGCACCGTCGTTCGTGATGACGACGTCGCCCGACGAACCGACGAGCATCTTGTCCATGCCCTTCGGACCGAGCGTTGTGCGTACGGACTCGGCGACGGCTTTGCCGGCGGCGATGTTCGACTCCTGTGCGTCACGTCCACTGGTACGTTGGGTGTCTTCGCTGAGAATGAAGATCGGCTGTCCACCCATTTGCTGAGCCATAGTGATCAGTAGGAGGAAGTTTGCGCGTCTATATAAACGTTACGCGTCGAATGTCGAAGACTGCGGCGGAATCGGCTCGCTAACGGGTACCACACCGGTAGGCAAAAATAGCCCTCGCGAAAATGGAAGGGTGGATGCTGGAATTGGAGCACGGGTTCCGCGTCGTCGACGTCCATTCCCGGTTGGATCCCGACGTCGATACCTCCGCCAGGGGTCGGGCGATCACCCCGGAACACCTCGAGCGGGAGATGCACCAAGCCGGGATCATCCGGACGGTGGTCTTCCCCGGACCGGAACCCGACAACCTCCTCCGGGCGAACAATGCGGTCGCCCGCCACGCCGTCGACCGCCCGTTCGTGGCGTTCGCCCGGATCAACGGGCCACGGGATCCGGCCGGGACCCCGGTCGCCCGGTTGAAGAACCTCACCGCCTCACGCGAGGACGAACACGTCACCCCCGAGGACATCGAGCGGTACGGATACGACGACCGGTTTCACGGGTTCAAGCTCTCCCCGGCACTCGATGGCCTCCCGAACGACGACGTTTTCGATCAGCTCGACGACGTCGGGCTGCCCGTGTCGGTCCAGGTCGGCGAAGGGTTCACCCCGGCGGCCCTCGAGGCGACGCTTCTAGAGCGGTCGTTCCCGGTGATCATCGCCCACTTCGGGGGATATCCCTTGAACCGGGAGCTCATGGACGAAACCCTCGGGCTCCTCAACCAGTACGAGTGTTACGTCGACACCAGCGTGGTCCGGTTCCGGGACGTGCTCGAACGGGCCATGCTCGAGCACCCCGACCGGGTGCTCTTCGGGAGCGGGGCGCCGGACGTCCATCCCAGTGTCGGGGTGATGGAGCTGCTCACGCTGGACGTTCCGGAGGACGGGATGCGAAAGGCCTTCTCGAAGAACCCGGCCCGTGTCATCCCCGTCCTGGACGAGTAGTCAGTCGACGCTGGCGGTCCAGTACGAGACGGACGCCAGATAGCGGCCGATCGGCGTCCGGAGCACGGACGTATCGAGGTCCCGAAGCGGGTCGGCGATCGAGCCGGGGAGGCTGCGATAGACGCCGTAGGGGACGATGAAGTCGTGGGCCGCCCCCTCGAGTTCGAGCCCCACGTCGTCGATCAACCGGTCGACGTCCCCATGGGTATAGAGCCGTGATCCCATCGGCAGGAGCCAGTTGTAGACGCTCCGGGCGCTCCGGGCGTTGAACGTGTCGAAGAAGACCCGGTCCCGCGCCACCCGGCGCATCTCAGAGAGGAACTTCGCGGGCGTGTCCGCGAGATGGAAAAAGCGGATCGCGAAGACGGTATCGAACGCGTCGTCGGGGAACGGGAGTCGCCCGGCATCCCCGCGGAGGAAATCGATACGGTCGTGGACCGCCGATGCCTGTGCCTTCGAGCGGGCCTGCGTGAGCATGGCCCCCGAG
>CAYOLR010000051.1:6028-14268 GCA_964404815.1 uncultured Halobacteriales archaeon
ATGTCGAGACCCGTGATGTCCGCCCCGCGCTCGGCCAGCATGACGGTGAACCGCCCGGTACCGCAGGCCAGTTCGAGCAGGCGTCGGTCCTCGACCGGCGCGACGGCGTCCAGCACGGCCTGTTTCTCCCGCCTGTCGATCAAGCGGCCCCCGCCGGAGAAGCGTTTCTCCTCGTAGGCATCGGCCACCGTCTCCGTCTGGTACCACTCCTGTCCTTTCACAGCAAGCGTCAGCCGGTACTGGATGGGCAGGTAAAACCGTACTGAAAACCGCGGCAGGCTTATGGGGCCAAGCGTGGTAATCGTTCACATGCCACGGTGTGCGTCGTGTGACGAGGAATTCACCCCCGAGGAACTCACGCGCCACGACCACGGCCGGTTGCTCATCGTGCACTGTCCGGACTGCGGCCGAACTTTGGGGCGATATCGGCGCCACGGCGGGGGCGGGTCCTCTGGGCGGCACTGAGCCTCTCATTATATTCATTAAACAGTGGGCATGGGTATACCCCATATTAAGACAAGTTTTACCACCGGTGATGGATTCTGCCACTCCATGAGCACTACCGTCGATCCGGGGGAACGGGAGTCGCCGCTCGCCGATCCTGAGGTCCGTGAATCGCTCCGTGAACTTCCGCCGAGCGCCAAACTTGTCGCGAAGGTCCTCGAAGGGTCAAAGCCGCTCTCCCAGGGCGAACTCGCCGAACAGTCCCTGCTCCCCGATCGGACCGTTCGATACGCCATCAACCGCCTCGATGACGCCGAGCTTATCGGGACGCGCTACAGCTTCAGCGACGCCAGAAAGCAGGTCTACTTCCTCAGCGGTTAACTGCCTCGGGCAATTGGCCCGAACGTAATGGAGATCACCCGGGTTCCGATCCCCGTCGAAACCCGTTCGCCAGCCGGCCGCACGAACGCGTATCTCGTCGGCGCGTCCGAGCCACTCCTCGTGGACCCAGCCGGCCGATCGGAACGGTTGGCCGAGGCCCTCGCGGACCGGCCCCCCGCCCACGTCGCCGTGACCCACACCCACCGCGACCACGTCGGAGCCGTCACCGAATACGCCGATCAGTTCGGGGCGACCGTGTGGGCGGCCGCCGGCTTCGAGGACCGGTTCGTCCGGGCCATTGGCCGGGCTCCGGACCGTACCTTCGGAGCAGGGGACCCGATCGGGCCGGCGATCGCCATCCCCACCCCGGGCCATGCGGCCGATCACGTCGTCTTCGAGGTCGGAGACCAAGCGTTGGTGGGCGATCTCGCCGTTGCTGAGGGGAGCGTGTTCGTCGGCGGAGAGGACGGGAACCTCCGGGCGTATCTCGATTCGCTCAACGCCCTGACCAGTCGGGGCTACGAGCGGCTGCTTCCCGCCCATGGACCGGTGATCACCGACCCGTCGGCCACCCTCAAGCGGCTCATCGATCACCGGCTCGAGCGGGAGCGGCGCGTCAAGGAGGCGGTCGACGCCGGCGCCGAGACCGTGGCGGAAATCATCGGAGCCGCCTACGACAAGGACCTGACGGGGGTACGGGACCTGGCAGCATTGGCGGTGGAGGCCCATCTGGAGAAGCTCACCGAGGACGGTCACCTCGACTGGGACGGGGATCGGGCCCGGCCCCGATAGCCATTTCCGACCACCCCGCCGGGTTACCCTATGGACCTCGAGGCCGAGCTCCGGACGGTCCGGGAGCTCGAGATCGCCGACCTGGCCGACGCGATTCAGGAGCTCGGCTTCGAATGTACCCGTTGCGGTGCCTGTTGTAAGGGGCACGGTGACGACCATACGGCCACGCTCTCACCCGACGAGGTCAGGGCCCTCACGGGCCCGGACCGTGAATGGCGCGACGTCGCTCGCCCGGTCCCGTTCGGCCTGGAAGACGGGGCCGGGGAGACCTTCGAGTGGGCCCTCCAAACCGATTCGTGTGGGGATTGCACCTTCTACGAGGAAGGGGCGACGGAAGGAACCTGTACGGTCTACGAGGATCGACCCCGGATCTGTCGGACCTACCCGTTCAGTATCGACGTTGCCGGAACCGAGCCGATGGGTGCCGTGATCGACCGGGAGGGACCCGTTCGGGCCCACGAGTGCGAAGGGTTGGGCCGCGAGATATCGGCAGCGGAGGCGAGAGCGCTCGCCCGGCAACTCAAGGAACGCGCCATCCACGACCTGGAGGAACTCCGGGCCGTCAGAGAGGTTTACCGGCCGATGGATCCCGGCCCGGATGAGGTGATCGTTCACGATTCCGAGGGGGCGAAACGGGAAGACGGGACCCCGGTGGATCGATCGTGATATCGGCCGACGGGCGGGCCGATACCTGCGATAGGCCTATAATGCATGCCTACGAGACTGCCCGCAGGAGGTCTCATAGTGGAAGTCTCAAATGAGCTACTGTGTCTGTTCAACGCTGAGGTCGAACGTTCGGGAGACGATTACGTCGTCAGGATCCCCCGCCGGGAAATCGACACCGGCCCCGTCGAACCCGGCGAGGTCTACCGCGTTGCAGTCCTCGGACGGGCGGAATCGTCCGCCCCGTCACCCCGGGAAACGCCACCCGATCAGCCCCAACCCCCGGTCGAAGAGGGCGAAATCCGCTACGTCGAGATCGAAGACCTCGGCAAACAGGGGGACGGCATCGCCAGGGTCGAACGCGGGTATGTTATCATCGTTCCGGGCGCCGACGTGGGGGAGCGGGTGAAAATCGAGATCACCGAGGTCAAATCCAATTTCGCCGTCGGCGAGGTCCTGGAGGAGACCTTCGACTGAGTCGTATCGAGGCCGCCTTCGCTCTTCTCCGACCGGCAGCACTTTCCTCCGATGATCGAACTCGGCCCCTAGCCTGCCCTCAATCGGCACCGGTCCGGTCCGGCTCCGGGGTGGGCATCGGGACGAGCGCCGTCGAGAGCAGGACGATCGGGACGCCCGCGAGAGCGACCACGGCGGCAAGGAGGAGAAAGGCAGGTCGGAGGCCTGCCACGTCGCCGATGTACCCGATAACGACGGGCGCGCCAGCGCTTCCCAATAGGGCTCCCGTCCAGATGTAGCCGAAAACCCGTCCCTCGCGTTCGTCCGGAGCGAGGTTGCTGACGAGGGCGTCCCGGGCGGGGTTCATGGCGTACAGCGAAGCCCCGAGCACGCCCAACACGAGGAAGAGCATCCCCGGGGAGAGCTGGAGTGAGGCTATCGCGACGAGGACCGCGGCCGCAACCCCGAGGTAGGCGAGGATCACGAACCGCTCGTCGTACCGATCCGTCAGACGGCCCGTCCCCAACTGAGCGATCGCGGCGATGATCAACAGCGCGGAGAAGTAGAAGCTGGCCGTCGATTCCGGACTCAACTCCGTCCCGATGACCGAGAAGGAATAGCCGTAGGTCGAGGTGATGAACTCCGGGATGAACACGGTCACGCCGCCCGCGGCGGCGATCACGATGACGAAGTACGCGAATACGGCGGCCAATGGGAGCCGGTAGCGCCGATCGATCCCCGCCGAACTACTGGCCCGGTCATCCTGGGTGCCGGCCGGGCGCGTCTCGTAGTTCCGCAATACCACGAACAGGAGGGCGGCATACGCGATCGCGAGGATCGCGAACACTGCCAGGATCTCGTTCCACGCCAGGGCGAGCAGGAGCACGCCCACCAGGGCCGGCGCGGCACCGTCACCCAATTTCGAGGCACTTCCCCACATCCCGAGGACGGTCCCTTTCCGGGCGGTCGACACGTTCGCGGTGATGAGGGGATACCCCGTCGGGTGGACCGAGCTGGTTCCCAGGCCCATCGCCAACATCGCCAGAAAGATCAGCCCGAACTGGCCGGTGAACGTCATGCCCGCGATAGCGACGGTGGACGGGAGCCCCCCGAACAAGGGCAGGCCAGCGATGGCCAGCGTTCCCACACCCATCACCGCAAAGCCCGCCGGGAGAAGGTACCGGCGATCGAACCGATCGGAGAGGTGACCCATCGGCGTCATTCCGACTGCAGCCCCGAACGTCCGCGCCCCCATCAACAAACCGAGCTGCCAGAGGGGGAACCCGAACACCACAGCCCAGATCGGTATCAACGGCGGGAAAACGCGTTTTAGGAGGTGGTCCATTCCGTGGACCCCGGCGATCGTCACGGCGAACGTTCGTTCCTTCCCTTCCATCACAGATCCTCGCGGTTACCCGGCGGTAGTCGGCGTCCGGTTTATCGTCGGTCGCTAAAAGTCCATCACTTCGCTTCCGGCGGGTTCGTGTGGCTGGCCGAGGCATACGGCGAGAGGTCGACGTCGACGGCATCTCGGACGTCGGCTGGCGAATCGTACGGTCGGTTGACGACGATGTCACCGGCCCGTTGCTTGCCGACGCCCGGGATGGCCCGCAGCTCACGGATGCTGGCCTCGTTGACGTCGAGCGGATACGGGACGCCCGAAACCGACCGGTAACCGTGATCGACGATCGCGACGTCGATGGTGGAACCGAGTGGGCGTCGGCCCGGAATGCCGACGAGCAGTGGATAGGTTCCGAGCTGTCGGCCGAAGGTGGTCCCCTCCTCGTGGTATTCCAGGTGGACGTCGGGGAGGACCGTCCCGGGCGGCGCGAGCCGCTCGAGCATCGGATGGTCGATCGTCTCCCTGATCTCGCGTTTATACCGCTTGAACTCGGCCTTGTGATCGCGGGCGATCTCGGCGCCAGTCTCGCTCATCTCCGTGCCGGCAAACGCCATAACTTGGCGGATATTGACCCGCCTGAGCAACAGTCCCGCGTCGTAGACCCGCTGCAGGAACCGTCGGTTGTGCTCGAACGTCTCGGCGCGCTCGCCCTCGAGGCCGTGGACGAGGTTGATCCCCGGCAACAGCTTGGGGAGCCGATCGGGCGCCGGCCGCCACCCCCCTTCCTCGTTGACGATCTTGACGGCCTCGAAGCACTC
The DNA here is from genome assembly GCA_964404815.1 of uncultured Halobacteriales archaeon. Classification (GTDB taxonomy): domain Archaea; phylum Halobacteriota; class Halobacteria; order Halobacteriales; family Hikarchaeaceae; genus CAYOLR01. The sequence continues at coordinate 10,925 of CAYOLR010000051.1, forward strand.
CTCCGCCGTCACGTTGAGGTTGTTCTCCTCTTGGACGACGGGATCGGCCGATTCGAGGCCGAAGGCCGCCGTATCGCCCGGCGTGTTGTGCTCGGCGATGATCCTGATCCCCCGACGGGCTTCCTCGGGCCATCGGACGATGGTGACGGGGTTCATGTTGTCCAGGTGAAGCGTTCCGAGCGACGGGACCACGTCGCGGATGCCCGTGTACAGTTCCTCGAGCGCGGCCGGGTTGGGACGTTCGCCGTCACCGCCATACGCCAGGATATCGGCTTGGCGGCCCAGCCGGAAATTGCGGACGCCGTGCTCGGCGAGGGATTCGACCTCGCCGACCACCGCGTCGGGAGCCCGGAATGACGGGTCCGCCCCGTAGAGGGGTTCGGTGCAAAACGAGCAGCGATACGGGCATCCCCGGGACGTCTCGAGTTCGCAGATGAGGTAGTCCGGATGGTTGGGGTGGTGCTCGACGATGAACGCCCCCTGATCGGCCCACCGTGCGATCTCCTCGTTGTCACGCATCCTGTCTCCAAACCCCTCCAGCCCGCTGCTGACGAGGTCGTACGCGGCCGCCTCGATATCGCCCTTGGCGACGAAGTCGTAATCCAGATCCGACCGTTCCGTTTCGGTCGCCCCTTCGTTGCGGTCCCCGACGCCGAACCGGACCGGCCCGCCGAGGAGGGTCGTTCCCGAGGCGGTCCAGGCGAGCTCACGCACCTCGTCAGGCTCGGCGGGAGTTCCGCCCACATACTTGCCGGGTACGGTCATCCCGCCGACGTAGACCAGGAGATCGGCCCCGTCCACGTCGCGCCAGTGCTGGCGATCATCGCGCAGGGCATCGATGGTGTGATACGTAATCCGATCGGCCGGGACGCCGGCGTCGACCAGGCCGCCGGCGGTATACCGGGGATAGGTCGAGAGGTACGGGGGAACCCCGAAATGCGCCGGTTCGTCGACGTAACCGTCGATGATAGTGACGTCGAGCGTCCCGGGATCCATAGGCCCGGGTTACCGGCGAACGCCTAAAACGGAACCGGTGCCCACGGACTTCCAAAGCCAGCGGACTTAACCCTGCCCGGTGTGTATTTTCGGCTATGCCAGCAACCCTGGAGGTGAAGTGCACGAGTGGGGACTGCGAACTCGACATGTTCGAGCTGCATTATACCTACGACATGCCTGACGACGTGACCGTCGCCGACTTCCAGTGTCCCTACTGCGGGGGAACGGACTGTTTGGAGGCTATCGAAGTATGAAACCCCCGAGGGTTCGACCGCTGAAGGAGATCGGCCGATCCATCGGGAACACGGTGCTCGAGGGCATCGGGCGGGCGGCCAGTCGGGTCCAGGAGACCCGACCGTTGGACGCGGACCTGCTCGAATCTGACGAGGCCTATCTGATCGTTCTCGACGCGCCCGGCACGACGGCGAGCGATATCCAGGTTAGGTACCGGAACGGGGCCGTGCTCGCCAGGATCGACCGGTTCCGGGATTACCACGAGGGGTTCGAGATGCGGTTCCCCGGCCGTGGGCTCTCCCTGGACGCTCGGGTCCCGCTCCCCCGGGACGCGATCGTCGACGCGGATCACGCGTCGGCCACACTGCACGACAACGGGACGCTCTCGATCGAACTTCCCAAGCGGACCGGTGCGGACCGCGGCGAGACCGTGCCGGTCGAGGCCGACGACGAGGAGTAGGCGCCGTTCCTACCGGTGGGGCTTGGGGAGCAGGGTCGCGAACTCCGCCTCGATCAACCAGTCGATCAGCGATTCGAGCTCGGCGGTGGCGTAATCGAGGACCCGCTCGCCGTCCTCGGCAGTCCCTAACGTCGGCCTGCCGACGGCGCCGCTCTCGCTGAAGTCGATCGTATCGAAGCCGAGCGACGCCCCATGTACCGTCTCACCCCACCCCTCACTCGCCCCGTCCTCGGCGGCCGTGAGGTTGTCCTCGACAACGCGATCGCCGGCGAGGGCGAGCATCACGCTGGTCTCGAGGGCGTCGGCGTGTCCGCCCTCCTCGTCGAACCATTCCTCGCGTTTCTCCCCGAGTGACTCCCACCAGTTCCAGGGTGCGGCGTACGCCGTCTCCTCCTGGCGGAGGGTCCGCGCGGCACGACGGAGGGCATCCGTGTTTCCGCCGTGCCCGTTCACCAGTACCAACTTCCGGACGCCATGGGTCGCCAGGCTCGCTGCCGTCTCCCTGACGTACCGCTCGAAGGTCTCAGGTGCCACCCAGAGGGTCCCGTCGAACTGTCGGTGGTGCTCGCTCACGCCGACCGGCACGGTCGGCAGCGTCACGCAATCCTCTCGGTCGATCCGCCGGGCGATCGACGCCGCCGCGAAATGATCAGTGCCCAGCGGTAAGGCGGGACCGTGCTGTTCCGTACTCCCGGTGGGGAGCAGGGCGACGTCGACCGATTCGAGGTTTGCCGTGCTGGTAGTCGCATCTGCCAACTGCATGACCGGGCTTGCGATCGGCGGAGGGTTAACTCCGATCCCTGAACTCGTCGAGCCCCTGGGCTGGATAGGCGATCACGGCGTCGGCCCCGGCGGCATGGAGGCTTGTCACCCGATCCCTCACCGTCTCTGGACCGCCGGCGATGACGTAGTCCGTCGCGGCCCTCAGCAGCGTCTCACGGATCCGGCCGCCGGCCCGGTGATCTGTCCGTGCTTCACGGGGGAGTTCGCGACGGACCGGTTCCCGCCGGGCAAGGTATTCCCCGACGGCATCGAGGATCACGTCGTCATCGTCGGCGAGGACGGTGGGGGCATACACCGCCAGGTCGCCCTCGAACCCCGCTGCCCGGAGGGCACGAAAGTCCCGTTCGGTCCTTGGACCGAGGAGTTCGAACTGCCCCGCCCCCGTTGCCAGTGCCAATCGCTCGATGTTCTCCGTGCCCACCCAGGGGTCGTTGGCCAGGTCAATGGCGGCGCCCAGGCGCTCGGCGATCCCACGGTTCCGTTCATCCGGGGAGAGGTACGCCGGGTTGCCCGCGACCAGGACGTGATCGATTCCAGCGGGAAGCCGCTCGAAGCCGCTGTCGTCACCGAGGGGGTCGAATCCGTCGGCCCGGACGGGCGTCGTTACCCTGAGGTCGACCGACTCGGTGAGGCGCTCGAGCGTCGACATGGACGGGAGGTTTTCGGTCCCCTCGAAATCGATGACCGCTCGTTGGAGCGGGAGGTCGTCGACCGAGGAGAGGTCACACTCCCCGGGTTTGATCGCCAGCCCGGCGACACCCGTCTCACGAAGGGCCTGCTGACCCGTCAGCACGATCGATCACCGACGATGAACCCGTTCGACGACAATGTGGACTCGGGTATCCGGTGCCGACGCAAAAAGGTGTTGTTA
>CAYOLR010000052.1:0-14171 GCA_964404815.1 uncultured Halobacteriales archaeon
TGGCGGATCGTCCTCGGCTCGATGTTCGTGATCGTGGTGATCTTCGCGCCGACCGGGCTGGCAGGGATCGTTCGGACGCTCCGGGAGGACCCCCGTGGAGCGCCGCGCCATCTGCGGAACGCCATCCAGACCTACATATCCAAGGTCCGCCGGTAGCATTCAGCTGCGATATTCAGGGTCGACGGCCGATGATGTTGTTGGCGACCATGGTGATGACCGGTTCACCGGCGTCGTCGACGCCGACGGTCTCGTTTTTGACGTAGCCGCGATCGTCGCGACTCCCTGACGGACGCGTCCCTAGAATCTCGTTCGAAACGTGGATAGTCTGTCCTGGCCGGACGGGGGCATGCCAGGAAAGTTCGTCGAGGCCGGAGGCCCCCATGCTGTCGGCAGGCCCGAGGAGCCCATCGACGAGCAGGCGCATGCACATGCACGCCGTGTGCCACCCGCTCGCGATGAGCCCGCCGTAGATCGAGTCGGCGGCGGCTGCTTCGTCCGTGTGAAGCGGCTGGGGGTCGTACTGTTCGGCGAAGTCGATGATCTCCCCGGCCGTGAGCGAAAAGCTCCCGAGGTCACGGACCTGGCCCTCTTCGATGTCCTCGAAATACACGGTCGACATGGTCAGCCCTCCAGCACCTCCCGGGCCACGGTTGTCTTCTGGATCTCGGTCGTCCCCCCGATGATCGAGAGAATCTTCGCGTCGCGGTAATACCGTTCCAGTGGAAGCGACTTCCGGTAGCCTTCGCCACCGTGAACCTGCATTGCGTTCCGGGTGACGAACTCGGCGACATCGCTTGCATAGAACTTCGCCTGGCTCGATTTCCGGGTATCGTGCTCGCCGTCGGCGATGCTGGCCGCCGAATCGTAGACCAGGTGACGGGCCGCCGATAGCCTCGTGTCCATGTCGGCGATGAGGACCTGGACCGCTTGGTAATCGCCGATGGCCTGGCCGCCCTGTTCTCGTTCGCCCGCATAGTCGACGGCCTGATCGAGCGCGGCCCGGGCGATGCCGCATCCGATCGCGCCGAGCCCCGTCCGGGCCATGTCGATCGTCCCCATGGCGATCCGGAACCCGTGACCGACCTCGCCGAGCATGGCGTCCGAAGGGATGGTCACGCCGTCGAGGCTGGAATCGCCGGTCACGTGGCCGCGCATTCCCATGAACTCCCCGCGATCGAACGTGAACCCAGCCGTCTCCGCCACGCTCGGCACCAGGAACACGCTAACCCCGTGGGAGTCCTCGGGTTCCGGCCGCTTTCTGGCCACGACGAGGTGGACGTCCGCGACGCCGGCGTTGGTCCCGAAGGCCTTCTCGCCGGTGATCGAATATCCCTCGTCCGTTACTTCGGCGATCGCTTCCAGGCCCGATGGTGAGCTCCCGGCCCCCGGTTCCGTCAGCAGCATCGCTCCGACGGCCTCGCCCGCGGCCATCGTCGGTAAGTATTCCTCCTGTTGGTCGGGCGAACCGAACTGGGCGATCGGCAGCGCGGCGAAGGTGTGGCCTTGAATCGTTTCGGCGACCGAGCCGCTCTCCTGGGCGATCCGTTCGACGGCGAGGCAGTAGCCGAGGAAGTCGGCGGTGAGGTCGCCGTATTCGTCGGGGAGAAGGAGGCCGAGGAGCCCGTAATCGCCCGCCGCATCGACCACGTCCCGGGGGAAATCGTCGGTTTCCTCGATCTCGTTCGCCCGCGGGGCGACCACGTCCGAAGCGAACTCGTCGGCTCGGTCGCGAACCTCCTGGTGCGTCTCGGAGAGGGCACCCTCGATAAGGGTCATGGGACCGGGGTTTTCCCCCGGTCCGCTTAACCGTACTCATCGGGATCGGCGCGGTTTTCACGTCGGGGGATGGAGATGGCCCAGCATGCGCTTCGAGGAATGGAAGCCGGTCTACACGTCGATCCTCGCGGACTTCGGCTATCCGCGGGCGGCCGACGAGGCCGCCCGGGATCGGTTGGGTTCGCTGGTCGAGCCGTTCGACTGGGACCGGCTCGACGCCGTTTCCGGGGCAGCCGTGGCGGTTGCCGGCGGGGCGGACACGTTGGTGGAGGAACTCGACCAGGTTCGGTCGACCGACGTTGTCTTCGCTGCCTCCGGCGCCGCCGAGGTCATCAGGGATATCGGCCTCAGGGTTGACCTCATGACGACCGACCTCGACAAGGTGCCGGGGACCGCGGTTGAACTGACGCACGAGGGGATTCCGGTCGCGGTACATGCCCACGGAGACAACATCGATGCGATCGAGGAATGGGTGCCACGGATGACCGTCGAGCACGTATTACCGACAACGCAAGCCGAACCGGCACCCCCCGTCGAAAACGTCGGTGGGTTCACCGACGGGGACCGGGCGGCGTTCCTCGCCGATCATCTCGGGGCGGCGTCGCTCCGCTTCCCCGGCTGGGACTTCGATGATCGCACGGTCGGCCCGGAAAAACGGCACAAACTCGAGTGGGCCGAGCGGCTGCTCCATTGGCTCGAACGGCGCCGTGGGCAGACCTTCGCCGTCCTGGACGGTCGCCGCGAAGCGATCGACCCCATCGGGGAGTGAGCGGTGGGCTTACCCGCCATCCTGTCCAACCGTGGGACATGACCGAATTCGGCGCAGATGCGGCGGAGTTCGTGCAGGCCCATATCGATGACCACGGCTTCCTGTCCTGGCTGGGGATGTCCGTCGAGAGCATCGATCCCGGGCACGTCGTCATCCGGATCCCGTGGGACGAGCGCCTGACCAACCCAATCCAGTCCGGCCAGGGCGGTCGGACGATGCACGGTGGCGTGGCCTCGACGCTGATCGACACGGCCGGCGGCATGGCGGTCCACAGCACGCTCCCGAACCCCCTCGAAGCGGGGGTCGCGACGATCGATCTCAACGTGTCGTATCTGCGTCCGGCAACGGCCGATCTGCTCGCGACGGCTGACGTGGTGCGTGTCGGCGGCACGATCGGCGTCGCCGAGGTTACCGTCGAGAGCACCACCGATCACGATGAACAAGACGCCGTGGCCGTCGGTAACGGGTCGTTCCGGGTGTTCCGGAGTTGATTAAATGGACCTGTTCTGGCATCGACGCGATCTCCGGATCGAGGACAACCGCGGTTTGGGGGCCGTGGAGGGGACGGTCCTGCCGGTCTTCGTCGTCGATCCCGACCTGCTCGAATACGCATCGGCTAAGCGTGTCGCCTTCCTCCTCGAGGCGCTCGCCGATCTCCGCTCGGGGTATCAGGACCGGGGTGGCGAGCTCATCGTGGTCCACGGCAAGCCGACATCGCTCGTTCCCGACCTGGCGGCCGAGTACGACGTCTCGGCCGTCCGCTGGAACCGGGCGTACAGCGGGGTCGGTCGGCAGCGGGATCAGCGGGTGGCGGCTGCACTCGACGATATCGGCATCGACCGTGGGGACCATCAGGACGCACTGCTGCACGAACCGGGGTCCGTTCTGACAAACGAGGGCGACCCCTATTCGGTGTTCTCGTATTTCTATCAGAAATGGGCGGACCTCGACAAGCCCGATCCGGTTGCCGTCGACCCGAGGGTTCACGCTGCCGACCCCGAGCCGATCCCGGGGTTGAACGAACTCGGGTTCGATCGGGCGCCATCGGAGCAACCGCTCGCCACCCGTGGAACGGCCGAGAACCGCTTGGAGTCGTTCTGTGCTGACGGGATTTTTCGGTACGACGATGACCGGGATTTTCCGGCCCGGTCGGGGACCTCCAGGTTGTCGCCCCACCTCCGGTTCGGCACGATCGGGATCAGGACCGTCTGGGCGGCGACCGAGCGGGCAGCTCGGCGGGCGTCCCGGGAGGGGGAGCGGGATTCTGTGGGGGAGTTCCAACGGCAACTCGGGTGGCGCGAGTTCTACAGTCACGCCCTCTGGTTCACGCCGAGCATGATTTCGGAGAACGTCCGGTCGTACCCCAATCCCATCGAGTGGTGGAACGACCCGGAGGAGTTGGCGGCCTGGAAGGCCGGGCGAACGGGTTATCCGATCGTCGACGCGGGGATGCGACAGCTTGTCGGCGAAGGCTGGATGCATAACAGGGTCCGGATGATCACGGCCTCGTTCCTCACGAAGGACCTCATGGTCGATTGGCGGAAGGGCTATGACTATTTCCGCACCCATCTCATCGACCACGACCCCGGGAACGATGCTGGCGGCTGGCAATGGGCGGCGTCAACTGGCTTCGATGCCCAGCCCTATTTCAGGGTTTTCAACCCGATGACGCAGGGCAAACGCTACGATCCGGACGCCGCGTACATCACCCGTTACGTCCCAGAACTCGACGGTGTCTCGCCCGCCGACATCCACCGGTGGCACGAACTCGAGGAGAATCGGCGGGTCGACCTAGCGCCGGAATACCCTTCGCCGATCGTCGATCACCAGGATCGTCGGGAGGCCGCCCTTTCGATGTTCGAGCGCGCCAGGGGAGAGTAACCGCCGCGGGATGGGGGGTGGTCGAAGGCCGATCGAGTAAGTGATATATCGACGATTTATTACTTGATCCCGACAGCCGAAAGGGGCCGGTAAACCTCGGTCCAACGCACCGATCGTGCGGCGTGATATCACCGGTGCATGAACCTTTAACTGCACTCACGGAGACATATAGAATTGGAGGTCTACAAAAGCATGTCCGAGCTATCGGAAGAAACCCTACCACCCCTTCCCTACGATTACGACGCGTTGGAACCGCACATCGACGAGCAGATCCTGACCTGGCACCACGACACGCACCACCAGGGCTACGTCAACGGGCTGAACTCGGCGGAGCAGACGCTCAAGGAGAACCGCGAATCCGGCGACTACGGGAGCACCGCCTCGGCACTCCGCGCTGTCAGCCACAACGGCTCCGGGCACTACCTGCATCATCTCTTCTGGCGGTGCATGTCACCCGACGGGGGCGACGAGCCGACCGGCGCGCTCCGCGACCGGATCGAGGAGGACTTCGGCTCCTACGACGCCTGGGAACAGGAGTTCCGCGAGGCCGCCGGCTGGCCCGCCGGGGGCTGGGCGCTCCTCGTGTATGATCCGGTGACCAAGCAGCTCCGCAACCTGGCCGTCCAGAAGCACAACGACGGTGCACTGTGGGGGGCCCACCCGATCCTGGCCCTGGACGTCTGGGAACACTCCTACTACTACCAGTACGGACCGGACCGTGGTGGCTTCGTCGACGCCTTCTTTGAGGTCATCGACTGGGAGACGCCCACCGAGGAATTCGAGAAGTCCGTCGGACACTTCGAGTAAGCAGCTCGGTCTCGATCTACCGGTCTTTGCCGGTTTTCGATTGGCGCTGAGAACGAACAGTACTGACGCTGATCGCTCGTTGGCTATTCGTCGTCCAGCTCGACCGAGAGGAAGTCGGGTTCGCGTTTGTCGAGGAACGCGTCGACCCCTTCGCGGAACCCGTCGGTGCCGAACAATCTGTTCTGGAGTTCGCGTTCGTGGGCAAGGGCGTCCCAGAGCGGGAGTTCCATGCCCTCGTTGACCGCCAGCTTGGCGTGCCCGATGGCCTTGTTGGGTTTCTCGGCCAACATTTGGGCGAATGCCATCGCCTCGTCCTCGACATCCTCCGGCGAATGGAGTTCGTCGAAGAGCCCCATTTCGATCCCCTCGGCCGGGGTGTAGGTCTCGCCGGTGACCATCATGCGGAGCCCCTTCGACCGGCCGATATACCGGGGCAGGAGTTGCGTTCCCGCCTCGCCGGGGATGAGGCCGAGTTGGACCTCTGGGACCCCGACGTTGTAGTCGTCGTCATCGCCGATGAACCGGAAGTCACACGCCAATGCGAACTCGAGGCCGCCGCCCATACAGTGGCCGTTGATCATGGCGACGAAGATGGTATCCGTCGTCCGCATCTTCATGATGACCTCCTTGCTCGTCTGGCTAGCGTAGCCGATATGCTCGCCCGACTCCTGCTGGAGCGCCTTGATATCGTAACCGGAGGAAAAGAACTTCTCGCTCTCGCTGCCCAGCACGGCCGCCCGGATGTCGTTATCGAACCGGATCGCCTCGACGGCGTCTTCCAGTTCGAGGATCATGTCGATGTCGTGGGCATTGGCCGGTGGGCGGTCGAGTCGAAGGATCCCCACGTGGCCGTCCACGGTCGTCGTGAAGTTCTCTAATTCGAGTTCGGCGAATGAGTTCATGCGCCTCAATGGTCACTCGCGCGGGGTAAATAAGTACCGAAACCGGTGACGGAAATCCGGCGTTTTCACCGAATACAGCGGCTCACGGGCACGATTAGCGTCTCGTCTCGTGCCCTCCGTTACCGGGGTCAGCCGCCGCTGGCCTCGGCCCGACGACCGTCGTATTTGATCCTCTCGAAAACCGTGTTGCACCCGTTACAGTAGTGTTGCTCCTTGGAGATCTCCGATCCGAACCGGGATTCGCGCTGGGTGTCCGTTGATCCACAAAACGGACAGGCCACGTCCGGTGAGCCATCGGTCCCCATCACTGGATCACGTATTCTTGGCTTTCGACCCCGCTGAGCTGTCTGAGCGACTGGTCGTCGATCCCCCCGTCATCGACGCGTCGACGGGTCTCGTCCCAGGTGTCGGGATCGGGCGCGTCCCAGTCGACGGCGGCAAGCGAAACGCCCGAGTCGGCGAACTGTTCCTCGTAGTGCGCACGGTAGGATTCACGGATCCTGTCGATCGAAACGTCCGTGAAACCGGTCGTCTGGAGGCCGTCGCTGGCCCCTTCTGGTGTCGCCGGTCCCAGGAACGCCAGGACCTCCGGAATCGCGGCGGCCGCGTACTCGGCGACTGCGTCGGCGGATTCGTCGGCAAGGGTGTCCAGCCGGGCATCGAGGTAGTCGAGGTGGAAGTACTCGTCCTGCCCGATGCGATCCACGAGCCCGTCGAAGTCCTCGTGGTCGATCGCGTCGAGCAGGTACCACGCGGCCCGTTCGGTGAGGTTCATCCGGACGACGAATTCCGTCCAGTTGCCCATCGGGGAATCGAGGCTCGCGGCGTTGGCGAACTCCGCCGGCTCGCGATCGCCCTCGAGCCAGTCCTGATCCCGGCCCTGCTCGCCCAGCAATCGGAACAGTTGGCGGACGTGTCCCATCTCGTCCTGGGCGACGCTCGCGCCGGCGATGTCGTCCTCGAGAACCGGACCGGCGAGCATCCACTGGGCGTAGCGGTGCGAAAGGAGGAGTTTGGTGTCGGCGATCGCCTGGACGAACTCCACTGCGCCAGCGGGCCAGTCCTCGCTCATGGCGTCTCCCCCCTAGGGGAGTCCGGCCGCTTCCCCTCGTCACCGGTCACCTCGAGGAGGGCCTCGGTCGGGACCACCACCATCCGGTCCCAGTCCTCCTCGTCGTACGTGGTTCTCGCATAGGTTTTCGCGAGGCTGTCGGTCGGTGCGTCGACCTGGCCGACGTCGATCAGCTCGTCACCTGGCTTGATTCGCGCGAAGACTTGGTATTTCATGGGTGTTCCCTCACAGGCCGATCCCCCATTCGTGAAGTTTGTCCCTGACCTCGTCGTCGAGGAAGTCCTTGGTCCAGATCGGCTCCCAGACGACGTCGATATCGACGGTATCGACCCCATCGACCAGCCGGAGTGCCCCGCGGATGTCATCGTGGATGAAGTCGTAGGCCGGACACCCCATGCAGGGGAAGGTCATCTCGACGTCGACGTGGCCGGCATCGACTTCGACGTCGTAGATCATCGCGAGCTCGACGAGGCTGATCGGGAGATGGGGGTCCGGGATCTCGTCCAGGGTGGCCCAAACCTCCGCCTCGACGCCGTCGGGATCGTCACCGGGACCGATGGTGGCGGGCGAGGGGGTAGTGTTGGTGCTCATATCCCGACGTTCACCGTCCCCGACTGCAGCAGGTCGACGTACTCTTCGATTGCCGGGCCGCGGGATCGCCAACGGTCCATGACGTCCGACCAGCTGATCGGCTCATCGTACCGCCATTCCTTCGCCTGCTCGTCGAAGGCGACCGGGAGGTCGTATTCGAGGACGTACTCGTCGGCGGCCTCGTCGTAGTGGGCCGGACAGTCCAGGCCGACCTCCTCCATGAGCGGGACGGCCGTGCTCATCCATTCCTGGCGGAGTTCGTCGTTGGTCATGCCCTTGATCCGGTATTCCAGCTGTTCGTCGTGCTGTTTCTTGTCGTCCGGGAGGCCAAACCACTCGATCGCGATCGGGAACATCCAGTCGACGGCCCGCTGGATCTTCTGACGGGTGCTTTCGGACTTGTTGGCGAGCCGGCGGACCCAGGTTTCGCCGTGGCGGAGGTGGAACTGCTCCTCCTTGCTGACCTTCGTCAGCGCCCGTTTCCAGGGCCCGTACGAGGAGTTCTCGTGGATGTCACTGAGGAGGACGATCCCGGCACGGTCCCAGAGGGCGTGTGCCGTCACCAGCTCGGCGAAGTTCTCGAGTTTCTGATCGAACCCGTACGTGTTGCGGAACTCGTGAGGCTCTCGGTCGTAGATCAACGACTGCGTATCCTCGCCGAGGTCCTCGAGCAAGCGGTAGGCGATGTGCCCGTGCCCGAGTTCGTCCTGGATGACGCTGATACACGAGGTCCGAGTGCTGAGGTCCGGCGCGTTCATGGACGGCTCGTAATACGCCGGGGCGCTCATGAGCTCGGTATCGCCCGAGACCGTCAGGATCTGTTTGAGGGCCTTTTCGTATCCCTCGGTCATCTCCTCGCGGGATTCGACCATCATCCCGTCCTGCAACTGTTCCTTGAATCGTGATTCCGAAGGCATCGTAGCTATCTACCCGATTTTGCGGCCATTGGACCATTAATGTTTCTCCAGTTTCGACGGGATGCGGGAAAAGGATGACAATCCACTACACGTTTAAGTGGCATCTCGACCAACAACCGCTCAAATCACGGTCGACACGTCGCTAACGTTTTTGTCCTCGTCTCTGGATGCACACCCATGGAAATCGAGATCCGTCACGCCGAGGTGGAGGACGGCGAATCCCTGCTTGAGTTATGGCACGGATTTACGGCCAACCTCGCCGACCACGACGAGCGGTACCGCCACCGGGCGACCGCGGACGAGCGGTGGCTCCAGTACTTCGAGAACCAACTCGTCGATTCGAAGTACGGGACGGTCGTCGTCGCCGACACGGGCCAGGAGATCGTCGGCGTGCTAGAAGCCCGGGTGATGGGCGATCATCCCATCTTCCGGCTCCCCGACCACGGCTACATCAACGGTCACTTCGTCCGCGAGGAGTATCGACAGAAGGGGCTGGGTTCACAGTTGGTCGAGGCGGCGATCGACTGGTTCGCGGCCGAGCCCCGCGGGGTGGATTTCTGTCGGGTCGACGTCCTCGAGGGCGACGAAGCGGGTGCCGAGGCGTATCGCGAGCTCGGGTTCGAGCCCGTCGAACACGTCTTCGAACGCTCCGTCGAATGACCGAGATCTTCCAGGTGGAGTTCGTGGACCTCGGCCGGACGATCGAGGTCCCGGCGGATCGCCCGATCCTGGAGACCGCCGAGGATCGCGGGCTCGACCTCCCCTACCAGTGCCGGATGGGGATCTGTGGGGTGTGTTCCGCCCTCCGAGTCGAGGATGGCGAGGTCGAACAGCACGACGGAATGTTCCTGTCCGATTCTGAGAAGGCGGAGGGCTACGTCCTGACCTGTATCGCGAAACCCCGCTCCGATCTCAAGCTCCGATCGAACACCGGGCCATGACCGGGTAGGGATTGGCTAGTCCGATTCCCCGAACTCGCGCTCGCGGAGCTTCACCCGCTGGATCTTGCCGGTTTCGGTCCGGGGCAATTGGTCCACGAACTCCACCTTTCGGGGGTACTTGTACGGGGCGAGGGTCTCCTTGACGTGGGTCTGGAGCGTCTCGATCAGCCCATCGGACGGGTCGAACCCCTCGGCGAGGACGACGAACGCTTTGACGACCTCGCCGCGGGTCTCGTCCGGACTGCCGACCACGGCGACTTCGGCGACGGCGTCACGTTCTTCGAGAACCGCTTCGACCTCCGGTCCGGGGATGTTGTAGCCGGATGAGATGATGAGGTCGTCACGCCGTGACTTGTATTCGAACCGGCCGTCCTCACGGTGGACGAAGATATCGCCCGGGTAGCTCCACCCGTCACCGACCGCATCGGCCTGTTTTTCCGGGCGGTTCCAGTAGGTGATGCCCGTCGGGCCCCGCACGGCCAGCAGGCCGGCCTCGCCACGGTCGAGTTCCTCGCCGGTATCCGGATCGATGACCTTACACTCGTAACCGGGAACGGGGTAGCCGGTGGCCCCCGGATCGATGTCGTCGTCGTGCTGATGGCTGATGAAGATGTGACACATCTCGGTCGTCCCGATCCCGTCGAGGAGTTTGATGCCGTAGGCATCCTCGAAGCGCTCGTACGTGCTCGGCGTCAGGGGTTCGCCGGCGCTCATGCCCAGCCGAAGCGAGCTGGTGTCGTACTCGGCGGGGGCGTCAGGATGGTCATTGAGGATCTGGTTGAAGGCCGTCGGAATCGAACAGAGGACCGTGATGCCGTGGGCCTCGACGGCCTCGAGCAGGTCCTCGGGGGTGGCGTCCTCGACCAGGCTTGTCGCCGCACCGAACCGGAAGGGGAAGGTCAGGAGGTCCCCATAGCCGTAGGCGAACGGGAGTGGTGGATTGCCACCGAACACGTCGTCCTCCGTCGGTTCGAGGCAGTACCGGGCATAGGAATCCGCGGTCGAGAGGACCTGTCGATGGGTGTGGAGCGCCCCCTTCGGTCGACCGGTCGTCCCGCTGGTGTAGAGCATGAGGGCCAGATCGTCCCGGCTCGTCTCGTGGGCCGAAAGCGACGGTGAGGCCTCGTCCACGAGTTCGTCGTAATCGAGGTGGTCGTGGTCGATACCGTTCCGTTGGGCGACGACGATCTCTTCGACCGTGTCGAGGTTCGGCATTGCCTCGTCAACGGCCTCCAGCAGGTCGTCGTAAACGACGACGAACCTGGCCTCGGCGTTGTTGAGGATGTGGGTGAGTTCCTGGGCCCTGAGGAGCTTCATCGAGGGAAGGGCGACCGCGCCGATCTTCTGCGCCGCCAGGATCGCGACGATCGATTCCGGTCGGTTCGGAAAGCGGATGAGTACCCGATCACCCGGCTCGACGCCGAGGTCGACGAGCGCGTTGCCGAACCGGTTCACCCGGTCCTGCAGTTCGGCGTACCTGATCGTGTCGTCCTCGAAGTAGATGGCGACGTTGTCTCCCCGGCCCGCCTCGACGTGGCGGTCAACCAGCTCCTCGGTCGTGTTGAGCGATTTCGGGTAGTGCAGTTCGGGCACGGGATAGAGGTAGTCCGCGGCATCCTCGCCATCGGGGAGGTAGCCCGACGGAATGGCGGATTGCATAACATCTCGAATGATGGATGGTTGAAATAAAGTAACTTGTGATATTGTGAAACAATCCTACCGATTTGAGTTACAGCCGTTGAGTCCGGGTCAGCTCGTCCAGAACCCGTCCGGGTCGAAGGTCCGGATCAGGTCGAGTTCCTCGTCGGTTGGCTCGGCCGTCCGGCCCACGGCTTCCCCGGTCACCTCCGGTCGGGTAGCGAGTTCCCAGGGGAAGTCATCGGCGATGTCGGCCTCCGCCACGCCGGGATGGAGTGTCCGGAGGTAGACCTCGCCGTCTTCGTCGAACCCGAACGTCGCCTTGGTGGTAACCAGCCGCTCCGGGCCGCCACCGGGAACGCCGTTTTCTGTCCGCCAATCGCCGCCCCGACCGTGGCCCGGACTGGTGTTGTAGTGGACCGATTCGACGAACCGGCGCGGTTCGTGGGCCATCAGGATGACCGTTCGGCCCGAGAGACAGGCGATGTCGCACGCGCCGCCGCTTCCCGGCAACCGGATCTCCGATCCGCCCGCCTTGACCCGCGTGGTGTTCAGGTTGCCGTAACGGTCGATCTCCGCACCGCCGAGGAACCCGACGTCGATATCGCCCCGCTGGAGACGGCTCATGATATCCAGCATGTTGGTGGTCTGCAAGGCGTGGTTGAGGTTCGGGAGGTCACACATGGTGTGGAGGAAGCCGTCGGCGGGATCCTCCCGGACGACGCCGCTCTCGAAGACGGAGAGGGCGTTCGGGGCGTGCGTCGACACCGCCACCTGGAACGCGATCAGCGGGAGGCGCATCCCGACGAACGCCACATCGCCGTCGTCGATCTCGCGGGCGGCCGCGGCTACCATCAACTCGCGATCGGTGTAGTCACGATCGGTGGCCTCACTGGCCATACTGCACCTCCGCGGCCGTCGACGGCTCCGTGATCGACAGGTCGGCCTCGATCAGCTCGGCGTACTCCTCCCGTGAATCCACCCCGTGGACCCACTCGTCGGTCCAGGCGTCGAACTCGTCCGATTCGCGAGATCGGCGGTGGTAGTCGAGGTAGTGCTCGTGGTCGCGGTTGTACCGGCCGGCGAGCGATGACGGGTGGGCGCCGTACGGACACTCGACGACCGCCGTCACCGCTTCCCGCGTGATATTGACCCGGCTGGGGTCGCTTCTGATGACCTCCGTATCGACAATCTCCTCGGCAGTCAGGATGACGTCATGACTCGCGTCGACCCCCTCGTTCGAGATGCCGGTATTGCCCCAGAAGTGCGCGTCGCCGTAGGGGTTCGCTCGCTGGACATGCACGATGGTCCAATCCGGCCTGATCGCCGGGACCAGCGCGAGCCGATCGCCACCGAACGGGTCGGTTGCCTCCCGAAAGGCGTCGTTCTCCCGGAAGATATCGCTCCCGAGGAGCGAACGCGTCGGCAGGTAGGGAACGCAGAGGGCTCCCGCTTTCAGGGCCAGCGCGACGGAGAAATTCGAGTGATTTTCGACGCTCAATTCGTCGGCCTCCACCGCCTGCCGGAAGTTGTAGGCCGATCCGGCGCTGACGTTTCCGACCCAGGCGGCCCTGACGGTGGAGACGATCCCGGCGCCGATCAGCTGGTCGAAGAGGATGTCCGAGATGGGACCGATGAGGGTGAGGTCATCGGTCCCCTGTCGAATGAGCTCGTGACCGGCCGCGAACGGGATCGCGTGTTCGAGGGCGAGGCCACAGGCGATGGAATCGCCGGCATCGATCCGGCCGATGGCCTCGGCCATCGTCGCCGTCTTCTCCTCGGGCATACCCACAACCCGGGTCGGGGGCGCTCTTAAATTCATCATATCCGGCCCGAGCCCGCATGGATTATTATCCCCAGGACACGGTGACGCTCCCATGGCGACAGACGATTTCGAGACGCTTGAGGTGTCCGTTGACGAGGGCATCGCGACCGTCAGGCTCGCGAACGAGCCCGTGAACGCCATCAGTCAAGCCGTTCGGTTCGAACTGGCCGACGCCCTCGACATCCTCCGGGAAGGCCGTGTCCGGGTCGCCATCGTCGCCGGCGCCGACGAGGTGTTCTCCGTCGGGGCTGACATCGCACTGTTCGAAGCGGCCGAGGATTGGTCGACGCCGGAGTTCCGGGAAAACTCCCGGGTGCTGGGTCGGGTCTTCGACGGGCTGGAATCGCTCGAAAAGCCCGTTCTCGCCGCGATCGACGGTGCCTGTGTCGGGGGTGGCTACGAACTCGCGCTCGCCTGCGACGTTAGGATCGCCTCGCCGGATGCGACGCTGGGCTTTCCCGAACGGAACATCGGGCTGATCCCCGGCCTGGGTGGGTGTTCGCGGTTCGTCGATCTCGTGGGGCCGGGGAAGGCGAAAGACCTCGTGTTTCGGGGCGAACTGGTGGACGGCGAAGAGGCGAGGGAGCTTGGGATGGTCGAACACGTGGTTGACAATCCTGAAGCGTACGCCCGCGAGTACGCCGGTGACCTGCTTGAGGGGCCGCCGCAGGCGTTGGGGCTCTCCAAGCGGATCATCACGGCCGCCCGCGACACCGACACGGCGACCGCCGGCCTGCTCGAGTCGCTCGCCCAGAGTACACTCATCGAGACGGCGGACCACCGCGAGGGGATCGCGGCGTTTCTGGAGGACCGCGACCCCGAGTTTCAGGGCTCCTGAGGCGAGGACGGCTCACCGATCGGAAGAGTGACGGTAGAGCTCCTAGATCCCGGGGTATGTACGTTCGGGAATGGACCGCACGGTTTTCGCACGTGGATATGTTCCAGTACGTCTTCTATCCCGAGCTTGCCCGGGTCGTCCACGATACGTCGGACAGGTACCTCTCCGATATCGGGTATTCCTACGGAGTGCTGCAGAACGAATACGGCGTCGG
>CAYOLR010000053.1:0-14160 GCA_964404815.1 uncultured Halobacteriales archaeon
GGTAGGTCCGGCCGATCTCCTTGCGTTCGACCCGGGAGACCTCGGAGATCTCCTCGAGCGAGCGGGGATCCCCTCCTTCCGACAGGCGGCATAGAGGGCGGATGTGGCAACGCCCTCGATCGATCGCCCACGGATCAGGTCTTCCTTGAGGGCGCGGCGGTAGATGACGGAGGCGACCTCCCGGACGGAGCGGGGGACCCCGAGGGCGGAGGCCATGCGGTCGATTTCGGACAGGGCGAACTGGAGGTTGCGTTCACCGGCGTCCTTCGTCCGGATCCGTTCCTGCCATTTTCGGAGCCGGTGCATCTGGGAGCGCTTCTTCGAGGAAATTGAGCGGCCATAGGCGTCTTTATCCTTCCAATCGATTGTGGTCGTCAGGCCCTTGTCATGCATCGTCTGGGTCGTCGGGGCGCCGACCCGCGATTTCTCCTGGCGTTCCTGGTGGTTGAACGCCCGCCATTCAGGCCCTGGATCGATCTGCTCCTCCTCGACGACGAGACCACAATCGTCACAGACAAGTTCCGCCCGATCAGTACTCTTGACAAGGTTTTCAGAACCACATTCCGGACATGCCCGAATTGTCTCGGATTCTTCCTCACCCTCGCCCTCGTGTTCACGCTCCCGCTGACGGGTGGACCGTGTCATCGCACTTTTATAGTAGCAGTTTCGCCCGACTTAAACCCTTTGTCTCTCTGAGCGGCGCCGGCGATTCTCGATTCCGATAACCGATAGACGGCGCCCTGGTCGAATGTCTGACATATGTCAATGGTTCGCCATCCAACACAAAAGGTATAGGCCGGCCTCTCCGAAGCGGGCCTAATGCCGGGGCCACCGTCACTGGGGGGAACACCGAGCACGAACGGTGGCGGGCGACGCTCGACGACGCGGTGGCCGTCGCGTACGACGAGAAGGTCGTGGTCCAGGGCTCGGACCCCCGACGGATTCAGGCGCTTCTCACCGACGGCGGCGATCGCGTCCACCTCTATTTCGATGGCGCCAGCCGCGGCAATCCCGGTCCGGCTGGTATCGGGGGGGTGGTCGTCTCCGGTGACGGCATCGTCGCTGAGGCCGGCGAGACGATCGGGCGGGCCACGAACAACCTGGCCGAATACGAGGCGCTCGTCGCGGGGCTCGAGGCGGCTCGTGACTACGGTTTCGACGAAATCACGATCCGGGGCGACTCGGAACTCATCGTCAAGCAGGTCCGGGGGGAATGGGACACGAACGATCCCGACCTTCGCGAACGCCGTGTCCGGGCTCGCGAACTCCTCATGGGGTTCGACGAGTGGTCGATCACGCACGTTCCGCGGGACCTAAACGACCGCGCCGACGACCTAGCGAACGAAGCGTTGGATGGCTGAGCTACCCACCCACGTAATCGAGACTGCCGAACGACTGACCCGACTGGCCCGCCGGGCCGTCGATGAGAACGAGGCCGCGGCCTACCGGCGGGAGCGCGACGAGACGCTCGACGAATACGGGTTCGTTGCCCGAGTCCGCGAAGAGGATACCCGAGCCGTCCTCGTCTGTCACCCCGACGAGTGGATCGAGGCGGGGACGGTCCGGACGGAGCGCATCGAGGACATCGGCCGGGCGGTCGAGCGACCCCTGGAGGGGACTGGCGAGGCGGGCGACTACGAGCGCGTCGAGCGGCACAACCGACAGATCGCGGCCACGGTCGAGGAAATCGCCGGGCGCCCTCACGGCGCGAACGCCGACGCGTTTGCGGATTTCATGAGCAACCACTACGTTCGGCGTGTCGAATCGGCCTCGGTGAACGAGCTTCGGGAGTTCCTTACCGACTATTATCCGCGGAACGCGTGGCCGACCGATGAACAGCGCGAGCGTGTCGAGGAATCCCTCCGGCTCGTTTTCGAGGCGGCGGACAGCTCTGTGCCGGGACCGCTCCGCGGGGAGGCCGGGGGGTCGTCGTTCGATCTCAGCCTCGAGAAGTAACCCGGATCAGTCCGCGTTCGCCTGCTCGATCATATCGGAGACGGCATCGGCCCGGTCGTCGTCGGTCACGAACCGCTCGACCCACCAGCCGAGCAGATCCGTGACCGCGGCGAGGCCGTCATCGGTAAGCGAGTACTGGTTCGTGCGCTTGTCGAGCTCACTCTTCTCGAGGAGGCCCATCGAGACGAGATCGTCCAGATTCGGATAGAGCCGGCCGTGGTTGACTTCGGTGCCATAGTAGTCCTCGAGTTCGCGTTTGATCGCGAGACCGTAGCGGGGTTCCTCGGCCAGAATTGCCAGAATAGTCTGCTGAAACGCAGTGAGATCACGGGCCTGCCTGGATCGCTCGCTGAGTTGCGCCATACGCCCACCTGTATTATCATGGCCCTATTTAATCGTTGTCAAATTCCAGAACATTCAGCCTCCGTGACGTCCGCCGAATGGCAAGACATTTTTCGCCGGCTCGCGGATTTCTCGCATGGCAAACCTCTGGGAGGACCTGGAGACGGGACCGGCACCGCCGGAGGAGATCTACGCGGTCGTCGAGTGTCTGAAGGGCGAACGGAACAAGTACGAGTACGACAAGGACATCCCCGGCATCGTGCTCGATCGTGTGCTCCACTCGAACGTGCATTACCCGTCCGACTACGGGTTCATTCCCCGGTCATGGTACGACGATGACGACCCCCTCGACGTCCTCGTCCTGGTCGAGGACCAAACCTTCCCGGGCTGTGTCATCGAGGCCCGGCCCGTCGCCCTCATGAAGATGGACGACGACGGCGAGCAGGACGACAAGGTCATCGCCGTCCCGATCGAGGATCCACGGTACGACCACATCAAAGACGTCGGTGACATTCCCCAGCAGATCCGTGACGAGGTCGACGAGTTCTTCGAGACCTACAAGAACCTCGAGGAGGGCAAGCGGACCGAAACCCTCGGCTGGGAGGACCGGGCGGCGGCCCTGGATGCGATCGAGCACTCCCGGGAGCTGTACGCCGAGAAGTTCGGGTAACTGTCCTCATTTCGATCGAATCGGGGTTCGGGATGTTTGCGGGTTATCAGCCGGGCCGCTCCCCATGTGTTATGCGCATGAGTAATTATTTGGGCGTCGAGCCCGTTGTATCGACCGTGATGGTCACCGAAACGGAACGACCTCGCGTCGGGCTCCGCCACCCGACCGTGGTCCCGACGAACTTCGTGGCCGACGACGTCGAGGCGGACGACCCTCAACAGACGCTTCCGGTCTAATTCGACTCCGCTCATTGGTCGGATCGACCACCCCTCCTGAGGCCCGGAGTCGGCCGTACACGCGAAACTGAAGCTTCTTGTATACGTCGGCGATAGGGCGGGACATGGGTCTGTTCGATCGATTGCGGGGGAGCGACCACCCCCGCGTCGCCTTCGTGGGAATTGATGGTGTCCCCTTCACCCTCATCGATGACAATCCGGACGTCTTCCCTAATTTGACGTCGATCGCCGAGTCCGGGGCGGCCGGGCCGATCCAGAGCATCGTCCCGCCGGAATCCAGCGCCTGTTGGCCATCACTGACGACGGGTAAGAACCCCGGCGCGACCGGCGTCTATGGGTTCCAGGACCGCGAAATCGGATCCTACGAGACGTACGTTCCGATGGGGCGCGACGTCCAGGCGACACGCCTCTGGGACCGCGTCCACGATCATGACCGTAACGCGACCGTCATGAACGTCCCGGTGACGTTTCCCCCACAACGGAACGTCCAGCGGATGGTCGCCGGGTTCCTCTCGCCCGGCGTGGACAAGGCGGCGACGCCGGACGACCTCCGCAACACCCTCGACTCGATGGGGTACAAGATCGACGTCAACGCTAAACTCGGCCACAAAGACGACAAGACTGATTTCATCGAGGACGCCCACGAGACATTGGAGGCCCGTTTCGAGGCATTCAACACGTATATCGACCGGGACGACTGGGACCTCTTCTTCGGCGTCTTCATGACCACCGACCGGGTCAACCACTTCCTTTTCGAGGACTACGAGACCGATGGGACCTATCACGAGCAGTTCCTCTCCTTCTACGAGTCGGTCGACGACTACATCGGCCGCCTCCACGAGGCGCTGGCCGACGATGTGACGTTGATCGTCGCCAGCGATCACGGCTTCACGACCCTCGAGTACGAGTTCCACGCGAACGAGTGGCTGCGACGCCAGGGTTGGTTGGATTACGCCGCCGACGATCACGAGGGCCTGGAGGACATCAGCGATGACACCCGGGCTTATTCGCTCATCCCGGGCCGGTTCTATCTCAACCTCGAAGGCCGAGAACCCCGCGGGTCGGTCCCGGATTCCGAGTACGATGCCATGCGGGACGAACTCAAGGCCGAACTCGAGGCGCTCGAACACGAGGGTAAACCGGTCATCGAGCGCGTCGTCGAGGGCGAGGACACCTTCTACGGCGACCACACCGACATCGCCCCGGACCTCGTGGCCATCCCCGAACACGGATTCGACCTCAAAGCCGGCTTCAAAGGCCACGACGCCGTGTTCGATACCGGCCCGCGCAATGGCATGCACAGCTTCGACAACGCCACGCTCATCGTCGACGACCCGGACGTGACCGTCGATAACGTGGACCTCTTCGACCTGGCGCCAACGATCCTCTCGATGATGGATGTCGATTACGACCGCGGGGCGTTGGACGGTCGGAGCCTCGTGTGAGCCGACAGTAACCGTTAACTTTCGGGTAATCAAACTGCAATACCATGACATGGTATCGGGGATCGCCGCCGGAGGTGCGATCGTGACGAGCGGCGCTTTCGTCATCGCTGGGGCCCGACTGACCCACGAGTCCGCCAGCGTCTCCCAGCTCGAAGCGGCGACCGTCGACGCTACTGACCGCCTCAGTGACCTCCTCAAACGTGACGGCGTGTCCGAGGCCTTTCTCATCCAGACGTGCAACCGCATCGAGGAATACGTCGTCGCCGACGACCCGCAAACCGCTCGGGCCGCCCTGGCCGACTTCGCGGAGGCTGTGCCCGATGAACTCGTCGTTCGAATGGATCACGAGGGGAGCCTCAGGCACCTCCTCAGGGTGACGGCGGGGTTGGAGTCACAGGTCATCGGCGAGGATCAGATCATGGGGCAGTTCCGGCAGGCCTATGCTGTCGCCGAGGACGTCGGGGCGATCGGTCCGGTGCTCGAAGCGGGGCTCCTCAAGGCCATTCACGTCGGCGAGCGGGCCCGGACGGAGACGGGGATCAATGACGGCATCGTCTCGCTCGGGAGTGCCGCGGTAGAACTCGCCAAACAGGAAGCCGGATTGGCCGACGCGACGGTCGTGATCGTCGGCGCCGGCGAGACGGCCGAGATCGTCGTCGACGCGGTGGAACGAACCCCCATCCACGAACTCCGGATCCTCAACCGGACCGTTTCGCGTGCCAAACGCCTGGCTGCCGATCGCCCGGTCCCGACGACGGTCGATTCCCTGGCCGACCTCTCAGCACACCTCGCAGCGGCTGACATCGTCTTCACCTCGACGGGAAGCCCGGCACCGCTGGTCGATGCGGACGTGGTCGCGGACGCCGGGCAGACACTGTTGATCGACCTCGGGCAACCCCGTGATGTGAGTTCCGGCGTGGCGGCATCCCCCGATATCACCGTCCGCGACCTCGACGATCTCGAGGTGGTCACCGCCGACACGCACCGACAGCGGGCGGCGGCCGCCGATGAGGTACAGGCGATCGTCGACGAGGAATTCCAGCTCCTCATCGACCAGTACAAACGGCAGCGCGCCGATGCGGTCATCAAGGCGATGTACCGGGGGGCGGAACAGATCAAGCAGCGGGAGCTCAGCACCGCCCTCGACAAGCTCGAAGCGGACCTCGACGAGGAAGGACGGACGGTCGTCGAGGACCTCGCCGACGCCCTGATCGCCCAGCTGTTGGCCATCCCCACGAAGAGCCTCCGGGACGCGGCCGCCGAGGACGATTGGGACGCGATCACGACCGCCATCCAGCTGTTCGACCCGGACCTCGAGGCGGACGTCATCCAGTCGCTGGATCGGCCGGCCGCGGAGGCGCCAGTCGATTCCGTCGACGACTGACGCCCCAGGCGTATCTCGTTATGTCTTTGGTCGGTGAGACTGAGCTTCGGCCATGAACGAGTCCGGCTCCCGCGAGCTGTACGACAGAGCGCTGTCCGTCCTCCCGGGCGGCGTCAACTCCGCCGTCAGGGCCGTCCACCCGTACCCGGCCTTTATCTCACGGGGTGACGGCGGCCACGCGATCGATGTCGACGGGAATCGCTATATCGACTACGTTATGGGATACGGCCCGCTGCTCCTGGGCCATACCCCGCCCGACCCCGTCACCGCCGCCGTCCAATCGGCCGCCAGCGAGGGCCCGATGTACGGCGCGCCGACCGAGGTCGAGGTGGAACTCGCCGAGTTCGTCACCCGGCACGTCCCGTCGGTCGAGATGGTCAGGTTCGTCAACTCCGGCACTGAAGCGACGGTCTCCGCCATCCGGCTCGCCCGGGGGTACACGGGCCGCGACAAGGTCGTCGCGATCAAGGGCGGCTACCACGGGGCGAACGATACCACGCTGGTCGAGGGGAATCCCGGTGAGGCGACCCCGAGTACCAAGGGGGTCCCGGACAGCGTAGCCGAGCATACGCTCCCCGTCCCGTTCAACGACGAGCGGGCGATCGACGCGGTCTTCGAGGAGTACGGCGAGGACATCGCAGCCGTTTTGGTCGAACCGGTGCTCGGGAACACCGGCATCGTCGAGCCCCAGGAGGGGTATTTGGCCACCCTCAGAGCGTACTGCGACGAGGCCGGGTCGCTCCTCGTCTTCGACGAGGTCATCACGGGCTTCCGGGTCGGCGGCCTCGCGTGTGCCCAGGGGAAGTACGGCGTCGAACCCGACGTCACCACCTTCGGCAAGGTCGTCGGCGGGGGGTATCCCGTCGGTGCCATCGGGGGCTCGGCCGAGATCATCGAGTCCTTCGCCCCGGTGGGAGACGTCTTCCAGGCTGGGACCTTCTCGGGGCACCCGGTGACGATGGCGGCCGGACTCGCCACCCTTCGATACGCCGCCGAGAACGACGTGTACTCACACGTCAGCGACCTGGGCGAGCAGCTCCGGGATGGCCTCCGCGATATCGTCGCGGATCGCGCCCCGGAGTACACCGTCGTCGGCACGGACAGCATGTTCAAGGTGATCTTCACCCGCCGTGGCCGGGGGGTCTCGAACGGGGCTGACGTCGAGGGTGCCCAAACCGAGCGGTGGGATCGGCTCTTCCGCCCGGCCATGAAGGAGGCCGGCGTCCTCCTGCCGGCCAACCAGAAGGAGTCGCAGTTCATCTGTGCGGAGCACACTAGCGAGGACATCGAGGAAACGCTCGAGGCCTACAAGGCCGCGCTGTAACCTCGATGGACCCCTTCACCGACGCGGTGGATCCCGACGAGACGACCCTCGACTCGCTCATCGCCCGATACGCCGATCGGCTGATCGCGGTGGCCGGATCGATCGATCGGTCCGCCGTTACCGACTCCGCCGCCGTCGATGAGGCGGCCGTTCGGGCGGCGGAATCCGGCGATGTCGAGCAGCTCTCCGTCACGGCCGCGGTGACCCTGCTGGCGATCGAGGACGGGATCGATCCCGACGGGGCGGTGGCGTCCGTCAGGGATCACCTCCTGTTGACCATGTCAGGCGCGATGATCGATGTGGAGGCGCTCGCGCGGGCCGTCGAGGCCGACATGGAGCCGGGCGAGATCCAGGCCAAGGTCGAGGGGCGACATCCCATGACCGTCGACGAATACGCCCGCCTTCAGCACGCGATCGCCCGACGCGGCGCCTGACCGGGCCGTCCCCCACCGGATTCGAACGAGAGGTACTTACCGATGGGGCTGAACAGGCTGGATATGCCAGTGGCCCTCCCGCCGGAGGTTTCGCGGGTCGTGGAGCTGGTCCGCGAGGAACCCCTGGCGGCGGCCATCGTCGTCGCCGTGGTCGGGTTGGCCCTGATTACGCTGCTCACCCTTCTGCTCCGCCGTCGGCGGCGAACGATGGGCGATCGGTTCCGTAAGACCATGGCCCGCTACGAGACCGCGACGGTGCTTCTCCATCCCAATCCCGACCCCGACGCGATGGCGAGCGCCCTCGGCGTCGTCCAGCTCGGGTCGACGGTCGACACGGAGCTCTCCGTCTATTACCCGGGCCGGATCGCCCACCAGGAAAACCGGGCGTTTCGGACCGTCCTCGACGTTGACTTCGAACGGATCGAGGCGGCGACCGACCTCCCCGACGCGCCGGTGATCCTCGTCGATCACAACGAAGCCCGGGGGTTCGAGGGGTGTGTGAACATCTCGCCCGTTGCCGTCATCGATCACCATCCCGGCGACGGCTATGGCTCGAGCTTCACGGACGTCCGTGAGGAGATCGGTGCCTGTGCCACGATCATTGCCGGGTACTTTCAGGACCTCGGGGCGACCCCCGGTGGCGAATCCCTCACTTCGGGCGTCGCGACCGGCCTCCTCTACGGTATCCTCGCAGACACGGGTCACCTGACCAAGGGGACGACCCGCGCCGACTTCGATGCGGCAGCCTACCTTTCCCCGGGAGTGGATAGCGATGCGCTGGACCGGATCGCCAACCCCCCGGTGGACGCGACCGTCCTGGATACGGTGGCGACCGCGATCTCGGAACGGGACGTCCGTGGGCCGTTCGCGGTGAGCGACGTGGGCGAGATCAGCAACCCCGATGCGGTCCCGCAAGCGGCGGACGAACTGCTCCAGCTCGAGGGCGTCACGGCGGTTGTCGTCTTCGGGTCGAACGACGAGGAGCTCTACCTGTCGGGTCGATCCCGCGACGATCGGGTCCACATGGGCGACGCGCTCTCGCTCGCCATCGACGACATCGCGATGTCCGAGGCGGGCGGCCACGCCAGGATGGGTGGCGGGCGAGTGTCCCTTCCGCACCTCGAGGGGCTCCGGCCGGATTCGGGCATGTCGCGGGCGGATTTCCGTGATCGGCTCTTCGACGCGATGGCGGGCGACGTGAACTGACCGAGGCTTCGGAAGGTTTGACACCGGCCTCACGAAAGACGGTGGTGTGTCGAGAGGTCGTGTCTTCGGGTCGCTGTTGGCGTACGTCTTCCTAGTGAACCTGGCCCGAGTCGTGTTCGCGCCATTGTTGGACCCGTTGATGGTGACGTTCGACGTGGGCCCGGGAGCGGCCGGCCTGGTCGCGACGCTCACCTGGCTCGGGAGCGGCGTCACACGGATCCCCACCGGGTATCTCCTCACGCGAGTGAGCCGTCAGCGGGTCGTGCTGCTCTCGGGTGGGGTCCTCGCCGTCGCCTCGTTTGGCGCCGCGTTCGCCCCGTCGATCGCCTGGCTCGGCTTCGGGGCGTTCCTCATGGGGACCGCCAGCGGGGGGTACTTCATCGCCGCCAACCCGCTGCTCAGCGAACTGTTTCCCAGCCGGGTCGGTCGAACGCTCGGGATCCACGGGACGGCGGGGCAACTCGCCGCCGTGCTGGCCGCCCCGATCGTGGGGGTGTCCCTCGTCATGGGCGGGTATCGTGTGGTCTTCCTGTCGATCAGCGCAGCGTCCGTCGTGGCCACCGTCGCGTTCTTCGCGATCGTCCGCCGGGCGACGCTCCCCGAAGCGGGGGCCACGGACCGAGATCTCCTCGGCGCCATCCGGGCCCAGTGGCCCCTGATCCTGACGGGAATCGCCATCATCGGGACGGCCGGGTTCGCCTGGAACGGCGTGTTCAATTTCTACGTGACCTATTTGCGGGTGGTCAAGTCCATCCCACCGGGCGTTGCCCGGGACCTCCTCACCGTGATGTTCGGGGCCGGCGTCCCGGCCTTCTGGATCGCGGGCCGGCTCGCCGATCGGCTGCCGTACGTTCCGCTGCTGTTGGGCCTCCTCGTTGGCTTCGTGGGTGGTATCATCGCGTTGACACAGTCGACGGGACTGCTCGCGATCGCGGCCGTCAGCCTCTGGCTCGGCTTCATCGTCCACAGCCTCTTTCCCGCGATCGATACCTACCTGCTAGCGTCGCTCCCGGATGGGAACCGGGCCAGCGCGTATTCGGCCTATAGCGGGACCATGATGTTGGTCCAATCGGCGGGCAGTTCCGTCGTCGGTTCGCTCACCGAGATCGGCATCCCGTTCGACACGGTATTCACGTGGTTCGCCGTCGGGCTGGGGCTGGTGATCGTCGTCATTGCAGGGCTGTTTCGCGCCGATCGTCTCCCGGCGTAACGCCGAGTTTTTGTCCGTTTCGGCCGATTGGGGGGACAGATGGAGTTCACCCAGGATCGGATCGCCACCCTTCACGACCTGACCGGTCGCGCTCCGGCGGTCGACCTCGATCGCGTGGCGGTGATCGTCCCGATGACCGAGCGGGAACACGCCACGCTTGCCGCCGAGCGGATCCTCTCGGCGCTGGCGGATGCGTCCCCCGGCCGCGTCATCATCGCCCTCCGGTGTTCGCACGATCGGATCGGCGAGTACCGCCAGTGGCTCCGGGGGTTCGATGCCGACCTCGAGGTGCTCTGGTGCACGGGCCCGACCCTCAAGGAACGGCTAGCAGCCGAGGGCCTCGACGGATCGGCCGGGAAGGGCCGTGACGTCTGGATGGCCCTCGGTATCGCGGCGGCCGACCATCAGTACGTGGTCTGCCACGACGCCGACGCCAAGAGCTTCACCGCGACGGACATCAACCGGCTGGCCGCCCCGCTGGCCCAGGAATACGCCTTCACCAAGGGGTATTACGCGCGGATCGAGGAGAACCGGCTCTACGGCCGGCTGTTCCGGTTGTTCTACCTCCCACTGATCCGGGCGTTACAGGAGCATCACGACGCACCGATCCTCGATTACCTCGGCTCGTTCCGGTACGCGTTGGCTGGCGAGTTCGGTGCGAGGGCCGACCTGGCGACACGGTTCCGGATCGAGCGACGCTTCGGGTTAGAGGTCGGGACCCTCGGCGACGCGTTCGACCACGCCGGCTTCGATGGGACCGCCCAGGTCGACCTCGGCCGATACGAACACGATCACCGCGCCGTCAGCGGTCCCACGGGACTCTCCGACATGTGCGAAGAGGTCGCGTCGGCGCTCTTCCGTGTCGTCGAGGACCACAACGTTGTCCCGGATTATGCCGACCTCAGGTCGACGTACGAGACCCATGCCGCCTCGCTCGTGCGGCAATACGCGGCCGATGCCGCGTTCAACCGGCTGGAGTACGACCCGGGCGCCGAACTCGAGCAGACCGAGACCTACGCCGACGCGATCCGTGGTTCCACGGGCGACGATCGCCTCCCCGCGTGGCGAACGGTCGAATTGACGCCGGCGGACCTCCTCGAAGCCAGCCGGGCTGACCTAGCCACCGTCGATTGATTGCCAGAAACGCTAAACCCTACGGGGCGAAACGGCCCGTCGATGGACCCGAGCGCCGACGAGTTGGCGGGCGTCGCCGATCTCTTCGGCGGGCTCAGCCTCGACGAGTTCGAACGGGCGTTCGAAAACCTCGCGGCCAGACAGGGCGAGCCGTTCGATGCCGAGGAAGTGGCCGCGAAAGTCCGTGCCGCGACGGACGCTTACTTCCTGATCGAAGTGGACGGGGACGGGGAACCGATCTATGCCCCCGGCCCGGCCGCCCTCCCGCGGCTCCCGGACCACGGTGATGACCTCCCGCACATGATGGAACTCGAGCCGCGATCGATCGACCGTGCGATGGTCGGTCGGGCTGTCGAGGAACGGCTTCGGGCGGACGCCGCGGCCGCGGTCGCAGATGGCGACCGTGATCGGATGCAGAAGCTCCTCGATGTGGCCTACGAGGTGGACGCCTGGGGCGTCGACACGACGGAGCTCCGTGACCGCCTTTCAGAAGCGATCGAATAGCAGTGCGGGCCAATTAAGACCACGCAGGCCGGATCAATTTCCATGGAGCTCCAGGAGGTGGCGACCTTCTCGCCGTCCCGAATCACCGGCGAGCGCCACGAGGCTGCTGTCCTGACCCCCGTCGTCCAGCGGGACGGGACGCCCCACCTCCTGTTCACCAAACGTGCCGATCATCTCGGCGAGCATCCGGGCCAGATGAGCTTTCCGGGGGGCGGTCGGGAGCCCAGCGACGACTCGCTGTTCGATACGGCCGTCCGCGAAGCCGGCGAGGAGATCGGGCTGGACCCACCCGAGGTCGATCCAGTGGGGCAACTCGACGATATCAGGACCGTGACCCGATACTCGGTGACGCCATTCGTGGCACGGATCCCCGACCGGGGTTACCGACCGGACGAACGGGAGGTGGCCGAGATCGCCGTCCTCCCGGTCCCGGAATTCATCGATCTCGACAACTACGAATGTGAACACCGCGATCACCCCCACTACGGCGAGATCGTCATCCACTTCTTTCACGTCGACGGCTACACGGTCTGGGGGGCGACCGCCCGTATTCTGGTCCAGCTCCTCGAACTGACCACCGACTGGCGGGCCCCCGATCGGATCGACCGCACGGTCGACAAGGATCCGGACCTCTGACGTCCTCCTCTCGCTTCAGCGCGAGGAGTCCCCCGATCGGGGTCGCGAAGACCCGTCGGGGAGTGTACTAGTTTGTGTGCTCCGCGACGGGGCGGTGGGCGCGTGGCGACGCCAGTCCGTGCGGACTCCCCGCTTGTGGCATACGGGCAGCGCCATCGGCCTGTCTCACCTCGAAGCCACGGTGGTGAGATCCACCTGGGCCAGGGCGGCTGGTATGGTTCGCCTTCCGGCGGCCGGACCCCAATCCACCCGGCCAGGATTTTGCCCGGTGAGGTATCGTTCGATTCGACCCCAGCCGACAGGAATTCGTGGAGTGGCAGTGTCCGGCGCGTCTCCCCGCCGTGAACGGCGAGGCTTTGGGCCTGCTTTCACGTAACGACGGCTGTGTGCCGCTGGACCCCAACTCGTACAGCCTTATGCCCGCCCGGGACGGAGTTCGCCCGATGAACCGGCGGCAGTTCCTTGCGGGATTCCTGAGCGGAAGCCTGCTCGGAACGGCCGGCTGTACCTCCGACACGGTCGGCGGAACCGCCCGGACACCAACCCCGACACCGGGCCCGGTAACCCCGGAACCCATCCGGCGGGGGAACGTCACGCTCCCCGTTCCGAGCGAGGAGATCTACACCGCCCTCGCCCGCGATCAGATCCCGGCGATCGTCGAACCCCGATTCGCCCCGGATTGGTCTGACGTCGTCCACCCCGAAACCGGGGAGTCGGCAACCCTCGATGACTCGGCGGCGGTGATCGGCGTCGAACGGGAGGGGACCGCCCGCGCGTATCCCCTGGCGATCCTGAACTGGCACGAGGTCGTCAACGACACCCTCGGCGGCCCGATCATGGTCACGTATTGCGTCCTCTGTGGGAGCGCGGTCGTGACCGAGCGGCGGGTCGATGGCCGCCCGACGATCTTCGGCGTCTCGGGCAAGCTCTGGCGGTCCGACCTCGTCATGTACGACAGATTGACCGAGAGCCTCTGGAGCCAGCTGCTCGCCACGGCGATCAGGGGCCCGCGGACGGGCGACACCCTCCGGATCCTCCCGAGCTCATTGACGACATGGGGTGAGTGGCGGGCCGACAACCCCGCAACCGAGGTCCTCCTCCCGCCGCCGGCGTCGAACACGGTCAACGGTCCCGACGACACCTACGACTACTTCGAGCCGAAATACGGCTACGGCGAGGAAGCGCAGCTCATCGGCTACGATACCGACGACCGACTTCACCCGAAGACGCTCGTCCTCGGCGTCACCCACGACGGCATCGCGAAGGCCTACCCCTTCCAGAAGGTTCGCGAGGCTGGCGGCGTCCTGAACGACCACGTCGGCGACCGGCCGGTCGTTATCGCGACCACGGTCGGGGGGTCGCTGGTCGGCTTCGACCGGCGCATCGACGGAACCGCCCGCCAGTTCGCGCCCGACGGCGAAGATCATATGGTCGCGGCCGATTCCCGCTGGGCCCGGAATTCCGGAACGGCCGTCGAGGGACCCTATGCGGGGCACCGGCTCACCCCGGTCACTGACATCCCGGCGATGTTCTGGTTCGGCTGGGAACGCTTCCAACCGGATTCCATCGTCTACGGGTTCGACCGGGATCGGACCCCGACCCCGTGAATCACCGTCTCAACGGGTAACAACACCTTTTTGCGTCGGCACCGGATACCCGAGTCCACATTGTCGTCGAAC
>CAYOLR010000054.1:0-14016 GCA_964404815.1 uncultured Halobacteriales archaeon
ACGAGCAGTGTACCCATTCCGGCGAGATCAACGTCCCCTGGAGCGATGGCGTGGTAGACGACAGCGATCTGCACGGCGAACTCGGCGAGATCGTCGTCGGCCTGATCGACGGCCGGACAGCTGACGATGGGCTCACCGTTTTCGACAGCACGGGCCTCGCAATTCAGGACGTTGCGACTGCTCATGTCGTCTATGCGGCGGCGAAGGAACGTGACAACGGGACGCCGTTCGACCTCCTCGCGGTCACTCGGTAGCGCTCGGTCCGCGGCTCAGTTTGCCGATTAGCCAGATCAGCACGATGAAGGGGAGCAGAGGGATGAGCACGACGAGCAGGATGAGCCCGTAGGCCATGCCGATGATGTTCATCTCCTCGTCGGCCCGGCTGTGGTAGGGTTCCGTGACCGTGCGGATGAACCCACCCTCTTCCTCCTCGCTCATACCCACGACTATGGAGGACCGGCGAGTATAACTTTCGGGTTTCCGTCGCCCGTCGTCAGCGGGCCGGACCGGGACGTCACTCGAGGTGGATCGCCGGCCGGAACGGGACCGCGTCGGCAGCTTTGTCGGCCGGATCGTAGACGTCGGACCCTTCCTCGTAGACTTCGATGTCGGCGTCGAATTCGGAGCCGAGGAACCGCGCGGCCTCATCATAGACGGCGGATTCGTCGACGTCCTCGAGCCAGCCGAGCCGTTCGGCGGGCCGTTCCCGGACGAACTCGACGAGCTCCTCGACCAGGTCGGCGGCCACGTCGCTCCGCGACCGGATGCTGTCGTACTGCATCGCCTGGCTCATCGCCTCGCCGATATCGGGCCCGGTCTCGCTGACCACGTCGAACGCTCGATATTTCCAGTCAGCCGCGGTATAGACCCGGATCGTCGACGGGTCCGTCCCGGTGACGTCGATGACCTCGGCGATGTCGTCGACGAGGGCGCGGACCAGTTCCTCCTCGGCCTCGATCTGTGGGCTCTGGAACTCCGGATCGACCGTCGGCCACTCGGCCGCTTCGGCGGGTTCGCCGGTGAGCTGCTCGTGCAGTTCGTTCGTGAGGAAGGGCACGAACGGGGCCAGCAGAACCAGCCGCGTCTCGAGGACGGTTCGGAGCGTCCAGGTTGCCCCCGGCCGATCCAGGTCGGCGCGTCGCCGATACCAGCGGAGGTGTTCCTCGAGGTCGTAGAAGGCGGCCTGGCTGGCCGTCCGCGTCTCGAAGCCGTCCATCGCCTCGGTCGCCTCGACGATGATCCCCTGGAGCTTCGACAGCAACCAGCGGTCGATCCGACGGAGTTCGCGCTCGCCCGCCGGCCCGTCGATCAGCTCCCGGGCACGGTTCCAAAAGCGGTCGAGCTGGCGGCGGGCGCTGCCGACCTGATCGTCCCGCCAGTCGTAATCCTGCCAGGGCTCGGCGGAGTTCAGCAGGAAGAACCGAACGGTGTCGGCACCGTACCGATCGATGGCCTCGCCGGGGAGGACGACGTGGCCCTTCGACGAGCTCATGGCCTCGCCCTCGAGCAGGCCCATGCCCATGATCGTGATCCCTTGGGGCCATTTCGGCTCGGGGAACAGCTCGGCGTGATGGTAGAGGTAGAACGTGAGGTGGTTTGAGATGAGGTCGTTGCCCGAACACCGGTAGTCCACCGGGTACCAGTGGTCCCACTCCTCCCGGAGGGCGAGGGCGGTCTCGTCGTCACCCTCGCCGTAGAACAGCGTGTCGAAGAATTCCCGGTCCATCGCCTCGGCCGGAACGTCCTCGAGACGGTGGGCGAAGGTGTAGTAGCTCATGTAGATCGTCGAGTCCGACAGCGGCTCGATCACGAAGTCAGTGTCCCATGGCAGCCGGGTGCCCAACCCGTAGTTCCGGATACACGGCCATTCCTCCAGCCAGTCGATGGTATGGATGTATTCCTCGCGGGTGTGTTCGGGGATGGCGTCGAGTCCCTCGACCGCCCGTTCGGCCTTGGCCTGCCAGTCCTCGTCGTTATAGCGGAGGAACCACGTCTCCTGTTCGGAGACCTCGACGTCGCCGCCACAGCGACAGATCACTTCCTCGGAGAACTCGTACATTGTATCGAAGTGGCCGGCCGCCTGGTGTTCCTCGCGGAAGTTATCCCGCGCCTCCTGGACGGTCTCGCCCGCATACGGGCCGTACATGTCGCGGAGCCGCCCCTCGCGGAACTCGTCGTTGTAGAGCTCCTGCGTGGCCTCCTCGAGGGCCTCGTCGCCCTGGCTCTCGATCCCGTAGTCCGTGACGATATCGCCGGCCGGGTACTCGCCGTAACCCTCGATGTCCAGAATGGCGCGCGGCTCGATATCCCGAACCTCGTCCGGATCGATCCCGTAGCCGGTGAGCCGTTCGGCGTCGGCCTTGATCTCCTCGAGGGCGACCCAGTCGTCGGGGCTGTGGGCGGGGACCGACATCACGACGCCGGTCGCGTTGTCCGGGTCGACGAACGACGCCGGGAGCACCAGCACGGACTCCTCCGTCACCGGGTTAGTCACGTGTTCACCGACGAGCGTCGCCCCGGGCATCTCGACCCTGACGTCGACGTCCCGTCGCTGGAGGTCGAACTTCTCGACCGCCTCCCGCGAGATGAGCCACTCCTCATCGTCGACGTTGGCGATGACGTACTCCGCCTCGGGATCGACGTAGGCGTTGGTCACGCCGTATACCGTCTCCGGCCGGAGCGTCGCCATCGGAACGATCGTCCCCTCCCGTTCGAACTTGATGAGGGTGTACTCCTGGAAGTCCGCCCCTTCGCCCTCGAGGAGGTCGTGATCGGTGACCGGCTGCTCCTCATTGGTACAGTACCGGACCGGGTGATACCCCTTCTCGAGCAGCCCCCGTTCCCTGAGCGTCTCGTACTGCCAGGTGATGAACTTCGAGTACTTCTCGTCGTTCGTGGTAAATTCCCGGCGCCAGTCGATACTCAGTCCGAGCTGACGCATTCCCTTCTTGTAGTGGTTCTCGATGAAGTAGCGGGCGAAGCCCATCGGCGTCTCGAGGTCCTTGAGCTCCGCCTCGGGAACGTTATAGGTGTCCCGCAGCACGGACAGCTGGGCTTCCTCGCCCTTCTTGAGGCGTTCGACCGCGCCGACGATCGGCGTCCCGGTTACGTGCCAGGCAAGGGGGAACAGCACGTTGTCGCCTTGGAGCCGCCGATAGCGGGCCCACGCGTCGGGCACGGTATACGTCCTGGCGTGACCGATGTGCATGCCCCCGCTTGGATAGGGGTACGGCACCGTCACGAACGTCGCATCGCCGGGGTCGTCGGGGTCGGCCTCGTACCGACCCTCCTCGCGCCACCGGGACCGCCACTTCTCCTCGAGGGTCCCTGGCTCGTAATCCATACCGTAGCCGTTTCCGCCCGTGGTGAAAAGGACTGCTATCCCCCGAATACCGCCGGGATTCAGGGGTCCAGGGTGACGACACCCGCCTCGAGGAGGTCGAATAGGACGTCCCGGGCGTGGCCATCGGGATCGACGCCGGTATAGACTGCATGGACCGACCCGTCCACGACGACGAACGTCGTCCGAGCAGCGGCGTGACGGGACGCGTCCACCTCGACATCGAACGCGGCCGCGATCTCCGCGTCAGGATCGGCCAGGAGGTCGAACTCGATCCCGTGGGCTTCGGCGAAGTCCGCGTGTGATTCCACCGTATCGGTGGACACGCCGTACACGGCGACACCGGCATCGCGGTAGGCGTCGAGTTCCATCGAGAACTGCTCGGCTTCGGTAGTACAACCGGGGGTGTCGTCCCTCGGATAGAAATAGAGTACCGTGGGCTGGTCGAACCCCACAGTGACCGTCTCGCCGTGCTGGTTTGGGGCCGACACCGTCGGCACGGGATCGCCGACCGAGAGGGGCATATCCGCCGGTTATCCCCGGACCGCCAAGGCGGTTGTCACTCGATCTCGATCCGCTTGCCGCCCTCGGCGTCACGTTTCGGGAGGGTCACGGTCAGGACGCCGTTCGTGAACGTGGCCGCAATGCCCTCCTCGTCGACCGTCTCCGGGAGCGTAACCGATCGCGACAGCGACTGGCGGGTGCGCTCGCGACGGAGGTACTCGGCGTTCTCCTCCGTGTCGGATTCCTCGTGGTCGGCATCGATCCGGAGGGTCCGGTCGGCGAGGTTTACGTCGATGTCGTCTTTGTCGAAGCCTGGGAGGTCCGCGGTCACGACGAACTCGTCGTCGTGGTCGGCGACATCCACGGCGATCGAGCCGGCCATCCCCGTCATCCCGAACGGGTCCTGCTCGAACTGCCGACTCAGCCGGTCGAACATCTGCTCGATCTCCTCGAACGGGTTTCGTCGGTCGGACATATCGGTCCGAACTACGCGGCCTGGCGGGTAAAATCCAGCGGGGCGATCAGGCGTTCGGCGGTGCCGATTCCCGGATCCGCTGATCGATCTCCTCGGGCGTGACCCCCTGCTCCTTCTCGTCGGTGAGCCGGCCGCATACGAGATCGATTAGGTTCAGCTCGGTCAGGAGCCGCTTCGTCCGATCACGGTCGATATCGAGCCGGGCTTGGACGTCGTGGACGGTCTGTGCGGCCCTGACGGTCTCCTTGATGTCGTCGAGCGTCACCCCCGTCGGCAGGTCGATACCGTCGGCAATCGTCGTTTCCACGTCGCCGGACTCCACCTCGTCAGCTGGGTTCTCATCGGGCTCGTCGGCCGCATCATCGGCGACACTGGATGCGGGCTCGTGGATCCCCTGGTCGATCATGTGCCGCCTGACGGTTTGGGCGCTGACGTCCACCCCGAGAGCTTCCCGCATCGCCGGGAACGAGTCGTGTTCCTCGTAAACCGATCGGAGCCGGTCGGGGTCCTTGTAGGCCGGCGGCTCCGTCGGGTCGTCAGACCCATCGGTCGGCTCAGGGTCGCCAGTCTCCTCGATCGGATCCTCCGGATCGGAGGTAGCGTCAGTCGATGGACCTGCCCCCGGTTCGGACTCGGGATCCTCGGCGGCATCGTCGAGGCGGACCGACACCGTGACGTCGGTTAGTACCGCGCCATCAGCCGATACATCAGCATCGATCGGGGAGACCTCCACGGCGCCGTCGGATTCGATGGCTTCGAAGGACGAGAGGCGGACCGTCATCGTGGCCTCGAGTTCATCCTCCTCGAGCATGCCGTCACCTGGGGCGGTAACATCGGTCACATCAAACCCGTCTCGTTCGAACCGATCGATCAGGTCCGCGAGGGAGCGGAATGAGTCGCTGACGGTCATAGGGGATCACCGGGGTTCGTCAATCGACGAAATGCTACGCGGAATTAAATATCTTCCGCGCACTTCGAGACCGTCTACACGACGTGTTCGGTGTCGTATGAACCGAGGGGTCGGACCCACCCGTCGTCGGCGATAATCGACTCGACCTCCGCGATGGCCGCCTGTGTCCGATCCTCGTAGAGGCCGGCCCCGAAATCGAGGTGGAAGAGGTAGTCGCCGAGTCGCGACCCGCTCGGCCGGGATTCGATCCGCGTGAGGTTGATGTCCCGATCCGCGAACGCCTCGAGGAGCTCCAAAAGCAGGCCCGCGTAGTCGGTGTTCGGGTAGATG
Organism: uncultured Halobacteriales archaeon; assembly: GCA_964404815.1. Lineage (GTDB taxonomy): Archaea > Halobacteriota > Halobacteria > Halobacteriales > Hikarchaeaceae > CAYOLR01. The sequence continues at coordinate 5,560 of CAYOLR010000054.1, forward strand.
ATCACCGAGGTTTTGCCCCCCGCCTCTGCCCGCTCCGCCATCGGCGCGATCACGAAGAACCGCGTCGCGTTCGACGTCCGGTCCTGGATGTCCTCGGCGAGCGCGCGGAGGCCGTCGTGGGCGTTGTCGGGGTGACCGATCCCGGCGATCGTGGCATCCTCCCGCGCCCGTTCGACCCCCCGCGCCGTGCTCGCGACGGCCTCGAGCGCCACGTCTGGGTAGTGTTCCTCGATATAGGACCGACACTGGGCTAGCGCTTGGGAATGACTAGCGATCGTCTCGAACTCTTCAGATTGGGCGAGCAGGGCGTGCCGGATCGGCGTCACGATCTCCCTGACCACCGCCACCTCGTACTCGACGAGGGCGTCCAGGCTCTCCGTGACACTCCCCTCGATGCTGTTCTCGACGGGGATGACCCCTCTCGCGAACTCACCGTCGGCGACCGCCTCGACGATCCCCGTCACCGACTCGCGATACGAGACGTCATCGACGACAGCATGGGCCGCCCGATCGGAATACGTGCCGGCCGGCCCCAGCGTCACCGCCTTCATGGCCGCATCGAATCGGTTCAGCGATAAAAGACCGTCGAGGTCGACGCTCAGCGGTTGATCGTGTGGATGGCCCGGCCGAGGGCGTTCATCGCCGCTTCGCGGACCGCCTCCGTGAGCGTCGGGTGGGTGTGGACCGTCGCGGCGACGTCCTCGAGCGTGGCGCCCATCTCGATGGCGAGGCCGATCTCGGCGATGAGCTCGGACGCCTCCGGACCCACTACCTGGCCACCGAGCACGAACCCCGAGGGTTCGTCGGCCACGATCCGGGCGAAGCCGCCGGCGTCGCCTGTCGAGAGCGCCCGCCCGTTCGCGCCGAAGGGGAACCGGCCGACGGCCGGCTCGAAGCCCGCCGCCTCGGCCTCGTCGGCGGTCATGCCGACCGTTCCGATCTCCGGTTCCGTATAGACGGCGGCGGGGATGGCTTGGAAATCGAGGCCGACGGTGTGGCCGGCGACCACCTCGGCCGCTATTTCGCCTTCGGCACCGGCCTTGTGGGCGAGCATCGGTTCGCCGGCCACGTCGCCGACGGCGAAGACGTGGTCGACTGCCGTTCGGGCCTGATCGTCCGTCTCGAGGAAGCCGCGCTCGTTCGGTTCCAGGCCGACGGCGTCGAGGTTGAGCGTGTCCGTTACCGGCTCGCGGCCGACGGCGACGAGGACATTGTCGGCCCGGTAAGAGGACTCCTCGCCGTCCTCCGTCTCCGTGGTGACGATGATCCCGCCATCATCCGGGGTCCAGCCGCTTGCCGCTTCGCCGAAGTTGAACTCGATGCCGAGGTCTCCGGCGCGCCGCTGGACGTGCCGTGAGAGGTCGTCCTCGAAGCCGGGGAGCGCCGAGTCGAGCATCTCGACGACCGTCACGTCGGTCCCGAGCCGGGCGAAGACGGTCGAGAGTTCCATCCCGATGTAGCCGGCCCCGATGACCACCAGCCGGTCGGGGGCCGCGTCGAGGTCGAGCGCCTGGGCCGAGTCGATGACCGGCCCGTCGGTGAAGTCGAACCCGGGGAGCTCGATCGGCCGGCTCCCGGTCGCGACGATGGCGTGTTTGAACTCGATGGTTTCCGCCCCTTCACCGGCCCCTTCGTGGACGATCCGGGCCTTGTTCGCGTCGGCGAACTCAGCCCGCCCGTCGATCCGGTGGACGTCGACGGCGTCACACAGCTTGCCTATGCCGTCGGTGAGCTGCGTGACGACGCCGTCCTTCCAGTCGACCATCCGGCCCACGTCCACTTTGGGGTCGGCCGTGATACCCATCTCCTCAGCGTGGCCCGCCTCGTGGGCGAGCCCGGAGCTCGAGAGCAGCGCCTTCGATGGGATGCACCCCCGATTGAGGCAGACGGCGCCGATGGCGCCCTTCTCGACGAGCGTCACGTCGAGGTCGAGCTGTCCGGCGCGGATGGCGGCCGTGTAACCGCCCGGTCCGCCGCCGATCACCAATACGTCCGTCCCGGTCGCGATGTCGCCGACAACCATTATTCGATGAGGAGCAGGGTTGGATCCCTGAGGTAGTCCATGAGGGTGTTCGTGAACTCGGCCGCGACCGCGCCGTCGATGACGCGGTGGTCGATCGTGAGTGACAGGGGAAGGGTATAACGGGCGACGACCTCGCCGTCTTCGACGACGGGTCGCTGGGCCAGCTCGCCGATCCCGAGGATGGCGACCTCGGGATAGTTGATGATGGGCGTGGCGTATTCGCCCCCGATCACCCCGAAGTTCGTCACCGAGAAGGTGCTCCCCTGGAGCTCGTCGAGACCGATCGAGCGGTCGCGGGCCTTGGCGGCCAGCTCGTTCACCTCCGAGGCCACCTGGAGCAGGCCCTTCCGGTCGACGTCGTCGACGACAGGGACCATCAAGCCGGCGTCCGTCGCCACGGCCATCCCGATGTTGTAGTAGTTCTTGAGGATGATCTCCTCGACCTCCTCGTCGAGGGTGGCGTTCATGAAGGGAAACTCCTTGAGGGCGGCGGTCACCGCCTTCATCACGAACGGCATGTAGGTGAGGTTGATCCCTCGGTCCTCGGCCTTCGGTTTGAGCCGTTTCCTGGCGGCGACTAGCTCGTCGACGACGACCTGGTCGTGATGGCTGACGTGTGGGGCCGTGTATTTCGACCGTTCCATCTGCTCGCCGATGGTCCGCCGAACCCCCTTGTAGGGGACGCGTTCCTCACGCTCGCCGGCGGTTTCCGGTCGTGCAGCCACTTCGGCCTCGCGCGCTTCCACCTGTCGGTCCGCGTACTCGCGGACGGCCTCCGCCGTCACGAACGCCTCGCCGTCCCGTTCCTCGACGGCGGGCACGGCGTTGATGTCGACGTCGAGTTCATCAGCCACCCGGCGGGTGGCCGGGGCGGCCAGGGTGCGGTCCCGATCGGCAGCCTCGACCTGTGGCGCCTGAGTGGCGCCCGGCTCGGCCGGTTCCGGCTCGGTCGTCGCCGGTTCGGGTGTGGGCTCCGGTTCGGCTTCTGCCTCGGTTTCCGTGGGTTCCGCACCGTCCGCCGCCGCCCGGACGTCGGCTTCCGTGATCCGGCCGCTCGGGCCGCTACCGGAAACGGTTTCGAGCTCGACATCGAGTTCGCGGGCCAGCCGGCGGACGTGTGGCGGCGCGAACACCCGTCCGGCGGCTCTATCCGGTTCCGTTTCAACGGCTTCCGTGGCGTCGGGTTCGGTCTCTTCGGCCGGTTCGGGCTCGACCGGATCGACCTCGCCCTCGGGTTCTTCGCCCTCGACGTCGAAGACGATGAACACGTCGCCGACGGGGATCATCTCTCCCGCGTCGGCGCGGAGTTCCTTGACGGTCCCGTCGACGGGCGAGGGGATCTCGACGAGCGCCTTGTCGGTCTCGACCTCGGCGACGGGCTGATCCTCGGTCACGGTGTCGCCGACGTCGACGAGCCAACTGACGAGCTCCCCTTCGGCCACGCCCTCGCCGACGTCCGGCAGTTTGAATTCGAACGGCATGTCAGAACTCCACTGCCTCCCGGATGCCGTCCTCGATGCGGGCCGCCTCGGGGAGGTAGTAGTCCTCGAGGGCATACAGCGGGAACGGGATGTCGAAGCCGGTGATCCGCTCGATCGGCGCCTCCTGATAGAGCAGCGATTCCTCCTGGAGTATGGCGGTAATCTCGCCCGCGAGCCCGCCCGTTCGGGGGGCCTCGTGGACCACGGCCGCCCGGCCGGTCTTCTCGAACGAGTCGACGATGGCGTCTTTGTCCATCGGGGAGACCGTCCGCAGGTCGACCACTTCGACATCGATCTCGCCCGCGAGGTTCTCGGCGGCGGCCAGGGTCGGTCTGGTCATTGCCCCCCAGCAGTACACCGAGATGTCCGAGCCTTCGCGACGCGTCGTGGCCTCCCCGAGCGGCACCGTGTACCCGTCGTCGGGTACGTCTTGGCGGAAGGCCCGATAGATCTTCTTCGGCTCGAGAAAGATCACCGGATCGGGATCGCGGATGGCGGAGATCAGCAGTCCCTTGGCATCGTAGGTCGTCGACGGCATGACCACCTTCAGCCCCGGCATGTGTGTGAAGAAGGTCTCGGTCGATTCGGAGTGGTGTTCGGGCGCGCGGATCCCGCCGCCGTAGGGGGCCCGGATCTCGGCGACGGGTCGGAGCCCGTAGGCCGCCATACCGATCGCCGTCCCGACGATCCCGGACTCGGCGAGCGGGGTGTCGATCACCCGCTCCTCGCCGAACTCGTCGTAGAGGCCCTCGGTGGCGCGGAAGACGCCGCCGTTCTTGCCGACGTCCTCGCCCATGACGAGGACGTCCTCGTCGCGGGCGAGTTCGTTGTGCATTGCGTCGCGAACCGCCTGCACGAGCGTGAGGTTCTGGGTTTCGCCGGTTTGTTCTGCCTGACTCATAGGTTAGTCCTCCAGGAGCGCGTCGTCGCCGTATTCCTCGCGAAGCCGGTCGAGATACGCCCGCTGCTCTTCGATCATCCAGTTGTCCGATTCGTAGACGTTCTCGAACATCGTTTCCGGGGCCGGCCGGATCTCGGATTCGGCCGCTTCGATGGCGTCGGCCACCTCCGTTTGGACCCGTTCGTCCATTTCTTCAACCAGGTCGTCGTCGAGGATACCTCGGTCACGGAGGTAGGATTCCAGCCGGGGGATCGGGTCGCGGCGTTTCCATTCCTCGACCTCGTCCTCGCTCCGGTAGACCGAGGGGTCGTCGGCGGTGGTGTGGGCGCCGAACCGGTACTGGATCGCCTCGATCAGCGTCGGTCGACGGTCATTCGGCCCGGGATTCTTCGCCTTCTCCACGGCCTCGCGGGTGACCTGGTAGACGGCGAGGGGGTCCATCCCGTCCACCTGGACGCCGTCGAACCCGTAGGCGTCGGCTTTCTGGGCGATTGTCTCGCTGGCCGTCTGGCGTTCTCGGGGAACCGAGATGGCCCACTGGTTGTTGTTACAGAAGTAGATGGCCGGGACGTCGAACACGCCGGCGAAGTTCATGCCCTCGTGGAAGTCACCTTCGCTGGTGGCGCCGTCGCCGAAGTAGACGATGAACGCCCGGTCGTCACCCTTGAGCTTCGCGGCCCAGGCAGCGCCCGTCGCATGGGGGACCTGGGTCCCGATGGGAACGGCCACGGTGAAGAAATTCAGGTCGGGATCGATCTCGTTACCGCGCTCGTCGCCCATCCAGTAGAGCAACGTGCGTTTGATCGAGAGCCCCCGAACCAGGCCGACACCGTGTTCTCGGTAGCTCGGGAACACCCAGTCGTCGGACCCGAGCGCGTAGGCGCTCCCGATCTGGGCGGCTTCCTGTCCTGAGAGGGGCGGGTAGGTCCCCATCCGCCCCTGTCGCTGGAGGCTGACCGCCCGCTGGTCGAAGTGGCGGGCCAGCCGCATGTCGTGGTACATCTCGATCAACGTCTCGTCATCGATGTCGGGCACGTCCGCCCCCTCGAGGACGTTTCCATCCTCGTCGAGGATCTGTACCCGGTTGCCGGGGTCACGCTGGAGGATACTCACGATCGAACCCCTACCATGTGGCGTAGCTCTCCCGCTCCGGTATTATGGTTTTCGTAACTCCACGGTCATTGTTCGATTTTCGGGGGCTCGGGTGGACGAACTCACCGTGAATGGGTGGGGATCGTTGGCAATCATCGGTCGAAGTCGGTTTCCGGTGAACAAATGGCCTCATTCCCGGATCCCCGACCGGCTCAATCGCCGGCACGGGCGACCGCCCGGGCGTTTTCCACCGATCGGCCGTCCCGGAGCAGCGACTCGACGAACAGTTCGCCCGCCCGATAGGACGACCGCACCATCGGGCCGCTGGCACAGTAGAGAAAGCCCAGCTCATCCTCCGCGACCGCCTGCCACGTGTCGAAAACGTGGGGGTGGACGTAGGATTCAACATCCAGGTGGGAACGCGACGGCTGGAGGTACTGGCCGAGTGTGACGATGTCGACCCCGATCTCCCGGAGGTCGGTGAGCGTCTGATACACCTCGTGATCGTACTCGCCCACTCCCAGCATGATCGAGGTTTTCGTGTAGGCGTCTGCCTCCCGGGCGATCTGCTCGAGAACGGCCAAAGATTGCTCGTAGCCGGCCCGCCGATCCCGAACCGGCCACTGGAGCCGTTCGACGGTCTCGACGTTGTGGGCGATCACGTCCGGCCCGGCATCGATGATCTCCCGAACGAGGTCGGGCTCGCCCTGGAAATCGGGGATCAGCGTCTCGATGAGCACGTCCGGACTCCGTTTGCGGATTTCACGAACCGTTCGGGCGAAGTGCGGGGCGCCCTGTTTCGGGAGGTCGTCACGGTCGACCGATGTGAGCACCACGTAGTCCAGGCCGATCTCGGCGACCGCCGCGGCGACGTTTACCGGTTCGGCCTCTTCCAGGGGGTCCATCCCGCCCGTCTCGACGTCACAGAAGTTACAACCCCGGGAACACCGGTCGCCCATCAGCATGAACGTCGCCGTCCCCGGGCCGTCGTGGCCGCTCCAGCACTCGCCCATGTTCGGGCAATTGGCCTCCTCGCAGACCGTGTTGAGGTCCCGCTCCCGGAGGCTTCGTTTGATCTCGGTGAACCGCTCACCCGACGGTGGCCGCATCCGAAGCCAGTCCGGCTTCCGTCGGGGGGCCTCGCTCATTACCCGAAACCTGGGCCGGCCGACCCAAAAACGTGCCGTCGTCCCCCCAGAACGGTCGGTAGTTTTTTCATAGCCGACCAAGCAGGAAATTTGATGCTCGATGTCGGCCGGGACGACATCGTGGATGGCTCGCTCCCACGAGCCTTGGTCATTCTCTCGATCCCGCTGGTGGCCCAGAACCTGGTTCAGGTCGCCAACCAGGTGGTCGACATCTTCTGGCTCGGCCGACTGTCGGAGAACGCCGTCGCCGGCGTCGGACTCGTTATCCCTTTGATCGGGGTCCTCTACGCCCTCGGGTATATCCCGTTCGTCGGCACCCAGGTCCTCGTGTCACAGCGGGTGGGGTCCGACGAGTATCCGGCCGCCCGCCGGGGCGCGTTCAACGGCTTGTCCCTCGCCCTTATCGGCGGGGTGGTCGCCGGGGCCGTCGTAACGAGCGCGGCCGGGCCGTTGGTGGGCCTGCTCCGGCCGGATCCGGCCGTGACCCGGTTTGCCGTCCCCTATCTAGCGACCTACGCGATCGGCCTCCCGGCCTTCTTTCTGGCCGATACGATGGAAGGGAGCCTCGTCGGCTTCGGCGACTCCCGTGGCGCCTTTTACCTCAACGTGGTCGCGGTCTCGCTCAACGTCATCCTCGATCCGATCCTGATCTTCGGGCTCGGCCCGATACCCCAGCTCGGGGTGCGTGGCGCGGCGATCGCCACCATCCTCGGCTACGTCGTCGGATTCCTGCTCGCCGTCGGGCTCGTTATCCGGGGCCGGAAGGGCTTACTCGTGACCCGGGCGGCCTGCCGACTCCGGCCGACGGACCTCAGTGAGATCGGTCGTATCGGCCTCCCCAGTTCCGGCCAGACGCTCGGCCGGCATTCGGTCCGGGTCCTCATGGTCGGCATCGTCTCCGCGGTCGGCGGCCCGGCCGGCTTGGCGGCATACACGGTTGGCGCACGGATCGCGAGCGTGGCCTTCATCCCGGCCCACGGCCTCCAGCAGGCGGCCCAGAGCATGGTCGGACAGAACCTGGGTGCCGACCGGCCCGGTCGGGCCCGGCGGACCACGGTTGTGGGGGTGGCGATCGCCAGTGGGAGCCTCGCCGTCGTCGGGGCGGTCCAGTGGCTGGTCCCCGGGCTCCTGACCGCCACCTTCATCCCCGACGCCTCCGCTCTGAGCGCGGCGCTTACGATCGATTACCTCCGGATCCTCGCCTATGGCTACCCCGCCCTGGGGGCGATCTACGTGATCGCGGCGGGCTTCAACGGCGCCCGACTGACGCGAACCAGCATGGCGATCACCCTCCTCCAGTACTGGGCGGTCCGCCTGCCGATCGCGGTCGTGGGCGCGTTCACCCTCGGGCTCGGCGTCCACGCGGTCTTCTGGGCCGTCACGCTCTCCAACATCATCGCGGCGGTCGGGGGCGGGGGTTACTACTGGTGGCGGAGCGAGGTCGGAATGCTCGAGCGGGCGGCGGTGCAGGCGAGCGGCACAGGGAAAGGCCTTTGACCCAGTTCGGACACCCTCCGCATGGATGCAGGTCACCGAGGCGGTCCCCGATTTCGCCGACGCCTTCCCCTTCGACGAATTCAACGCCATGCAGCGGGAGGCCCTCCCCGCGCTGCTCGACTCGACCGCGAACGTGGTGGCGAGCGCGCCGACGGCCAGCGGCAAGACCGCGCTCGCCGAGCTCGCGATCATCAAGACGCTACGGGACGGTGGTACGGCACTGTTCATCGCGCCCCTTCGCGCGCTGACGAACGAGAAGGAGACCGAGTGGGACCGGTTCGAATCGCTCGGTTACTCCGTCTACGTCGTGACTGG
>CAYOLR010000055.1:0-14003 GCA_964404815.1 uncultured Halobacteriales archaeon
GGGTCTCGGACACCTCGACGATCATGTTGGCCGCCGGGTGCTCGATGTCCATCTCGGACAGGATGGTGACGCCGTCGTTCGTGACGACGACGCTGCCGCCCGAGTCGACGAGCATCTTGTCCATGCCCTTCGGCCCGAGTGTGGTTCGGACCGCCTCGGCGACGGCCTTCCCGGCCGTGATGTTCATCGACTGTGCATCTTTCCCGGAGGTGCGCTGTGACTCCTCCGAGAGTACAATGAGTGGCTGATTGCCAAGCTGTTGCGCCATAATCGAGTAAAGATAGTTTTGCCATTCTATATAAGCTTAACGCGTTCGGCCGAACAACAACCGCCAGACAGCGGGGGGTACTACCCGGTGTACTGGTGGTATTCCATGCCCGGATGTTTGAGCTCCTCGCGGCGTTTCCGCTCGAGGAAGGAATAGACCACGCCGTGGGGCGCGCCTTCGAGGATCATCTCGGCCGCCGAGCGAACGATATCGACCTGTTTGGGCATCCCGATAACACCCAGCGTGGTGCCGTAGACGACGACCGATGCGCCCGTGATCTCCTCCATCAGCTCACGCGTCCGGCCGTTCTTCCCGATGAGCCGGCCCTTGTGCCGTTTGAGATCGTTCTTGTTCCGGGAGGCCCGGTCGATGTCGACGAGGTCGAACATCATCATGTCGTCCTCGAGAAGTGTCAGGGCGTCGTCGGGGGCGAACCCGCGGCCGATGGCCTTGACGATATCGGGGGCCTTGAGCCCGGTGACGGGATCGCCGGTCTGCTCGATCCGGACGGAGTTGTTCTCGGAATCGATGTCGAGGCGGACCTCGGCGCGCCGCTCGATCTCGCGCATGGTCTCACCTCCCTCGCCGATAAGCACGCCAATCCGGTCCTGCGGAATCTTCACGTGCTGCTGCATGGAATCGCTACTCGGTGAAGCGGTTTAAGCGTTCGTGAGACGCTCGGCGTCCGCCGCTCTCGTCACCACGTCGTGGACCACGTCCATCGCGATATGGATACCGAGAACGGCCCCGCCAACCCACGCGAGGTCGGTATTGACGGTGGCGAGGCCGACCAGGAGAACCCCGCCGACGACCAGGTGACTCACGAGCCGGCGACCGGCCCCGACCTCCCCGTCGTCGAAAATGGCGTCCTGGTCGAAGACCACGATCCGGGGGTCTCGCACACACCGGCGGAGCGCAGTCCAGTCGCCGCGGTTGAGCCGGGCGAGGGGGAAGTGATCCAGATCGATGCCCACGCCGATCAGGAGCGCGACGCCGACCAGGAGCGGACCCGAGACGGCCGGGTTAGCTGCCACCAGAACAAGGCCGAGGACGGCGAGCGTCCCGAGGAAATGGGCCTTCGAGTCGATAGGTGCTCACCCGGCCGGCTACCCGTCGTCCGCCGCGACGTCGGTCACGTACTCATAGAGCTCGTCCGCGGCCACCTCGAACCCCTGCCGGGTGAAGAACGACGCGATGTTGTAGCAGTCGCGTTCGAGGAACTCGTCTGCGTTGGGGTGATGGACGGTCACCGCCTGGCCGAGGTCGATGACGAACAACTCGCCCTCGTCCACCACGAGGTTGTACTCCGAGAGATCGCCGTGGACGAGGCCGACGGCGTAGAGGCGTCGCATGTATTCGCGGACGACCTCGAAGGCGGTCTCGGGGTTTTCGACCGACACCTCGGCGAGGCGACGGCCGCGGTCGTCGGGCTGGCCCACCAGCTCCATCACGAGGACGTTCCGTTCGACCGCGATCGGATCTGGAACCCTTACCCCCGCTTCGGCCGCCCGCTTGAGGTTGGCGAACTCCTTTCTGACCCACGCCACGACGACCTTCCCCTTGTCGGAGCCGATCCCGGAGAACCGTGGATCGCCTTCGAGGTAGTCCCGCATGTGGCGGAAGTCGCTCGACGAGATACGGTAGATCTTGACCGCGACATCGCGGCCATCGGCGCCGAGCGCCTCGTAGACGTTCGCCTCCTTGCCGGTCGAGAGTGGGCCGCCGAAGGCCTGGATATGGCCGTCCTGGACCAGTTTGTAGACGGCGGCGAGCGTCGCCTCGTCAAAGACCGAGGCCTCGACCTTGAGCTGGTCGGCGTCCTTAATGCGTTTCCTGAACTCGGCGAACTCCCTGTCGCGCTGGCGGGCGATCCGGTCCGCCTCGGTATCCGCGACGTCGATCTCCTCCCACTCGTCGCCGACCCCCTCGACGGCATCGGCGTCAACCAGTTCGAACTCGGTCATGCAGTCACTGTATGTGACCTTCCTCCCGGAGTTGGTCCGCCTCCTGTTTCTCGTACCGCCACACGATATCGGCCTTCTCGTCCTGCCAGTCCCACGGCTCGACGAGGACGACGTCGTCCTGTCTAATCCAGATCCGTTTCTGCATCCGCCCGGGGATGCGGGCTGTGCGTTCCTCGCCGTCGGCACACCGGACCTTCACGCGGTTGGCCCCCAACATATTCGTGACGACGGCGAACACCTCGTCGTCGTCGGGCATGCGAAGGTCCCGGCGTTGCCCGTCGTCTTCGCTCATACGCGGCTATTGGCGCGCAACTCGTTTAAGTGGTTCCGTGCTCGGCGAGAGCGGCGGCGCGGCGCGAGTCCGGCATCGGCCCCGGATCGACGGGTGACCCGCCGGAACGGGGTATAATCCGAATTAATCCCGCTTAACGGTCGGTAAATCGGCGGTAAATCCAGGTGAATTGGCGGAAATCCGTCTTCAGCGTTTACCCCCTTCAAGGGGGGTACTCGGCATAGATAGGATCGGAGGCACAGACCAATGAAGCTAATCAAGCTCCTCGCGATCGCGCTTGCCGTCCTGACGGTGACGGCGGGTGCGGCCGCGGCAATGCCAGGTAACGCGCCCGATCACGCGGGCTCAGATAATACTGCGGAACAGGCAGACGGCCACGACGAATCGGATGCTGCGGCGGACGGGAACGAGACCGATGCCGACGGTAACGAGTCGGACGACGCGGCCGACGGCCGAGAGATGACCGAACAGCAACGCAACACCGAGCAGGAACGGCAGGGTCCCCCGACGGACATGCCGAGCCAGGTCCCCGATCACGTCACCCAGATCCACGACCTGATCCGGCAGTTCCTGAACGGTGACCTTGACGGTTCCCTCGGTCAGGCGATCAGTGACGTATTCGCCGGCGGGCAGAACGGGCCGGGCAACGGCGGGAACGGAGACGCCGGTGACGCCGACGCCGCCCAAAGCGGCTAAGCAGCCGACGTAACCGGCAATGCCACCCGAAATCCCCCCAAGTGGGGCCGCCGCGCTGTCCGTCGAGGGGTTGATCGTGTTCGCGATTAGCCTCCTCGTCGGCGGCCTCGCGATCCACCTGGCCGCCCGGTATGTGACGTACCGGGGGCATCCAGGGGGTTTGACGTTTGAACACGCGATCGTCACCGCCCTCATGGGCGCGATCGTCTGGGCAGTGCTCGAGTGGATCCCGCTGATCGGCTCCCTCCTCGCCCTGGTCGGGTGGATCGCCGTCATCAGATACCGGTATCCCGGCGGCTGGACCAAGGCCGGCATCACCGGCGTCGCCGCCTGGGCCGCCGCCGTCGTCACGTTGGCCGCCCTCGAATTGCTGGGCGTCGGGGCTGTCTCGGCCCTCGGCGTCCCAGGCGCATAGGCCCTCCAATCGGCCGAACCGAGCCACAAACGGTTTTTCCGAACCCTTTCTTGAACCGAGCAGGTAAGGTGGCGTAACGCATGCTGGCCCGCATCGGGGCACGAGGGTTCGTCGTCGGTGTCCTCCTGCCGATATTGCTCGTCGCGATGGGACCAGCCTCGGGCGCCGCCGGGCCGGCGGTCCCGCTCGCTCAGGACACCCAGGTCGATCCCGATTCCGTACTGCTTCGGGCGACCCTCCAGCCCGACGGGACAGCGAACTGGGAGGTGGCGTACCGGATCCGACTCGACGACGCGAACGCGACGGGGGCCTTCGATTCGCTGCAGGCCGACATCCGGGCGAACCGTTCGGAGTTCGAGGCCCAGTTCGCCGACCGGATGCAACCGACCGTCGACGCCGGGGAGAACGCGTCGGGTCGGGACATGGCGATCCGTGACGTTTCCGTGACGACGAGCCGCCAGACCCTCGGCCAGGAGTACGGCGTGGTCACCTACGCCTTCGAGTGGATCGGCTTCGCCGTCGCTGACGGTTCGCGGATCGAGGCTGGCGACGCCCTGGCGGGGATGTTCCTCGATTCGGAGACATCGCTGACCATCGCCTGGCCGTCGCCGTACCATGCCGTCACGGTCCAGCCCCAGCCCACCGAGACCGGGGCCCAGTCGGTCACCTGGGCCGGCCGCCTGGACTTCGCCGGTGACGAACCCGTCCTCGTGGTCGAGGAAGGGCCAACCTCGCCGTCGACCGTGACGACCAGCGGCCCCGGCCCGGTCGACGGCGACAGTGACGGCGGCGACGGCCTCGATTCAACGATGCTCGCCATCGTGGGGCTCGTCGTCATCGCCGCGCTGGGCGTTGGCGGCTGGCTCTACACCCGTCGTCGGGGCCCGCCGAGCGCTCCCGACGCCGAGCCCGAGGCCCAGGAGGCGGCGGCACCGCCGGACGACCTGCTCAGCAACGAGGAACGCGTCCTGCAACTCCTCTCCGAGCACGGCGGGCGACTGAAACAACAGCAGGTCGCCGAGGAACTCGGGTGGACCGACGCCAAGACCAGCCAGGTCGTCTCGACGCTCCGGGAAGACGACGAGATCCAGTCGTTCCGGCTGGGTCGCGAGAACGTCCTGACGCTTCCCGACCACGATCTCACCGGCCAGGACGAGGGTGACGAGGAATGACCGGACAGGACGGGGATGAAACGGGTAAATCCGGCTTAAATCGGCGAAAACCGGGCTCACGATTGTCGGTTTATATCGGGTCCTGGGCCGTACGACTACCCGAGATGAACAAGACCCTCATCGTCGTCCTGGCGGCCGTTGTCCTCGGCTCGGCCGTCCTGCCGACGGCCGCCCTCCCCGTCGATACCGACACCGCCCCGCAATCCGACCAGCCGGACGCCGCCAACGCGAGCGTCGCCCCGGGCGAGGCGTTCGCCGGCGCGGTCGGCGTCCAAAAACAGGAACTGGGCGGCGAGGTCGAGGCCCGCGCCTACGGGCTCAGCCTGGCCAACGCCCGATCGGCCGACGGCAAGGCGAAAATTGTCGCCAACCGGACCCAGGGGCTCGACCAGCGCCTGGAGCGGCTCCAGGACCGCCAGCGCGCGCTGACCCGAGCCCACGAGAACGGCTCGATCAGCGACGGGCGCTTCCGCGCCGAGATGGCGCAGGTCGCTGCCCGCCTGGAGACCGTCGATCGGCTTGCGAACCAGAGCCACGCCACCGCGCGGTCGCTTCCCGAGCCCGTCCGTGACCGCCACGGCATCAACGTCACGGCGATCGAACAGCTCCGAGAACACGCCCGGACGATGGCCGGCCCGGACGTGGCCGAATTAGCCAGAAGCATCGCCGGCCCCTCACTCGACCGGCCGATGGGTCGGCCGGGCCCGTGGACCCCGCCCGGGAACGTGACCGCTGGCGGACCGGGGGCGATGAACGGGACCGTCGGCGGGCAGAACGGCGCCGGAATGGGCCCGGGGAACGTCACTGACGGCGGGCAGCGAAGCGGGATGAACGCCACCAACCGGACCGGAAACGCCGGCCGATAAGCCGGGTTACGCGGCGCCGATCTTCTCGCGGCCTGGACCGATGAGTTCGTCGAGATAGGTCGCCAGCGCCGATTTCGCGTCCGCCGGGTGGAGGTCGCCCGATTCGAGGGCGGCCGCCAACGCGTCGAAGTCCTCGTAGGTCACGTCGCCGCCGTACTCGCCAGGGCGTTCGACGATCACGGCCTCGAACCGCGGGAAGACGTGGTACTGGAAGAGCTGGAGGACGGGGTTTTCGCGCTCGTTCCCCGCCTCGTCCGGGGCGGGATCCCGCGTGGGCGGACAGAAGGCGGCGTTCACCTTCTCCTCGATGTCCTCGGTCGAGTCCTCCATCGAGATGGTCACCCCCGTGCTCGAGGACATCTTGCCAACGCCGGTCTCGAGGTCAGCCAGGATCGGCGTGTGGATGGCCGGTCGGGCTTCGTAGCCGAGGTCGGGGAGCTCCTCGCGATGGAGCACGTGGACCTTGCGCTGATCGAGCCCGCCGATCGCAAGGTCGAGGTCGAGGTACTCTATGTCGAGGGCCTGCATGAGCGGGTAGACCACGTGGCTCACCTTCGGCACCTCGCCGCTCTGGATCTCGGCCATGGCCCGCTGGGCACGGTTGAGCGTAGTGCCGAGCTCGAGCTTGTGGAGGTCGAGGACGTAGTCCTCGTCCAGCTCGAAGCTCGAGCCGTAGCGGAACTCGGTGGACGCCTCGTCGAGCCCGTAGGCGAGGAACTGCTCGCGCATCCGCTCGGCGGTCTCACGGATCTCGTCGAACGTCCCCTTGTCGTTGAGGTAGGCGTGGACGTCAGCGAGCAGGATGACCACCTCCATGCCCGCATCCTGGAGGTCGATCAGCTTGTTCGCGGTCAGCATATGGCCGAGGTGGAGGACGCCGGACGGCTCGTACCCGACGTAGGCCCGCTTGCCCTCGGGTGCATCGGCGAGGTCGCGAACCTCTTCCTCCGTGATCACCTCCACGGTGTTCCGCGTGATGAGCTCGTGGGCGTCCATGGTGGGTGGAACACGTAGCCCGCGTTTAAGCCCCCCGCTCCGCCGCCGCAGTGCCTAGGAATCGAGGAACTCCGCCGGCGAGGTATCGCGGCGTTCGGCCCGATGTTCGCTTATCACCCGGTCGACCAGCTGGGCGTTCCGCGAGCGCTCACGCTGGCGGGCCTGTTCGCGCCAGTCATCGATGACGGCCTCGACGTCGGCCTCCCGGGCGACGGCGAGTTCGTCGACCTCCTTGACGGTGACGTCGTCGGCCGGGCCGACCGGGATCGCGTGGTCGAAGAGCACCTCGTCGGCCACTTCGGAAAGCCCCCCGCGTTTCAGGACGACCCGGGGCTCGACCTCGGCGAGCCGTTCGGCGGTGCGTCGGCCGGCGCCCGACGCGTCGCGCAACAAGATGGCCTCGCCGGGCGCGAGGCCGTAGGCCTCGTCGGCCGCCTCGATCGCGTCGAGCGTGAACTGATCGATGGGTTTCACCGGGACCAGCGCCTGGTCCACCTTCGACGACACGGCGTCGAAATCAGAGTGGTCGAGCTTCCAGAGCGCCTTCAGCCGCTCAAGCTTGGTCTCGAGTTCGTCCGCCCGGCCGCGTTCGGCTTCGAGTTCGCGTTCGAGGCGGTCCACCTCGCGCTCGAGCCGGTTGACGGTCCGGCGTTCCCGGACGTCGCGGCGGTCCTCGCGGCGGGCGTCCTCGAGGGCGGATTCGTACTCCTCGATCTCGGCGTCCTTCTCCTCGATGGTGGCCTCGAGGCGCTCGACGTACCCCTCGAGCCGGTCGATCCGCCGTTCGAGCGTTGCGATCTGCCGGGCGTCCTCGCGGGAGCGGTCCTGAACCGAGCCGGCGTCGTCCTGGTCGTCGCCCTCATCCGGTTCGAGGTCGTCGATCACGGCCTCGAGGGCCTCGCCCCCGACCACCCGGGCGATCACCTCGCCGGGGTCGTGTCGAGGGGAGACCCGGCGGCGGATCCGTTCGAACTGCTCCTCGTGGGCGTCGTGGGCGAACAGCGCGGCCGCGAGGGCGTCCCGTTCGTGGTCGTTCTCGTAGCCGTGTTCACGGGTCCGGTGCTGTTTCTCGTCGATCGGGAGGTCGGTCCCGGGGGCCCACCCGCCGGCGTCGAAGCTGCGTCTGAGCTTCTCGACGGTATTGGGCATTGGGGTGACGTCGGCGGCCACCAGGACGGGCCGGCCGCGTTCGATGATCCACTCGATCACGGCCGCCGTGTCGTCCGTACGCGTGCTCAGCACGTCGAGGGGTTCGCCCTGCAGGTCGACCAGTGCAACCGCGGTCGTCCCCGGGTCGACGCCGACGACGACCTGCTCGCGGCGCTGGGCGAGCGCTTCGAACTCGACACCGTCCCGGCGGTCGCGCTCGATCTCCACCCGGACGTCGCCCGCCCGGCCCGCCGAGACCGGGATGTCGGCGGGCGTTGCCTCGACGGTAAACCGAGCGTTGGCGTAGCCGCCGTACTTCTCGGTGACGGTGAGGTCGTAATCCAGGCCCGCCTCCTCCAGCTCGTCGCGGATCTCGCGGGTGCGCTTGCGGACCGAGCCGTGGATCCGGCGGGTGTAGCGATCCTCGCTCCAGCCCCCCTTGCCCGTCGACCGACCACGGGCGACCTTGACGGTCGTCGTGTTCGTGAACGCGGACACCTCGTACCCGACGTTCCTGGCAGCGAGCCGGGCGGCCGCCTCGGCCTCCTGCATGGGATCCTTGCCGTAGGGGATGCCGTGTCTGCTCGCCACCCGCGAGAGCGGCTCCGGCCGTTCGTCGCCCGTCACCTGCACGAGGCTCGTCGCCGGCGGCAGTGAGCGGAGGAAATAGACGAGGGCGTCCTTGTCCTCGGCGAGCTCGTACATGTTGTCGGTCGCGATGAGGTCGGGCTCGCGGTCGGCGATCAGCCGGTGGAGTTTCCGGCGGGAGACGACGTTCCGCTCGATGGCCTCGCCGTCGAAGGTAACGATGGCATACGAGGGGGCGTCGCCGCGGACGTCCCCGCTCTGGATGTCGACGCCGAAGACCAACGTGTCGAGGGCGGTCGTCCGGGCTGTCACACCGCCGGCTATGGTACGGTCGACTAAATACCCCACGCCGGGTGTCAATCCGGGTACGGAACGTCGAGTTCGAGCCCGTCGTGGGCGATGACGACCGACCCGTCGAAGGCCGCCCGGGCCTCGGTCGCCAGGCGGGAGGCATCGCCGGAATACCGCGAGGAGATGTGTGTCAGAACGAGCCGGGAGACCCCCGCCTTCGTCGCTATCTCGCCGGCCTGCCGGGCGGTGGAGTGGCCGGTCTCGGCGGCGCGGGCTTCGTACTCGTCGCCGAAGGTGGCGTCGTGGATCAGGAGGTCGGCGTTCCGGGCGGCCGCGACGACCGAATCGACCGGGCGGGTATCGCCCGAGTAGACCATCGTCCGCCCGGGGCGGGGCGGGCCGACCACCTGGTCCGGCTCGACGACCGTGCCGTCCTCGAGTTCGACGGGGTGACCCTCGTGGAGCTGAGAGAACTTCGGGCCGACGGGAACCCCGAGTTCCTCCGCCCGTTCGCGGTCGAACCGTCCGCGGCGGTCGTTCTCTTCGAGGGCGTATCCGACCGATCGAGTCCGGTGGTTCGTCCGCACGGCCCGGACTTCGTACTCCGCCGCTTCGAAGGCGGCCTCGCCGGGCCCGACCTCGTTGATGTGGACCGGAAAGGCCGGATCGGCGTCACATGCCGTGACGAGGGCGGCGATGTCGCTCCGGGTATGGGTGGGCGTGTGGATCGTGAGGGGTGCCTCCCGCCCGTTGAAGTCCCAGGTCTCCAGCAGCCCGGGGAGGCCGAACACGTGGTCGCCGTGGAAGTGTGTGATGAATACGTCCGAGACGTCGAAGCCGGTCCCGTAGCGCATCATCTGGCGCTGGGTTCCCTCGCCGACATCGAAGAGGAGGCCGTCGCCGTCGCGATTGACATGGACGCCGCTCGGGTTCCGCTCGGTGGTTGGCACCGCGCCGGCCGTCCCGAGAAACGTCACGCGTAACGTCATCCACGTACGGGTAGGCCCGGGAAGCGGTATACCCGCTTCGACTCCCGCGGCGAACGGCTGGATTCATACCCGTGGACCCGTTAGCCGGTGGCGATGGAATCGCCCCTGTGGATCGATACCCACGCCCCGACGATCGAGGACCTCCCGCAGGCGGAGCTTCGGGAGTACCTCTCGCGGGCCGGGCAGGGGCCGATCAACCTCGTCCTCCACGGCCCGCCGGGGAGCGGGAAGACGGCCGCGGCACGGGCGTTGGCGGCGTCGCTTCACGACGATCCCGAGAACGACCTCGTCGAGATCAACATCGCCGACTTCTTCGACATGACGAAGAAGGAACTCCGGAACGACCCCCGGTTCGAGCACTTCCTCGCCGGGCGGAGCGACATGGCGAAGGGCGCCATGGTCAACTATGTCGTCAAGGAGAGCGCCGGCTACTCGCCGGTTTCGGGGACGTTCAAGACGTTGCTGCTCGACAACGCGGAGGCGATGCGGGAGGACTTCCAGCAGGCGCTCCGACGGGTGATGGAGCGCCACCACGCCGCCACACAGTTCATCCTGACGACCCGGCAGCCCTCGAAGCTGATCCCGCCGCTACGCTCGCGGTGTTTCCCCATTCCGGTTCGGGCCCCGACCATCGACGAGACGGTCGCGGTCCTCGAGGCCATCCTCCAGGCGGAGGACGCCGATTACGAATCCTCCGGCGTGCGGTTCGTCGCCGGCCACGCCGACGGCGACCTCCGGGCGGCGATCCTCGACGCCCAGACCGTGGTCGAGACCGCTGGCGAGCTCACCCAGGAATCGGCCTACGACATCCTCCGTGAGGTCGGGCCCGCCGACCGGATCGAGGCCATGCTCGAGCACGCCCTCGCTGGCGAGTTTTCGGATGCCCGATCGATCCTCGATGAGCTCCTCGTCGACGACGGGTTCGCGGGCGGGGAAGTCCTGACGTCGATCGTGGACGTCGCCCGCTCGCGGAGCCTGATCGCCGGGGCCGAACTCGCGGTCCTCGCCGGGGAAATCGACCTCGACCTCGCCACCGGGACGAACGACCGACTGCACCTTGCCCATCTCCTCGCGGAGCTCGGGGCCGACTGATGCGGCTGGCCCCCGGCGGCTGGCGCTTCGTCTGGTTGGCCATCGGGCTGGCCCTCCTCGGAATCCTCCTCTCGCCGATCGTCAGCTTGACGATGGTGGCGGTCGGCCTGTTCGTGCTCTGGTTCTTCCGGGACCCCGAGCGGGAGCCGCCGGCGACTGGGATCCTTTCGCCGGCCGACGGCAAGGTATCTGTCATCAGGGAGGAGGACGGACAGCTCCGGGTGGGCGTCTACATGGGCCCGACCGACGTCCACGTCAACCGGGCGCCGATGGCCGGGACGGTCGTGTCGGTCGAACACGAGCCGGGCGGCCACTCGCTCGCGTTCTCGAAGGACTCGGAACACAACGAGCGGGTCCGCTTCACGTTCGATGGGTGGACGGTCGTCCTGATCGCCGGGGCGTTCGCCCGCCGGATCACGCCGTACGTCGATGCCGGCGAGTCGGTCGACCGCGGGGAGCGGATTGGCCACATCGCGTTTGGCTCGCGGGCCGACGTCGTCCTCCCGGCCGATATCGACCGAGCGGCCCTGACGGTTACCGAGGACGACCGGGTGCACGCCGGCGAGACGGTGCTGGCCCGAGGCGATTGACTCACTCTGGCGACGCCAGGACGTGCACGAACCGGGTCAGCGACCGGTGAACCGGCCGTTCGAAGACCGCCTCGACCGTCCACCCGGCCTCGCTGGCGACGGTCCGCCAGTCCCGGTCCCCGACGACCACGCCCCGCGGCGCCACCCGATTGGCCTCCGACATCGCGGCCGAGACGATCGCATCGCGGCTCCGACCCGCGATCTTCGACTGGCGACCGTACGGCGTATCGAAAACCACCGCGTCGACCGATCGGTCACGAAGCGGCAGCCGGGCCACGTCGGTGACGAACAGGTCAGCCGCGGCGTCGACATAACGCGCGAGGTTGGCCCCTGTGCCGATGACCATCCGGCGTTGAACGTCGGCCCCGATGAGGCTGGCCCCGAGCAACCCCGCCTCGACGAGAATACCGCCCGTACCGCACATCGGATCGAGGACCGTCCTCCCTGGCGCGGCCCCCGCGAGGTTCGCGATCGCCCGGGCGTCCATCGGTTTCATCGCCCCGGGTTGGAAGAACGGTTTGTCGGTCGGGGCGCGGTCGGCGTAGTCCCGTTCGCTCGCGACAACCAGCCACCCGAGCACAGCGGTGCCGTCGGCGAAGAGGGCACGGAGCTGGTGATCGGGGGCCTCGAGGTCGATCCCGAAACCCCGGTCGACGAGGATATCGCCGAGTTCACGCTCGACCGCTTGCGTATCGATGTCGACGGTTGACCGGACGTTCCGGGTCCGCACGGCTGCCGTCCCCGACCGATCGATGGGGGCCGCGGCCAATAGCGTCCGGGCGCCCTCGACCGAGGCATCCGTCCGGCCGATGACCCGCACGGCTCGGTGGGTGTAAGCTAACCTGCGAACCCGATCCGGATCGATCGATGTGGTCTCGGCCAGGCCGGGCGCGATCACGCTGGGCTCGGTGACGGCGTTCGCCGCCTCTGCGGCGGCGAAACGATCGTCCTGCCCGGCCAACTCCAGGACGTACACATCGGTGCTCCGCCCGGGCAGCGAAAGAGGATATCGGTCCGGTAACCAACCTATCAGGAAACACTACCAATGTTTATAAACCTTAAATACGTCCTTTATGGCAGAGAGAATCTATGAGCCAAGTCACGGATCCGAAGGAGACCATCAACATCGAGAACGTGGTGGCTTCCACTGGGATCGGGCAGGAGCTCGATCTCCAGAGCGTCGCGATGGACCTCGAGGGGGCGGATTACGACCCGGAACAGTTCCCGGGGCTCGTCTACCGGACCCAGGAACCGAAATCGGCCGCGCTGATCTTCCGCTCGGGAAAGATCGTTTGCACCGGGGCGAAATCGACCGATGACGTCCACGAGAGTCTCCGGATCGTTTTCGACAAACTCCGGGACCTGAACATCGAGGTGGACGAGGATCCCGAGATCGTCGTCCAGAACATCGTCACCTCGGCCGATCTCGGTCGGAACCTCAACCTGAACGCGATCGCGATCGGCCTCGGCCTCGAGAACATCGAGTACGAACCTGAGCAGTTCCCAGGGCTCGTCTACCGCCTCGATGATCCCGACGTCGTCGCGCTGCTGTTCGGCTCGGGCAAGCTCGTCATCACCGGCGGGAAACGGCCGGTCGACGCGGAACACGCGGTGGACAAGATCGTCTCGCGCCTCGAGGAGCTCGGCCTACTCGAGTAGGACCGGCCCCGAATGGCCGTTCTCCAACTCGATCCGGCGAGCGGCGGGCCGCTCGCCTATCTCGGGACGTTTCTCCTCGCGAGTGGATTCTACGGGATCACGGCGTTCCTCGCCGCCCGATACGCGCTGGGGGATGTCGCCTTTCCCCGGGCATTGGCGGTGGGTGCTGTCGTGGCCCTCGTCTCCCTGCTGCTCCAGCAGTTCGGGCCGGCGATCGTCATCCCGGTCACGCTCGCCGTCGACTTCGTCGCCCTTCGGCAGGCCTACGGGCTGGCGCTTCGGACCACGGCCTTCGTCACGGGGATCCACTTCACGGTGGCCGTCATCCTGGGGATCACGATCTTCAACCTGATCAGGCTGCTCTCGACGGCGCCGGGGTGACTCCCTACTCGACCAACCGTTCGATCTCGGTAACGAGGATCCCGCTCGCGCCGTTCTCTTTGACGGCGTTGATGGTCTCGAACACGTCTCGTTCATCGACGACCGCGTGAACGGCGACCTTGTCGTCGCCCGCGATGTCCATGATCGTCGGCCCGCCGAGGCCCGGGAGGACGTCCCGGATGTCGTCCAGGCGGTTCCGGGGCGCGTTCATCATAAGATACCGTTTGCCCTCCGCCGAAAGGACGGACTCAAGCGCCATCGTGATCTGCCTGGCCTTCCGGTCGGCCGCGATATCGGAGCGGGCGAAAAGGTGGACCGAGCTGTCGAGGACCTGTTCGATCTCCGCCAGCCGGTTCATTTGCAGGGTCGTCCCCGTGCTCGTGATGTCGATGATGGCGTCTGCCATGTCGACGTGGGGCGTGAGCTCCGTCGCGCCGCTGACCTCGACGAGGTCGACATCGATCCCGCGGTCCTCGAAGAACCGTCTGGCGACGTTGGGGAACTCCGTGGCGACCGTCCGGCCGGCGACGTCCTCGACTGCGTCGATGTCGCCGTCCTCGGGGGCGGCGAGGACGAGCCGGCAGCGGCCGAATTC
>CAYOLR010000056.1:0-13984 GCA_964404815.1 uncultured Halobacteriales archaeon
GGATCGCTTCGTCGTCGGGAGCATGGTGGTGTTCGGCGTCCGGTGGCACGACGAAGATGTCCCACTGTCCCCATTCCAATACCTCGTCGCCGACATGGGTTGCACCTTCGCCCTCGATGACGAAGAACACCTCCGTCGAGTTGTGGAAGTGGGCGTCCGTCGGGCCCTCGTTCAGGAGCTGGGCCCGGAACGACATCGTCGGGAACAGCGGCGGTTCGCCGGTGGCGGGGTTGACGTAGGCCATACTGTAACCGTCGTAGGGGTCGGGCTCGTCATTGTCGGCACGCTGATGGAGCGTTTCGAGCGTGTCCCGCCACTTGAATCGGTAGGGCGGCGTGGCCTCGCGGATCCCCTCGAACGGTCCGGGGATCGAGCCGTCCGTGTCCTCGCCGGCCGGCCGGGCCCGCCCGTACTGCGAATCCCAGTAGCCCTCGGTCTTCGTGACCGGTTGGCGCTCCAGCTCGTGGTTCTCGAAGATGTTCGTCGAGTTCAACGAGTCGAGGATCAGTGGAAGGTCGAGGACGTCCAACCAGGCGGCCGTCTCGTTGCCGTCGTTGACGTGGTCGTGCCACTCCCATTGCGGCGTGGTGACGAGGTCGTTGTTCAGCATCGGGAACTCCTCGCCGGCGACGACCGTCTCGATCTCCTCGTCGCCGTCGACGTTGGTGAACCGCAGCGCGTTCGCGCCGTGCCGGTGGGAGGGGGCGGTTTCACCCGGCGAGACGGTCTGCACGCCGACGTAGATCGTGTTCGAAATGGCGGTCGGTAGGGCGGTGTTGATGGGGACGGCGACCCGGCGCTGGAACCCCGGTGGGAGGTCGGCGATCGGGACGTCCGCCTCGATGTGGTCGATGGCCTCCTTGATGTCGGCCCACTTCCAGATCCCCGGCTCGACGTCGTCGTAGACGGCCTCTCCGAAGTCCTTCTCGACCTCCCAGAGCGGCCGGAGGCGGTGCTCCTCTAGGACGCTCCGCGTCTCGGAGCTCAGCGAGAGGAGGTCGTCGGGCGATTCTGATTCTTGGGCACCCATGTCATCAACATGGTGGAGAATTGGCAATAAACCCGTCGGACGGGTCAACGGGGTGAACACCACTCGATCCTGTCAGCCCCGCCCAGACGGATTTAAAGAGGACCGAGGAACATAGGTGAGTCATGGCCGAAGACGTGTTCACCGATCCTGATGATCCGGCAGCCGAATGGGTCGATGTCCGGATGAGTGATCCCGACCAGGGCGAGTGGGACATCGACGTCATCGTGGCCGGGGGCACGGTCGAGTACGTCGACCTCCGGATCAAACCTGAACTCATCGAGGAGTTCGTCGACTGTCTCATCGACGACGTCGGAGAGGCCAGGGCTGGCCAGGTCTTGACGGACCTTGCCGATCGAAACGGGATCGATATCGTCGAGAACCCGGACGACACCTGATCTCGGTATGGCGTCCGACTATCAGCCCGTCGCCGGCTCCTCGGTCCGCACCTGCGCGTCGAAGACGTCCTCCGACCGGAAGACCGCCCGACAGTCCTCACAGACCATCGATCCCTGGATAGCGTACTCCCAGAGCTTACCCCCACAGTCCG
This sequence comes from uncultured Halobacteriales archaeon, assembly GCA_964404815.1. Classification (GTDB taxonomy): domain Archaea; phylum Halobacteriota; class Halobacteria; order Halobacteriales; family Hikarchaeaceae; genus CAYOLR01. The sequence continues at coordinate 1,578 of CAYOLR010000056.1, forward strand.
GGCAATCGAAATGAGCCCGGACGAACGGGTCGTGCTCGGCGTAGGGGTTCTCGAACTCCGCCATACTCACCCAGTGGTCGCCGGGTCGGCAAAAGGGTTTGCCGGCGCGGAGGGCCGGGACGTCACATAATCGACCGGCGGGAGGTGCCCGATTCCATAGTTCCGGCGTCGAAGCGGTCACAAACGGTATGTCGCCCGGAGCGGGACTACGGCCAATGCACGTCGAACCGGTCACTCTTGAGGGCGACCACGTCAGGCTCGAGCCCCTTTCGCTCGAGGACCATCTGGACGACCTCCGGGTCGCCGGCGGCGATCCCCAGATATTCCGGTGGTTCGGGCGGGACTGGTCAGGGGCGATGCGTGAATTCGTCGACGAGGCCCGCGAGGCACAGGCCGAGGGCACCGCGCTCCCGTTCGCCACCGTCCACCGGGAATCGGACGACACCATCGGGTCGACGCGGTATTGTGCGATCGCCCCCGAACACCGTCGGGTGGAGATCGGCTGGACGTGGCTTGAGCCAGCCCACCAGCGGACGGCCGCCAACACGGAGGCGAAGTACCTGATGCTCACTCACGCTTTCGAGACCTGGGACTGTCTGCGGGTGGAACTCAAGACCGATTCGCGGAACGAGACCTCGCGGCGGGCCATCGAACGCATCGGCGCGACCGAGGAGGGGACCCTCCGGAAACACATGCAGACCCATCAGGGGACGCGGGATACGGTCTACTACAGCGTCGTCGACGACGAATGGCCGACGGTCAAGCGTGACCTCGAAGGCATGCTCGACCGGGATTGACCGGCAGCGGCGCTTCAGAACCCGACGGTCGTATAGGATTGATCGCTTCGATAGCGAAAGAGGTCCTCGATGTGACAGTCGAAGAACGCCGCGAGGTCGAACGCCACCTCGAGCGATGGGGTGGTCCGGTCGCGTTCGATCGCGTTGATTGTCTGCCGCGAGACGCCGATGGCCTCGGCGAGCTGGGCCTGGCTGATCCCCCGGGCGTCACGGCGGCGGGCGATGTCGTTCCGCATGGTGGCCTCGCTGTATGTAAAGATTACTTTACGTAAAATACAGTTTACGACATTGCTTAATCGTTTCGGCTTCGCCACCCGATTCCCCCGCAGCCTGTCACCGAGCGGCTCAGTCCCCACCGCACCGGTTCAATCGACTGGTTCAGGTAATCTCGACGAGTTTCTCCCGGACATCGATGGACTCGATGGCCGCAATGTCATCCCGATCCAACGTCACCCCGATCGCATCGAGGTTCTCCCGGAGGTGGGCCCGTGAGGTCGTCTTCGGGATCGCCGACACCGGCTCGATGCCGGTCAGCCACGCGAGCGTGACGGCGGCCTCGCTCACGCCGTGTTTCTCGGCGATCGCGGTGAGCTCGGCGATGTCGAACACCCGCCCTCGGGCCAGGGGCGCGTAGGCGATCAGGGGTATTTCGTGACGCTGGGCATACTCGACAAGTTCTTCCTGTTGCCACAACGGATGCATCTCGGCCTGAATGGCGGCGATGGGATGCTCCAGGATGTCGTTGGCTTCGTCGAGCTGCGATGGGGAGAAATTACTCACCCCGATGTGGTCGATCACCCCCTCGTCAACCAGCGTATCGAACGCCGGGAGTGTCGCCGAGGGATCGTACGTCCGCGTGGGGAAGTGGACGTAGAGGAGATCGATCGTCTCGACGCCGAGCGCAGTCCGGCTCCGCTCGGCTGATTTGCGGACGTCGTCGTGGGCGAGGTTGGCCCTGGAAACTTTCGTGGCCAGTACTAGGTCGTCCCGGGAGACGGCCGATCGGGCGATGGCCCGGCCGACCGTTTCCTCGTTCCCGTTACTCTGGGCGGTATCGACGTGTCGATACCCCATGTCGAGTGCGGTAGTCACGACATCGACGCACTGGTCCCCATCGAGATACTCCACCCCGCCGGTTCCGAGACCGATCGGGGGGATGGCGAGTGTCATCTTTCCGCGTACCCGTCGGTCAGGGTTAACGCTTGATGGATGGGTCTGGGAACCCGAGTTGGCACGACTGTCAAACCGGGCTCGATCTTGACGCCTGACAGGGGTTAATCACGCGACGGCGGGACGTGGTCGACGTCCTCGTTCAGGAGATCGAGCACCCCTTCCGGGTAGACAGTAACCTCGGCTTCCCTGAGGGTCGCGATCGACTCCCATGCCGCCTGGAACGTCCGGTCACCGTCGTCATGGCCCGTTAGGGGACGGGACCCGGGGATATCGTCGAGGAAAGAGACCTCGTAGACGATGCCGATCTCGTGGCCGTGAAGCCCTTCAAACGTGAAGCGGTTCTCGATCGTCCCGAGGTAACGGTTCACCTCGATGTCGGCACCGAGCTCCTCCTTGAATTCCCGAACGAGCGCCGCCCGGCTCGATTCGCCGAACTCGATCTCGCCGCCGACCGGCCGGTAGAACCGCTCAGCCTTCACTGAATCGTCCAGTTGCGCCACGAGAACTTCGCCATCCCTCCATGGGATTCCGAGGGCAATCGGCCGGACCCGTTCAGCCACCATTCGGTACCGGCTGGTAACCGAGCCGCCTTGAGGGCACCGTTGGGGAACTCCGGGCCTGTCGACCCAACAAACCAATGGGCCGGCGCAGTGACACGACGGCATGGACGCCGCCAAGGGCTTTTTCGACGCATGGGCGGAGTTCTACGACGCGGACTACGAGGCGCAGGACATCGGCGACGTCGGGTTCTATCGAGAACTGGCTCGCGAGGCGGACGGCCCCGTGCTCGAGGTCGGCTGTGGGACCGGTCGGATCTATCTCGAGCTTCTGCGCGACGATACCGACGCGGATGGGTTCGACATTTCCGCTCGAATGCTCGACGAGCTGGAACGGAAAGCGGCCGACGAAAACCTCACACCAACCGTCTGGCAGGACGATATGACCGCGTTCGACGCCGATCGGGAATACGCACTCGTGATTGTTCCGTTCCGGACCTTCCTGCACAACCTCACGCTCGATGATCGGCAAACGTCACTTCGGAACTTCCGTCGAGCGCTCAAATCTGGCGGGCGACTGGCGCTCAACGTCTTCGTGCCGAGCTTCGAGGCGATTTGCGAAAGCTACGGCGAACCCCGGCAGCGGACCGTCACGCGTGAGGGCGAGGAGTACGTCGTGACCGACCACACGCGGATCGAGGACGAGGTCGAACTGACGGTTAGGGCCGAGCGCACGGTTCAACACGAAGGCGAGGTCGTTCGTGAGGGCACCTTCAGGCTGGCGCTCGTTTCGAAGGCGGAATTCGACCTCCTGTTCGAGACTACCGGATGGAGCGACTGGACGGGCTACGGTGGGTTCGACCGCGAGCCGTTGACCGACGGTGCTGACGAGATGGTCTGGATCGCCGAGAAGTAAGCGGCCGCCGTGGAATCAGGACAGGTTCGATTCGATCTCGTCGGCGATGACATCCGCGCCGTAACTGCCGTATTTGTTTGCGACATCGACGTCGTTGACGTACACCGTCGGCGTGCTGTCGACGCCCCTGTCGATCCCTCCTTGCCGGTCGGCAGAAACGGTCGGCTTGTACCGCTGGTTTTCAGCCGCGTCGCGGGTCCGTTGGCCATCGGCACCGAGCTCGTCTGCGAGCGAGGCGTACTTCGCAGGCCCGAGGCTCAACTGATTGGCGAACAGCCGATCGACGTACTCGAAATACGTCGCCAAGTCGGATTGTACCTGGATCGAACGGGCGGCACTCGGCGCCTCCCAGGACACCGTCTCGTTGACCGGGATCGGGAAGTCGAAATGCGTGTAGGCGATCTCCCCCGGTTCGACGTACTCCTCCCAGATCGTCGGGAGGATCTCCTGATTGAAACGTTGACAATGCGGGCAAGCGAAGTCCGAGTAGACGCCGACGGTAACCGGCGCATCGGGGTCGCCCGCCGTCGGGTGAGGCAGGGGTTGGTCCGGGGTGTCCACCGAGCCGGCGCCATCGCCGCCATCTGTCCCGCTTCCGCCGAGACACCCGACGAGCGAGGAGACGCCCGCGGCGGCACCGAGCGAGAGGATTTGGCGACGCGAGGCGACGATCGGTGCGTTGGCCTCCGACATTTCATTCGAATCTATTCGGAGCCGGTCCTTAACCACGCTGTTCTCGGTCCAGATCGAAGGCCCCGTTGAACGGTTACGATGAATCGTTTCCGACCCGGATGACCTGAATGAGTGAATAGATCGGAACGCCGGCCAACTCGTCGACACCGCGTTTGTCGACCAGGACGCAACACCCCACCGGTTCACCGCCGATCTCTCTGACGGCCTCGATCGTTTCCGTCATTGTCGTGCCGCTCGTGATAGTGTCATCAACGATGTAGCACTCCCGCCCCCGGATGTCCGCGAAGTTATGCGAAAACGACCCCTGCAGCTCCTCGATATCGTCCGACTCCCACCGGTGTTTCCTGGGCGTATACGCGCTGAGGTCGGTATCCAGCTCGCGGGAGACCATCGTCGCCAGCGGGAGGCCGGCTTTCTCGATACCGACCGTCAGGTCGATGTCCTCGCCCGACTTCGAGAGGAAATCCGCCATGGCGGCGCCGACGTGGTACAGCCGATTGCTGTCCCGGCCGAACGCGCTCCAGTCGACGTGGATGTCGTGTGGCCCGGCTGACTTGCCGGCCTGCGGGACGGTCCCTCCGTCCTGGTGTCGATCCACGAGCCAGCTCGCGGTCTCCCGCGAGACGTTCAACTCGTCGGCGATCTCCCCTTTGGTGTAGCCGCTCTCGTGGAGCTCGGCGGCGTTCTCGATCAAGTCGTTCACGTTCTTCATGTTCCCGGGACGTTGGGTGGCCCGCTGTATCCCGCTTTCGGGGTCCCATTAGGAGGGACCGGCCCACAATACGCTTACAAGTCCGCTCGCCGCAGACCATCCCATGGAGATCTACGACCGTCTGTTCTCCCTCTACGACGACTACGATACGGATACGCTCCGGACCTATCAGGAGTTCGTGGACCTCTTCCCCCCGATCGATTCCCGGATCGCGCTCTCCCACTGGCAAACCGTCAATGACGAGCTGAACGAACGGAAAGAACGGGTCATCGAGGCGTTTCCCGACGTCGGAACTACCTTTGCCGATATCGCTTCGATCGCGACTCGCGACCAGGCCTTCACGGCGTTGGACCTGTACAGCAAATACGACCGGTCGGTCAACGTGCTAGTGTTGGACGTCGACGAGACGCTCCGCTCGGCGGGCAGTACTGACAACGAGATTCCCCGGGAAACCCTCCATCTGCTCTCGGAGTTTCACGAGATGGGTATTCCCATCGTGGTCTGTACCGGGCAGACCCTCGAGAACGTCAAGGGGTTCATGATCCAGGGACTCGGGAGCGACATCGTCCATTCGGGGACTCTCAGTATCGTCTACGAAGGGGGTACCGGCGTGTTCACCCCCGGACACGGCGCAGAGACGAAGCAGCTCCTGTACGATGAGTTGGATGCCGAGATCCGGGAGGTGTTCGATCGGATCCGGGCGACGGTCCTCCGGAGGGCTCCGGAGCCAATCCGCCACGGCTGTCACCTCCAGGGCAACGAGTTCAACGTGACGCTGAAACCCAATGTTGAGACCGGCAGTCCCGAGGCCCGCGGGATCATCGATCGCGCGCTCGTTCACCAGCTCGATGTCCTCGGAGAAGCGGTGGCGCCGCTCAGTCCGACGGATGTCGGATCGGTGCGGGCCCACGCCCGAACTCATTACGCCGGGGAAGACGCGGAGATCCGTCAGGCGCTGGAACGGGAGGGAGCGATCCCCGGCGGGGACCCCGAAATCGATCCCGAGAGTTCGGCGGTGTTCGATCGCATCGAGGTCGCCTATTACGCCGGTGATGCGGTCGAAATTACTAGCCGCGAACTCGAAAAGCCCGTCGGCGTCAGGGCCGCTTTGGATATCCTCGGGGTCGACGACCCGTTCGTTCTCGTCCTCGGGGATTCAAAGAGCGATTTGCGGGTGATGGAATGGGCCGACGGAACTGACAGCGGCATCGCAGCGGCCCCGGATCACGCCTCGAGCGACGTTCTGGATCACGTCCTTTCGACCGACGAACTCACGTTCGCGCCAGGCCGGGCCGCCGACATCTTCCGGACCGTCTACGCCCTCAATCGGATCGCCGACATCGACTAGCCCGGCGGCTCGCTCGACGGTACTACGGTCATTGACACCCGGCTCGAAGAAGGATGGAAACCCGGGGACCGGTCAGATCACGCCCGCTGGTTCGTTATAGGGTTCCGTCGTGAAGAAGCGGTAGATTGCGTAGATCCCCCAGATGATGAGCCCGAGCAAGATGATGTAGGACCTGATCTTCAACGGAACGAGGGCCTCGTGGACGATCTGACCCTCGCCGGTGACCGGGTGGGTACTCCCGGCGATCATCTCGATGAACCCGATCACGAGGGTACCGAGCACGATCAGCCCGCCGCCGCCGTACAACGCGATCTTGTCTCCGGTGGTTAGGTTTGTCATGTTCAGTCACCTCGCTTAGCCGATGAAGTGTTGGAGCCGCGGGTTCTGTTGGACCAGCGGCGTCTTGATCAGATACGCATCCACGCCGAGGATCCGCCCGGCACCCAGCGTGGCGATCATCGCAAAGATGAGGATCCCGAGGAGTTCCCCAGTGACCACGCCATGTGCCCAGGCACCGGTCTCACCGTTGATGAAGTAGAAGAACAGCATCAGGAACGCGCCGAAGAACGCCGCCAGGCGCGTGAGGGCTCCGAGGATCAGTCCCAGCCCGATCAAGGTCTGGCCGACCGGTATCATGATGTTCGTGAACGCCAGGCCGGCGCCGCTCGAGAACAGCGTTACGAACGGTCCAAGGCTCGTTCCTGCGGCTGCACCCCCGACGAACCAGCCCGCATCGAACGGCCAGGCGAACAGTTTGTCCAGCCCGGCGTGGAGCAGCCACCACCCGGCGATCAACCGCATCATGAGGAGCCAATAGGATAACCATTTGTCAGACAGTGCGATCGATACATCGCGGCCAAGCAGGTTGGATTCGACTGTGGTCATCGTCCGTTCAACCAAATACATACTCAACCCATAACATAAAATTTGAGCCCTGGCAGCTAGCCGGCTGTCGACGAGATAGCCCCGACTGACCTTTGCACAATCCGTTACCGAGAGGTTCGACGTATTAACTCGGTGTTCCCGCCGCTGAACGACGGTAGCCCTCCCCCTTTGACCGCTCGGACCCAATCACCAATGCACCGTGTACCGACATCGATCCGCGCCGTGGCGCCGACATCGGTCGTCGGGTTCTTCGAGGAACACGAACGATTCGAGCGGGGAGTGCTCCTGCGCGACGGCCCTGATTAATCCACGGTCGAATTCGCAGGGATACGGGTTCTTACACTCTATCGTTCCGGTCCGCTCGGCTGTCCGCTCGAACCGGTAGTACCCGATCTCGCCACCCCGGTGATTCAATCGATAAGCGTCGTCGATCGAGCGTAACGCCTCTTCGATCCCGGTAATGTCCTCGGGCCATTCGGCGGCCGACGGTATCTGTTCGCCCAACCGGTCGAGGATATGGGGCTCCAACTCCTCGGCGATCGTTTCGAACGCATTCAATTCAGCCTCTTGGGGGTACCACTCCGCCGCCGACGGGTCCTCGATCCCGTACTCGGCCAGGGCCTGCCGTGCCCGTTGTCGATAGTCCTCGGAAAACCGGGACAACGCCTCCTCGACCACGAGGATTGTCTCCCCACGTGCCTCGACGCCCTCGTCGAAGGGTTCGAAGGGGGCCATCCGTCTTTCATTGCAACTTGTCGTGGACCTTATCAAAGTATGGCCACGACCCAAGCCACCCCCTGATAGCGGCTGACCATAGTTCCGTGTTCCGTCGGCCGCCGATCACCTGAATCAGTCCACGTAGGACCGTTTCCGGCCAGTTTATCAGAGATTGAGAGCCAACCAGCCGCCTTCGATCGCCATCTACCTTGAAACAATGATAGCATACGTCTCAGCAAGGTTAAGCCGGATACGGGCGATAACTAACATGATCGTTAATGAGCACCATGCAACACCAGATCGGCATCGAATCGCTTGATATCGTCCCTATCGTCGTCGACGACCTCGACGAAGCTCTCGAGTTTTACACCGACACACTGGGTTTCGAGGTCCGTATGGACGAGGAGTTCGATATGGACGGGCACACGGGCCGCTGGCTGACCGTCGCCGTCCCCGACGGTGACGTCGAATTTTCGCTCACCCTCGCCGACGAACCGTACTACGACGACGAGACGCGGGAGACGCTCGGATCGAAACTCGGCAGCAAGTCCTGGTACACCTTCCGGACTCAGGATTGCGAGGCGACCGTCGAGGCCCTCCAGACGGCCGGCGTCGAGATCACCCGGGAACCGATGGATTACGAATGGGGGACGGAGGCGATGTTCGCCGATCCGTTCGGCAACGAGTTCAGCCTGTTCGAGTACGCCCAACGGTAACCGAACCGATCGGTCGCCACCGCCGAATCCCGGACGGATTTTTCAGCGATTGCACGGCTAGCCGCCGGCACTCGTGAGGTTCCTCCCGCATGAGAGTACGTGGTCGGGATCGACCATCCCGTACCCCGTAGCCAGTGAATCCGTTCCGTTCCCAACGGGATCGGCGGTCGCCTGCACGATCGCTTCCGTCCGACCGGGTGTTAATCCGGGATTGACTTCGGAGAGTAACGCGACGACACCGCCGGTGTAGGCCGATGCGGCGGACGTCCCCGTGAAGGTCGCCCCGCTCGGTCCCGAGAACGTTCCCGGGGCCATGACGTCGATACCGATCCGCCCGTCGTTCGTCGGTCCTCTGGAGGAGCTTTTCAGGGGACCGTCGCCGGCTCGCCGAGCCGCCCCCACCGCAATGACGCTTCCCTTTGCCGTCGCAGGCGCCATGAGACTCCCATTCATCACCGGGTCTTCGAGCGGATGGGACGCGGCGACGAGTTCGATCCGGTGGGTCACATCCGATGGCCCCTTGATCCTGAGGTAGTACGTACCGTTCTCGATGGTCTCGGCGAGGAAATTGTTCGTCCTGATCTTCTCGAAGAGGACCTGATTCGTGCCGACCGGCCCTTTGGGGTAGTCATTGGATTCGGCGATCCGCGTTGACGACCCGCCACTGTCCTCATACAGGACGACCCGGAAATCGTTCGGCCCGCTTTCTGCGGTTTCGTTCCACCACAGCCAGACCTGAACTGCCCGGTCGTCTCCCCGGAGATAGAGCCGGGTATCGTCCGGTTCGAACTCCAACCACCCACCGCCGGTGTACGTCCCCTCCCAGTGCTTCGTGGCGACATTCCCCGTCGGGACGACCACCGGGATCCCGGCGTCAAGAGCCTTCGTGACGGCCCGTGCAACCGGCGAAGACCCGTCGTTCGGTTTCGCGTAGAACGCCACGGGCGCCACGATCACATCGACGTCTCGCTCGATTGCCCAGTCGATGGCGTCCGTGAAGTCCACCGCCGTCTGGAAGTTCGCCAGGTAGAGGTCAGCATCCGGCGCGACCCTCGATACGAGGGCGGCACTTTCGGTCCCGTGGTGGTTGCTCCCACCGTTTCGTATCGTGCGGGATTCACGCGAGTAAAACGACTTCGTCGCCATCACGCCGTCGGCGATGCGGGGATCGTCGATATCGAAACCGCTCGGGTCGATGACCGCGACGGAAACCCCGTCGCCGGTAACTTCCTGTCCCGCCACAGAAATCGGGTAGCTGTCGGGGAGGCCGGTCGCCGATTGAGTGCCACAGCTGATGTCGGGGCTCCCGAGCGTCGCTTGGGGTTGAGGACGAGGTGTGTGGGTCCGTGTTTCTGTGGACGGCGTCGTTCTCGCCGATGTCTCCGCCGTGGCGGTCGGAGTTGCCGGGGATACCGCCGCCGGCTCCGATTTCGCCCGGGCTGGCGTCGGAGTGGGTGTGGATCCCTGAACCGCGGGTTGCAAGACTGGAAGGGCGAAGGGTATCACTGTCGCTCCAATGAGCCCCACGAGGACGCCGAAGACGACGACGGTTTCTCGGTGCATCATCGTCTGGGCCGGTCAGTATCGTCGAGTCGACGCGTACCAGACCAGGACGGCCAGCGAAAGGACGAACGTCCCGCCGGTGAAAAACAGGACCCCCGGGGGAATCGGGGTGAGATTCAACCCTTCGATAGTCCCTGCAGACGTTGCCTTCCGGATGGTTTCCGTCCGATGTGAAGGGATCAGGACGCCGGTTACGAACCATTGGACGACCGCGCTCGCCGCGACTAGGACCACCATCGCCGTTCCGACCTGCTGCAGGAGCGACCGGACTTTCCCGGTCCGTTCCTCGGTCCCGGCGAAGACGAGCGGGTCGTCCGTAGGGGCGTACACCTTCATCTCTTTGCCCTTTTCAGAATACCACGTATCCACGGCCTCGATAAGCCCCGCGTCCTGCAGGTTGTCCAAATGATAATTCACGTTGGCGATGGAGGTATCGACGGCTTCGGCGATTCGGGATGGTGGCTGGGGCTCATCGTGGAGCGTCGCCATGATCTTCCGTGCGGTTTCAGAGGCGATCGCGTTGATGATGGCCGTTGCCGAGGCGCCGTCGATGTACACGACCCGTGGATCGTTCGAAGGAAGTTTATCGACGGTGAATGACTGGAGTTGATCGATCATTGCTGTCGTTCGGAGCGAAAGTGAGGGCTATCCCGGCTTGCTCTGAGCCACACGTGGGGACACTAAAAGGCTACCTTTGGGTTCAATGGCTGTCTTAGTCTTCCCAACGTTCCTGAATCGCCCCAGGTAGCGATGGTCGTCCGGGATTCGGTACTATTGACGATCGGGCGGCCATCGCCGATATACAGTTCGGTTAGACCGGTGTTTTACCCAAAGAAAGCAATCCGATACCCGGTATCCTCCACCCGCCGTCGATCTGGTCCAACCACTTCGTCCCCGAGTTTGAGTGCTACCCGATACGTTTCCCTCGAACAATCGGCGAGCCGGTGGAGGTCGATCCCGATGGCGGCCATGCCAAACGGATCACGGGGCCATTCGCGTTCCTGTGACGTTCGGGAGTAAACCCTCCCGTGTTCACTTATTGCTGGCTTCCTGCCCGAGATCGCGGAATGCGGCTTCGAAATCATCCACGTCCAAATCGGCCTGGGTTCGACCCAGTTCGGATTTCCGTTCCTGGATCTCGGTTTTCAGGTCCGTATAGCGGTGGTCGTCGGCTAAGACCGAAGCGGATTTTTCTGCTTCGAGGGCGACCTTCGTCGTCACGAGCGAATAGTAATCTTGGAGCCTTCGGTCATAGGTTGACCGCCGTAACAACCCTTGGATGACTTCCTGAAGATCGGCCTTCGATACCGGTTTCGTGAGGTAGTCATCGAATCCCAGTTCGATGATGTCGAAGTCCGGTTCGACGGCCGTTACCATCGCCACCCGGCAGTCGAGCCCCTCGTCTCGGATGCAGTTGAGCACGTCATCGCCCGAGAGTCCCGGCATTTGTCGATCGAGGAGAACCACGTCGACCGATTCATCGAGCAGGTCAAGCGCCTGCTCACCGTCGTATGCCGTCCGGACCTCGTATTCGTCTGTGAACCACTGGGAGTACAGATCCGCGAGGTTTTCCTCGTCATCGACGACCAGAACGACCGGGTTATCGAGCGACAACTGTACCTCCCCTCGTTATCGACGGATCGATCTGAGGGACGCGATTGATGACTGCGTTCATTGGTGTTCCCCGTGCATGACCGCTGGTACCTTCCGAAGGGTCGGCGGGATTATCGCCATACCCCGGAATCCTGACTTAGACTACACCCTCTCTCCATTTTGTAAGACCTACCTAACGTCACGGCCCCGAATCGTTAGAGCACTCTAACTGAACCTGACTGGTCGGTTAGGAGGGGTCTAATCCCCCCGGCGACTCGGGGTTGATGCGACCGGGTGGCTGCGGCACTGATGGCTATACGAGGTTCCGTATTTCGTCGGCGAACTTCGTGGGTGAATAGATGTTCCTGACGACAACCTCGAGGGTGCCGCCACCACCCGACGCGACCCGGACATTACCGAGCCCGACGAGAGCTTCCCAGATCGATTTCCGTTCCTCGACACCCCGAACCTTCTCCAGTGGGAGTTCTTGTTTGACAAGCGAGATGAACCGGTATTCCTTGATCAGCCGTTGATTGGTTACGTAGTATGTCGTCAGGGTGTTCGTCCAGTACGTATGGAGTCCCGTGGAGAACGCATACAGGCCCACGACAAAGGCGACGCTCGGGTAGACGTACGGCATGAAGGTAAAAAAGAGGACATAGCCCGCCGCGATCAGGAACACGAAACCCATGACCGTTTTCGCCATGGCCGCTCGCTGAGCAGGGTTCCGAGTGTCGATGATCTCCTCTTCGTCTCGCATCGATGGCGGCTTCGGTGCGGCGACGAAGTGGATATAG
>CAYOLR010000057.1:0-13855 GCA_964404815.1 uncultured Halobacteriales archaeon
CCAGTTCGGCCCGGAGTACATCATCCCGAAGCCGGTCGATCCCCGGGTCCTCTTCGAGGTCGCCCCGGCCGTGGCCGAAGCCGCCATGGAGTCCGGGTCGGCCCGTCGCAGCCTCGACCTCGACGACTACCGCGAACAGCTCGAGGCACGGCTCGGCAAGTCCCGCGAGATGATGCGGATCGTCCTCAACAAGGCGAAGAGCGACCCGAAACGCGTCGCTCTCGCCGAAGGGTCGGACGAGAAGATGATCCGGGCGGCCTATCAGCTGACCGAGGAAGGCATCGCCGAACCGGTACTTCTGGGCGACCGCGAGACGATCGAGGGAGTGATCACCGGCCTCGGCCTCGACTTCGACCCCGATATCGTCGACCCCGACGAGGGGGCCTACAGCGAGTACGCCGACCGGCTGTACAAGCGGCGCAAGCGCAAGGGCGTCACCCGGAGCGAGGCCGGCGATCTGGTCAGGAAGGACGCCAACTACCTCGGGAGCGTGATGGTCGAAAGCGGCGACGCCGACGCCCTCCTCACGGGGCTCACCCACCACTACCCATCGGCGCTCCGCCCCCCGTTGGAGGTGATCGGGACCGCCCCCGATACGGACTACGTCGCCGGAGTCTACCTGCTCACGTTCAAGAACCGCGTCGTGTTCTGCGCCGACGCCACGGTCAACCAGGACCCCGACGAGGAGGTCCTCGCCGAGATCGCCCGCCACACCGCCGAGGTGGCCAGGCGGTTCAACGTCGATCCGCGGGTGGCCATGCTCTCGTATTCGAACTTCGGGAGCGTCGACAACGCGGGCACCCGAAAGGTCCGCCGGGCGGCCAGGGCGCTCCGGGCCGACCACGACGTCGACTTCCCGGTCGACGGCGAGATGCAGGCGGATACCGCCGTCGTCGAGGACATCCTGCGCGGCACCTACGAGTTCTCCGAGCTGGCCGACCCTGCCAACGTGCTCGTTTTCCCCAACCTCGAGGCCGGCAATATCGGCTACAAGCTCCTCCAACGGCTCGGCGGCGCGGATGCGATCGGCCCGATGCTCGCCGGCATGGCAAAGCCCGTCCACGTCCTGCAGCGGGGCGACGAGGTGACGGATATCGTCAACCTGGCGGGCGTGGCCGTCACCGAGGCGCAGGACAACGGCGCGTAACGGGTTTCGGCTACAGCACCCCGACCAGGGCCATGATGAGCCCGGCGGTGACCGCAACGAAGCCGGCCGACGTTCCGTCGATCCCCCGATATTCCTCCAGGCCGAACTTCCAGATAACGGCACTCCAGGCGGCCGTCAGAAACGTCACGATCGGCGTAACCCGCCGGAGCGCTTGGAGTTGGGTCATCACCGGATCGAGCGCGGTCGCCGGACTGCTATCGGGAGTGACCGTATGGGGTTCGAGCCAGAGGGCGAGGACCCCGAACATGATCACGATGCCAACCAGCGAGGGGAGCAGGCCCCAGGCGGCGACCGCGAACGAGGGGAAGGCCCCGTTTTCGCCGCCGGCGAGCCACGAACCGGCGTGGAGGAGGAGGCCGACCCCGAGAAGGACGAACGGAAAGCCGAGGAGGGCGGTCCCGGCCAGTTCCTCGATCGCCGACCACAACGGTTCGTCGACGTTCTTTTCGACCTGTGCCGGCTCGTTGCAGGCCTCGTCATCGTAAAGTGCGGACTCCGATCCGTCGTCACAGAACATCTCCGGGGCCCGATCCGGGTTATCGACCATGACGGTACCGTCGATATGTGTCGCGAGAAGCCAGCCGACACCGTAGACCGTCACCGGCCCGGCGAACACCAGTATCACGGTGACGGCCATTACCCGGAAGAAGTCCAACTCGTGCTCGGCGAAGTACCTGTCCGGTCGGAGGAGGGGCGTATGCGGGGACACATCGACGAAACCGGGGAGTAAGGCCTTATACTTCAGGGTGTGGGGCGGATCAGTCGCTCACGCTGTGGCGGTCCGCCCTGGAGGGGGGTGGGATCTCCCAGTCGCGGTCGAAGCGGCCGGGGTTCTCGTTGACGTGGGCGTATTCCTCCGGGGCGTTCGCCAGGACGTGCGCGGGGTTCTGATCGGAATTGAGGCAGGCCGCCCGAATGCCCGAGAACCCGCCGATCCGGGCCCTGATCCCGCGCCAGTGGCGGCTGCTCGCCTCGGGCACGGAGACGGGGCCCGCGGGCCAGTCCGGGTGCCGGATCCCGAGGGCGGCGGCGTTGACGTTTGCCGCGAGGTCGTTGTGATCGACCAGGACGCCCACCCTGGCGGTCGAGGGGACACGGTCGGCGAGGGCATCGAGGCCCAGGTGGAGGGCCCGGTACTCGGCGACGTTGTTATCGGGCGAATCATCGCGTCGGGCGAGGCGGAGGACCCGTTCGCCTGTGCCGGTTTCGATGATGGCACCGATCCCGCCGCCCTCCTCCACGAACGACCCGTCGGTGGCGACATAGTAGTCACGACGGTGGGTGCGTGGGGGATGGGCGATGTGTGGGGTCGGGGCGTCGTCGAACAGGTCCCGCAAGAGCGGCCGGCCATAAACGGCCATGGTGGGCCCTATTCGGTGGGCCGACTTAAACGCATGGCTCGATCCAAAGCGCTACGGCCGCGGCGGCCGCCTTGGGACGTATGCAGGCTCGCGATATCATGACGACCGAGGTCGAAACGGTCGCACCCGACGACGAGGTCAGCACGGTGTTGACCCGACTGGCGCGTGCGACCTTCAGCGGGTTTCCGGTCGTGGACCCCGACGGCACCGTGATCGGCATCGTCACCGAACACGACCTCGTCGACATCTTCCAGCCGAGTGATCGTACCCTCTGGATCCCAATCGGCTTCCCGCCGTTCCTTGAGAGCATGACGTACGGGATCGACCTCTCGTGGGACGAGCTCGACGTGGGCGTTGACCTCCTGAAGAACGCCTCGCGACCGGTCCGGGAAGTGATGTCGTCGCCCGCCATCACCGTCTCGCCCGACGCCTCGCTCGACGAGGTGATCGACCGCCTCGGCGACCCCGATTCCGACATCAACCGGCTCCCCGTGGTTGCGGAGGGCGAGCTGGTCGGCATCATCACCCGGCAGGACGTGCTCAACAGCCTCAGGACACGTTCCCCGGAGTAACCGCGGGGGTCCGACGGGATCGAAACCCGCTTTGCCGGCGCCGGCGGACCGACGGCGTGGTCCGCTATCGGAACCTCCTGCTGTTCGTCCTCCTTGCCGTGATTTGGGGCTCCGCCTTCACGGCCATCAAGGCCGGCCTTGAGTTCTTCCCCCCGGTCTGGTTCGCGGCAGTGCGATACGATATCGCGGGCGTCCTCATGCTCGGTTACGCCTGGGCCGTCACCGACCGGTGGCGACCGGTCAACCTCGCCGAGTGGGCGGTCGTCGGCATCGGGGCGCTCTTCATGATCGCCGGCTACCACGCCTTCCTCTTCGTCGGGGAACAGGGCACGACCAGCGCCGCCGCGGCGGTGATCGTCAGCCTGAGCCCGGTCCTGACGACGGGGTTCGCACGGGGGTTCCTCCCCGACGAGCGGCTGTCGATCCCCGGACTCGTCGGCCTCGGGCTGGGGTTCGTCGGCGTGGTCGTCCTGGCCGACCCGGATTTCGCGAACCTCTTCGGCGGCGAAACCCTTCCCGAACTGCTCGTCCTCTCGGCGGCGGCCTCGTTCGCCCTCGGGAGCGTCCTGGCCCGTCGGTTCGACGCCAGCCTCCCGATCGAGACCATGGAGGCCTGGTCGATGATCGGTGGCGCCGTCGTGATGCATCTGGTTAGCGCGGTCATCCTCGGGGAAGCAACGGGCGCGATCCAGTGGACGACGACGGCCACCGCCGCGCTGGTGTACCTGGCGATCGTCGCCAGCGCCGGTGGCTTTCTGATCTACTTCGATCTCCTGAACCGGTTGGGCCCGATCGAGATCAACCTCGTCTCGTACGCGGCACCGATCGCGGCGGCGGTTACGGGGTTCGTGTTGCTCGGCGAAACCCCTTCGATCGGGACGGCCGTCGGGTTTCTCCTGATCCTGCTCGGGTTCGGCCTCATCAAGTCCAATGCCGTCCGTGACTGGCTCGACAGGGCGCGGCCGACGACGGGCTGACCCGGCGGCCGTCGGGGCCTACCGGAAGACCAGCAGCTCCTCCTCGTATGTTCGACCGCCGTATTCGCTTCCCGGCGGGAGGCGGTCGAGCGACCGGCCGGCGAGCTGATCCTCCAGCTGGCGGGTCGCCCGAGCGGGGTCACCGTCGAGGAGGTCGAGCGGGGCGTCGACGCCCATCGGCCGGGTCGGGATCACGTGTCGGCTCGTGTTCGGCGGGAAATGGTCGCCGGATCCCGCGGCTGCCAGCACGCCGTGCTTGTCCGGTGGGGGAATCAGGATCGTGACCTGTCCCGTTGCCGGGTCAATTGGACTGGTGTCTGGAACGAGCCTGGGTCCTGTCCCCGAGGCATTCAGCTCCTGAAGCATCTCGATCGCGCGATCGAGCGCGGTCTCGACCGACGCCGCCGGGGCGGCGAGTTCGAAGGTCCCATCGGGCGTTTCGAGGAGCGGCGGCGCGGGCCAGGTCCGCCGCGATCGCTCTGGCGAATCCACGGCCCGGAGTCGAAGGCCGGCGGTCGAACACCGCTCGCGGACGTTCGCGATATCGAGGTCGTCGAACACCCTGAGCCACCCACCGAGCTCGATCGACGGATCGGAATACTCCACGCGACAGACCGGAATGCTCGCGAGCCCGAGGCGGTCGATCGCCGTCACCCGATGCATCCCGTCGAGGACGACCTGGGATTCCCGGTCGACGATGACGGGATCCCTGACCTGCCCCTCCCGTTCGATCGCCTCACAAAGGCTCTCGACATGGGACGAGACGACCTCCTCGTGGAGCGTGAGCGCTCCGATCGACGCGATCGCGATGTCGCACTCGAAGTCAACCATCGGCAACGCGTAGCCCATCGAGCCTCTCGAACCCGGCAAAGACCCCTCGGCGTTATAGCCCCTTCGACCCGGATCCCGCCGGTCGGGACTATCCCGCCTGTTCTATCCGTTCGAACTGGGAGTCCGACAGTTCGACCTCGACGGCGGCGAGTGACTCTTCGAGCTGGTCGGGGGTCCGTGCACCGACGATCGGGGCGGTAACGAGCGGATGGTGGAGCAGCCACGCCAGGCTTACCTGTGCCGGTGAATAGCCGACCTCCTCCGCGACGGCCTCGACCGTCTCCAGGGCGTCGAAGTTCTCGTCGGTCAGGTAACTCTCGGCGAACCGTTGATCGATGTCGCCCCGTGAGCCGGCCGGTGGTTCCGTGTCGCGTTGATATTTCCCGGTGAGGAATCCGCCCGCAAGTGGGCTCCATGGGACGACGCCGAGGCCGTAATCATCACACATGTCGAGGTAGTTGCCCTCGATCTCCCGGTTGACGACGTTGTAGCGGGGTTGGGCCACGGTGAAGGGTTCGTAGCCCTCCCGGCTGGCGATCTCGTTCGCCTTGACGACCTTCCAGGCGTTGGGATCGTAGGTGGACGTCCCGAGGTAGTTGACCTTCCCGGCCCGGACGAACTCGTCGAGGGTCCGCATGAACTCCGCCGCCGGCGTGTCGTCGTCCCACCGATGGATGTAGAGCAGGTCCACGTAGTCGGTTCCGAGCCGGTCGAGGATGGCGTCGATCTGGCGGCGGAGGTGTTTCCGCGAGAGGCCACGGCCGTTCGGATCGTCCTCCCGGGTCGGCCAGTACACCTTCGACGCGATGACGAAGTCCTCCCGGTCGCGGTCCGCCAGCCACTCGCCGATGTACTCTTCGGCCCGTCCGCCCCCGTAGACATCGGCGGTGTCGATGAAGTTCCCGCCGGCCTCGACATACGCATCGAGCAGCGCCTCGGCCTCTTCGGGTCCGGTTTCCAACTCGCCGTCATCGGTCTCCCGACCGAACCGCCACGTCCCGAACGCGACCTCGGTGACCTTCGCGCCGGTCCGACCGAGCGAGACATGATCGAGCGACATGGTCGCACGTTCGCCTGAGCGGGAGTTAAACGCGGTCATCTCACGGAGAGAAAGAGCTACGACCCACCACTCTCTTATATCGCATCGTTGAACCAATCAACTGAAACATCATGACGGTCGCACGATCCCTCGGTACCGGTATCCTAGTAGTTCTGCTGATCGTATCGCTCGTCGGCGCCAACGGGGTGGTCGCGGCCGAACGGACAGTCCTGAGTGCAAACTTCGTCAAAACCACCATCGACGAAAGCGGTGGGTACGATGTCCTCCAGGACGCGGTCGTGGAAGCGGCCAGCGAGCAGGTTGCGGGCGACGGCACCTCGGAACTGCCCGTCTCGCCGACCGAGATCGTTGAATCGGCGGTTACGCCGTCCTATCTGGAGACTCAGACGGAGGCCAATGTCGATCGCGTCTACGGGTATCTCCACGGGGACCGGGACGAGCTCGTCATCGCGCTCGACCTTGAGCCCGTGAAGGAGAACGTCGTGAAGACAGTGGAGAACCGGATCGAGAACATGTCGCTCTTGGAACTGACCGACCTCGTCGGCTCCGGCGACACCGCAGCGGCGGAGGTCCAGGGCGTGTCGTTGGACATCGGACTCATCGGGACGATGGCGGCCAACCAGTCATCCTACCAAGAGACCCGCGAGACCTTCCGTGAGCGGATCCGCCAGGCGGCCCTCAACCGTATCGTCAATGACACCATGGAGTCCGCCTCGAACGACGAGCTGCTCGCTCTCGTCATCGACGATTACGACCCGAATGCCTATACGGAACAGGAGAAGGAGCAGATGGTCGAGGACCGCGAGGACGAGATCCGAACGGCCGTCGAACAGCAGATCGAACAGGAACGCGGTGACGAACTGGATGCCGCTATCGAGAAGCAACTCGCCGCATACAACGAGGAGATAAAGTCCCAGCTCGAATCCTCGGTGCAGGATTCCGGCGGCGACGTCGATCCCGCACTGGTGAACGCGACGGCGGACCTGGCGAAGGTCGGCGTGGACGGGCTTACAACCGACATGTCGTATGCCGAGTTCTCCAGCCAGATCGAGACGGAGAAGGCGGACCTCGCCGAAGCCATCGTCGCCGTAACGGAGGATCGGCTGGCCGAGGAGATCCCCGACCGGATTGACCTGACGGAGCAAATGGGGGCGGATACCCGCCAACAGCTCCAAACCGTTCGCCAAGCCGTCGGTATCGCCGACATCCTCCAGTTCGCCCTCCCCCTACTGGCCATCCTGCTGATCGCAGGGATCTACCTCCTGACCAAATCGATCGCCGTCACCGCGGTCGGGGCGGGAATCGGCCTCTTCGTCTCCGGCCTACTCGGGTTCGGCATCGCGAGCACCCTCCCGCCCCGGTTGCGGGCCGGGCTGCCCGCGGACCTGCCCGGCGCGATGGCCAGCCTCGTCACCACGCTCATCGATCGGGTCTTCGGGCTGCTCCAGACCCAATCGCTGGTCTTACTGGTCGTCGGGATCCTGGCGCTCGGGCTGGGAGTGGCGATCTGGTACGATCTGCTTCCCACGGACACTACCGAGGCGACGTAACTCAGCTTCGGCGGTGGGACCGGCCGCCGAAGAGGGCCAGGAGGTGCAGGGCGAACAGGCCGAGGAAGGTGAGGAGTTCGCTCGTCGATTCGAGGCCGGTCACGAACAGTGGGAGGTAGAGGGCCGGGAGCGCGATTGCTAACCAGAACGACAGCGCCGACAGGGGGGCCGTCAGCGTACGGGCGGCGAAGAGACTCTCGTTTCTGGACTCACCACCGTGGGAGGAGATGGCGGACCGGCGATCGTGGAGGGGTTCAGCGTCAGCCATTGGGACCACCTGATATCCCGTACAACAGGCGACCCCATATAGTGGAAGGAACCTTCTGGTGAATTCAGGTTAATTTACCCCGATCACAACCGATTTTTGGACCTTTCATCAACGCCTGAGAGGCGGCAAAACGTTTTATCGAGTCTTCTGCATCCGTATCGGTGGAATCACCCCGTTCTCCCGTGTTCCACGGGAAACGGATCCGGCGATCGCTGTCCGTTGCCACCTGCAGTCCGGCGGTCTCCATTCGAAACGAAGGGGGCCAGTCGGCGCGGGTCACCTGGTCGGGATCGGTCGGACGGAGACCTGTCGGGTTCGGGGGCCGTCGCTCTCGACGAAGAGGATCGATTGCCACCGACCGAGGTCCGGCCGGCCATCGGCGACGGGCACCGTCACTTCGGCACCGAGCAGCATCGATCTGAGATGCGCCGTGGCGTTGTTGTCGATGGCGTTGTGTTCGTAGCCCTCCCCCTCGGGAACCAGTCGTTCCAGGGCCCGCTCGAGATCCGCGAGCAGCCCGGATTCGGCCTCGTTGATCGTGATGCCGGCCGTCGTATGGGGGACGAAAACGGTACAAGCCCCCGAATGATCAGCCGGGAGCCGGTCGGTGACCCGATCGGTGATATCGATAACCGCCACGGACTGCTTCGTCGAGACATCGATCGCCATGGCGATCGGATGGACGCCGTCGGAGAAAAAAGCGCGTGACCGGCTACCGGTATTGCTCTTCCCACTCGCGTCGGGCCTCGAGTTCCCGTTCGCCCCGTTTGGTCAGCGCGTAGGTATTCGTTCGGTCGTCCAGGTGGCCCTTTTCGACGAGGCCTTTTTCGACCAACGCGTCGAGATTCGGATACAATCGCCCGTGATGAATCTCGGATTCGTAGTAGTCGTCGAGCTCGTCCTTGATGCGGAGACCGCTCGGATCCTCGAGGCCCGAAATGACATAGAGCAGGTCCCGTTGAAACCCCGTTAGATCGTACATTGTCCGAGTGTTGATAGGATCCTCACGATATTAAGTGTTATCGGAAACGACAAAACCATGGTCATGTGTGACAGTTGTCTGACGTATGTTTATAGGAAATGCCGGTTAACCATCGCCTGCCTCGCTGGTTCCCCCCACCAGCGGTGGCAGCGCAGCCATGCCAACGTGCCAGAACTGTGGCAGCCATGTCACGCGTCGATATGCCCGGGTGTTCGCACCCGACGGGATGGACGACCCCCGCGTCTGTCCCCGATGTGAGGACAAGATCAGGGACGGTGGAGACATCCGACAGGCTCGATCCCCCCGCCGTTCGTGATGCGGTGTCGGCCCGATGACGGCCCTCTCGCACCCACTGGCTGCGCCGTAACCGTCCCCCCATAGCCAACCGCCTTCTCTCTCGTTTTTCCTCACGCGTCGCCGAAATCCACGGGATTGGCGAACGCTTTGAAGGCCATATACCCCGCCGCCACCAGCAGGATGACGCTCCCGAGGATCATCCAGCCGTTCGGGTCGGATCCCGACCGGATCGACGTCACGAGCGTCCCGCCCGCCAACATCATCGACACGAGCGTGAGGACCATTACCAGGACGAGCCGACGGACAACCGTATCCATGGGGACCCAACGGTGGCCAGCGGCCTGAATCTTTACGTCGGGCCTGACCAATCCCAACCCATGCCGGAAATCGAGATCTCCGACGATCAACAAACCTTCCTCGACGGCCTCATCGGGGAATTAACCGATGACCACGTCGGCGAATACGGTGCCGTCCGCTACCAAGACGCCCTGCAGTATCTCATCGATCACTATCAAGGGGCGGCCGAAACGGGTTCCGAATCGTCGGGATCGGCCGAGGCCGCTGACGCCTCGACGGGGGAACCCCCGGGTGACGAGGATCGCCTTGAGGCCATGATGAGCCTGCTCGAGACCCACGAGGACAAATGGGAGGAATCCGAGGGCGAGGACGGAAATTACGTGGTGACGCTCCCCGAGGGGGGCACCGAAACCGTCCGGACGCGGGACGACGTCCGCGCGCTGTTGTTCAAACACTACCGATAAGCATGGGACTGGTCTCATCGCTGCTCGACTGGGTCCGCGGGCTCGTCGGCTCGGCAGAGCCGGATGCCGTGGCCGAGGAGGCCCCAACGTATCGGTGTGCGATCTGTGGCACAACGGTGGAGGACGCCGACTCGGCCTGCCCGCTCTGCGGCAGTTCGGATATCGTCACGCCCGATGACCGAGCCACTTCGTCGGAGGGCCTCTCGGGGCGCCCGGCCGCCGAGCGAACCGTGACGGACGATACCGCCGCGGCCGCCTCCACGCTGGCCCGCACCGACCTCCTCGCCCGACACGAGGATCGGTGGGAACGGGTGGACGGTGGGTATCGGGTCACGCTCCCGGACGGTGATCGCAAGGTCGATTCGAAGGACGAGGTCCGCGCCGTCCTCTACGACAACCAGCCCTTCGACACGGAGTAGCCGGGGGCCGCTGATGGCAGAGCACACGGACGACCCGGCGGTTCCGCCGCCCCCGGCTGATCGCACCCCCACCGGCTGGGATCCCGAGACGGGGTGGGAACACGCCACCCTGCGACGGGCGGTATCGCACGGTGTCCGGCTCTTCAACGTGGCGGCCTATCACGAATCCCACGACTGCTTCGAGGCGGAGTGGTATAACTACGGTGCGGGCACCACGGAAAGCGCCTTCCTGCACGGGATGGTCCAGGTCGCGGCCGGCGCTCACAAACACGTTGACTACGAGGACGATGCGGGGATGCGAAGCCTCTTCGAGACGGCACTGCAGTACCTCCACGGCGTCCCGTCGGACTTCTATGGGGTCGACCTCACCGCGATCCGGGTCCGGGTCAACAACGCCGTGGACGATCCTGCCGTGATCGACGGCTGGCGGATCCGGCTGGACGATCGGGTCCCACGCGCCGACGAGACGGATTATGCCTACGTCGCCTCGCTCGAATAGGTCCCGGAATCTCGTAACCCTCAAATCCCACGGGCATCCACTCTGCAGTAAGACTGAAATGCGGGTGTATACATTGGGCGACGGGACGCCGGAGATCGCCATCGTTGCGGCCCTCCATGGCGACGAACCGTGCGGCGTCCGGGCGATCGAACGACTCCTCGAGGACGACCCGCCGGTAGAGCGACCGGTCAAGCTCATCGTCGCGAACGAGGCCGCGCTCGAGCGGGGTGTCCGGTACATCGATACCGACCTCAACCGCGCCTTCGGGGAGGACGGCCCGGAAGGGGCCCACGAATTCGGCGTGGCTCGAGCCCATGCCGACGAGCTCGAGGGCATGGTCGCCCTGGCGATCCACTCGACACAGTCGACGGACGAACCGTTCGGCATCGTCAACGGGCTGGACAGTCGGATGGCCGAGATCGCGCCGTACCTGTCGATCACGGCCCTGGTCGACGTCGACCAGCCCGAAGGCCGGATATTCGCGCTCGAAGCGGACTTCATCGAGATCGAGGCGGGCCGACAGGGCTCGGAGCAGGCGGCCGAGAACGCCTACCGGATCGCCCGGGAGTTCCTGACGGCGACCGGGGCATTGCCCGGCCAGCCGGTCGGTCGTGACGTCCCGGTCTTCCGGCTGGACGAGCGGATCGATAAGCCCGCCGCCGAGGCGTACGAGGTGTTCGTCGAGAACTTCGTCAAGGTCGAATCCGGCGAGACCTTCGCCGCCGCCGATGGCGAACCGCTCGTCGCCGATGAGCCCTTCTATCCAATCCTGCTCTCACCGTACGGGTACGCGGATCAGTTCGGCTTCGCTGGCAAGCACGTGGGGTCCGTGTCCGACAAGGACGCCCCGTCGATGCCCTAGTCCTCTGGTGGGGCGAACTCCACCAGGGTGAGATCCCGGTCCAACATGCAGTAGTCGTGTGGCGGCTCACCCACGACGGAGGCGATCCGGTACTCCTGTTCGAATTGGCCCCCCGCCGGTTCGCAGTACTCGTGGCTCGGACAGTCGGTGTGTGGACACGGGCCGGCGAGTCGGACCCGGTTGCCCGCATAGGCGCGATCTGACGGAACGTTGGCCCGGATCTGGGCCGGTTCGACCTCCACCGCCACGACGCCCTCGTCGTGGACGCCACACTCGAGGGTCGGCGCGTTCTCGCGGACGGCGGTCACCCGATACCGGCGGTCCTCCGTGAGGTTCAGACACTGCTCCCGGTACGGACAGTCCGCACAGGCTGACGCCTCACCGCCGTAGACGAACTCCGTTCCCTCGGCTGCGAGGCGGGTGCCGATGAGGGTCAGCTGTGCCATGGTTTCGGAATGAGGGCCTGGCGTGTTAACCCTCTCGACCGATCAGTCCATCAAGCGTCTCGAGGTACTTCTCACGGGGATCCATGTACGCCGACCGGTAGTCGACGGTCCCGGCGGCGAAGTCTTCCGCGATCGACCGCGCCCCCTTCACGGCAGATTCCCGGGTGTCGAAGCTGGCGTCACACTCCCGAACCCGGACCGCGGGTTCGAGGTAGAGCGCGACATGCCAGCTGGCCGACCGCTTCCGGCGTTCGGGGTGTTGGTCGGGCGACCGACCGGGGGCGACGGTGATCGTCGGGAGGCAGGCCGAATCGAAGTCCGTCCCGTTGAATACGTCGGGCCGGTAGGCGAGGATCACTCGGCCGTCGGGCTCCTCGTTCCAGACTTCCCACCCGGTCGGAAGCGAACCGAGGGCCATCGATAGGGTGTATCCAACCTCGCGGGTAAGCCCTTCCGGATGCGGTTTCCCACCTCTACTTAAAGCCCGGCCGACCCGGTGGGTCCCCGACCTATCAGAACCGAAAGAAACCGGCGACCTGAACGGCGCGGCGTCGATCGCGGTGGCAAAAAGAGTTATATGTTCTCACACCACATGGATTAAACAGTATCGGTCGCGCCCACGTCCGATACGCCGCCCACGACCCCCGCCGCCGGCCAGCCGAATGTCGTGGGGGATGCGATCTGGTCGTCCCGTGTGAGGTGTCGTCCCGATAGCGACAGTGCTGTCGCCCCGACCAGGCCCTGGGCTCCGACGCGGTCACCAGACCGCTCACCCATCATGACAGGCCAAACCGAAACCCTCGCCGACCTTTCAGCGCAGTATCGCGAGTCGGTCCCGGACGACCTCCGAGAACCACGCAGCGTTAGCTGGTACCTGGAGGAGCTGCATCGCGATCCAACGATCGCGCGAAACGCCCATCAACGCGTCGCCGATATGTTCGACCACTACGGGTCGAGCTACGACGAGGAGACCGGCATGGTCCGGTACCACCTCGCGACGCAGGACCCGATGTCCGACGGTGCCAACGCCTTCTACGGCGACGGCATCCATCGGGCGATCCACGAGTTCGTCAACAAGGTCAAAAGCGGGGCCCGGGGCCTCGGCCCGGAGAAACGGATCAAGCTGCTGCTGGGGCCCGTCGGGTCTGGGAAGTCGGATTTCGATCGGCAACTCAGGCGGTATTTCGAGGACTATACCCGGACCGACGACGGGCGGCTGTATACCTTCCGGTGGACCAACCTCACCGACGTGATCGAGGATCAGGACCCGGCGGACGACGTGGTCCGGTCGCCGATGAACCAGGACCCGCTGGTGCTCCTGCCACCGGCCCAACGCCAGCAGGTCCTGGACGAGGTCAACGAGGGCCTCGACGCCCCGTATTCGATCCGAAACGAGCAGTCGCCGGACCCCGAGTCGGCCTTTTACCTCGACCGGCTGCTCGCCCATTACGACGATGACCTCGAGGCCGTCTTCGACAACCACGTCGAGGTCGTGCGGCTGGTGGCCGATGAGACCAACCGCGAATGCGTCGAAACGTTCGAGCCGAAGGACAAGAAAAACCAGGACGAAACCGAGCTGACCGGCGATGTCAACTACTCGAAGCTCGCCGTCTACGGGGAATCAGACCCCCGGGCCTTCGACTACTCGGGCGCGTTCTGCAACGCCAACCGTGGCATCTTCAGCGGGGAGGAGCTCCTCAAACTCCAACGGGAGTTCCTCTACGACTTCCTGCACGCCACACAGGAACAGACGATCAAGCCGAAGAACAACCCGCGGATCGACATCGACCAGGTGATCGTCG